>JADFPP010000010.1 GCA_022562275.1 Bacteroidota bacterium
TAAGTTCTTTACTCTCGAGATTTGTGAGTACTTCTTTTGCCCTATTTGTTACAAACTTTGGGAGTCCGGCCATTTGTCCAACCTGAATACCGTAACTATGATCCGCTCTTCCGGGATTTACTTTATGAAGAAAGATAACTTTGTCATCGTACTCTCTTACCTCAACTTTATAATTTTTGATCCTCGGATAAATTTCTGCCATTTCATTTAATTCGTGATAGTGAGTTGCAAAAATGGTTTTAGCAGCAACATCTTTGTTTTCATGAATATATTCTGTAATTGCCCACGCAATAGATATACCATCGAACGTACTGGTCCCCCGCCCTATTTCATCTAAAAGAATTAAACTTTTGGGCGTTGCATTATTTAATATGTTCGCTGCCTCCTGCATTTCAACAAGGAATGTACTTTCACCTGCGGCTATATTATCACTTGCACCAACCCGTGTAAAAACTCTGTCAACAATTCCAATCTCCGCACTCTCAGCCGGTATAAACGAACCCATCTGAGCCATTAAAACAATTAAACCCGCCTGTCGAAGAAACACAGATTTTCCTGCCATATTCGGTCCCGTAAGTATTACAATCTGGCAATTATCATTATCCATTGCACAATCATTAGGAGTGAACTTATCGCCGGGAGGAAGTATTTGCTCAACTACGGGATGCCTTCCTTTGATAATATTCAATCTTGTATCATCAGATATTTTTGGTTTAATATATTTATATGTTTCAGCACAAACCGCAAATGAAATAAAACAATCCAGCATAGCTATGTTTTTTGCATTTTGCTGAATTGCAATTACCTCGGATGCCGCCATCAACCTGACCTCATTAAAAAGCTGAGATTCCAGTTCAAATATTTTTTCTTCTGCGGTTAATATTTTATCCTCATATTCTTTTAATTCAGGTGTTATATATCTTTCAGAGTTTACAAGAGTTTGTTTTCTTACGTACGATTCCGGAATTTTATTTTTATGTACATTGCTTATTTCAATGTAATAGCCGAACACCCTATTATAATTAACCTTTAAAGAAGGGATACCTGTTTTTTCTCTTTCGGTTTTTTGCAGTTTCGCAATCCAATCCTTACCGTGGAATTCAATATCTCTTAACTCGTCTAATTCTTCGCTGTGTCCGCTTCTGATTATTCCGCCATCATTAATACTTGCCGGCGGAAAATCTATAATTGAACTTTGAATTTTATTAACCAATTCTTCCAATGGATTTAGATTCTCTTTTATACTGCTAAGTGTTTGAACTTTTAATTTCTTTAACAGTTCAATAATAGAAGGAATTTTTTTTAATGATGACTTTAATGCAACTACTTCCCGCGGGTTTGCTCTTCCGGTACTTATTCGTGCAATTATTCTTTCCAGATCACCAATTTCTTTTAATTCTGTTATCAGTTTTTCCCGAACAGATTTTTCTTTCAGCAGCTCCTCAACACTATCCTGTCTTTTCTCGATTGATTCCTTATCACGTAAGGGTCGTGAAACCCATTTCTTCATCAGTCTTCCACCCATTGCTGTATTTGTTTTATCCAGAATTGAAACGAGTGATCCTTCCCTGCCGCCATCCTGCATTGTAAAAGTTATTTCAAGATTTCTTCTTGTTGAAGCATCAAGGATCATGTAATCAGAATAACTATAAAGTGATATACTGTTAAGGTGAGCCAGATTAGATTTTTGTGTTTCCTGCAGATAACTTAATATTACCCCGCCGGCAATTATACCTTCATTAAGATGATCAACACCAAAACCTTTAAGGTTTACTGTTTTAAACTGCATCAGTAAAAGTTCATTTGCATATTCATAATTAAAAATCCAATCATCTATCTTTGTAACACAAACTGAAGAACTAATTTTATTGATCAATGGAATTAAATAATCTTTATCTTTCTTTTGTATCAATACTTCGGAAGGATTGATTGATTCGATCTGTTGTGGAAGGTCGGATTCAATAACTTCATAAGCGTAAAATTCCCCGGTGGAAATATCAGCAAATGAAATTCCGGCGATTTCATTTTTAATATAAAATGCTAATAGATAATTATTCTTTTTATGATCAAGCAATTTATCCGATAGTGTCACCCCGGGAGTAACTACTTCTACTACTTCCCTTTTAACAATTCCTTTTGCAAACTTAGGGTTTTCCATCTGTTCACATACAGCAACCCTAAACCCGGCACGTATGAGTTTGGGTAAATAAGTATCAATTGCATGATGAGGAAATCCTGCGAGAGGAACTTCGCCTGCAGCGCCATTTGATCTTTTGGTCAGAGTAATTCCCAAAATTTTTGATGCGGTTTTTGCATCCTCATCAAAAGTCTCAAAGAAATCACCAACACGAAAAAGGAGGATTGTATCGGGATTCGCTTCCTTGATCTTAAAAAATTGTGCCATTAAAGGAGTTTGCTGCATACTTTCTTTCATGATGAACAATAAAAATACCCCTAAGTAAATATAAATTCAATTAAATAGAAAAATGAGTCAATAATTCACAATGCTTCCACATCTGACCAAAACATTTATAGGTTTGAATAAATATTCCTCTTTTGATATAAAATTAAACATCTTTCCAAATCAAAGAACTCAACCCCCTGCCGCTCTTCTCTTAGCAAGAGAAGGGGGAATTAAAGGGGGATGAGTTATTCTAATTGGTATTACAATGATTAGGTATGGTAGCTCTTATGATTTTTTTTGTTTTTTCTAATATATTGTCAATTTATTTTAGACAGACCTGAATGTTTCAATTATCCAACAATTATTATTAAGTCGTTTGGAAAGAATATATGAATAACATATTCTTTTTTAATATATTTACTCCTCAAAATTATTGCTTTCTCTGAGAATTTCGTTCCGAACAATCATTCTTTATCCGGCCTTTTGTTTCTTAAGATGAAGCAATTCTACAGATTTAATTCAAAATTTATAATTAAATTAGTTTAATAATAAATAGGTTTAACATGAAGAAGATAGGAATATTATTCGGACAGGAAAAATCATTCCCACCGGCATTTGTAGAACGAGTGAACTCAAAAAATGTAGCTTCAATAATTGCAGAATTTGTAAAAATAGAGAAGGTCATCCAGGGAGAATCTTGTGGTTATGATGTTATTATAGACAGAATTTCACAGGATGTTCCGTTTTACCGTGCATTCCTGAAAAATGCTGCTGTTAGCGGAACTGCCGTAATAAATAACCCTTTCTGGTGGAGCGCTGATGAAAAATTCTTCAATAATTCACTGATGACTAAAATAAATGTTGCTGTGCCTAAAACAGTGTTGCTGCCCTCTAATCAACATCCTGATAACACCGAAGAAAATTCATTCAGAAATTTATCATACCCGTTCAATTGGGAAGCAATTTTTGAATACATTGGCTTCCCTGCATTTTTTAAACCATTTGCCGGCGGTGGATGGAAAAATGTTTACCGGCTGGAAAATGAAGATGATTTTTTTAAATCTTATAATCAAACAGGACAACTTGTAATGATGCTGCAAGAAGAAATTGATTTTACAGAATACTTTCGCTGCTACTGCCTGGATAGATCGGCTGTTCGTGTAATGAGGTATGAACCTAAAGAACCGCATCATAAAAGATATGTTCAAAACCCAAAGCAGATTGAAGAAAAGTTATATGCAGAATTAGTAGAGGCAGTTCTTAATATTAACATTGCACTGGGTTATGATTTCAACACAGTTGAACTTGCTATCAGGGATGGAATCGCTTATGCAATTGATTTCTGCAATCCTGCTCCTGATGCAGAAGTTAGTTCCATTGGTGAGGAAAATTTTGAATGGATAGTCGAAGCCGCTGCAAATATGGCAATAAGAAGAGCAAAGTATCATATAAAGGGACAAAACAATTTAACATGGGGCAGGTTTATCACCCAGTTTGCCAATAATGAGGAATTAGCATACTAAGTAAAAAGAAAAACACATGACTGAACCGGGGTTGTTTACATTAGGCGTAGAAGAAGAATTTCAGATAGTTGATCCTGAAACGGGAGAGCTTCGTTCACGTGTTCAGGAAATTCTGGAAGATGGAAAAGTGATCCTTGCAGAAAGGGTGAAACCTGAGATGCATCAATCTGTTGTTGAAATGGGAACAGATATTTGCCGGAATATTCACGATGTCCGTGACCAGGTTACGGATTTACGAATGAAATTATCAAAGCTTGCGAAAAAAAACGGCTTAACAATTGCAGCTGCCGGCACGCATCCGTTTTCACACTGGAAAGATCAGAAAATAACCGATCAGCAGCATTATAAAGAAATCGTTACTGATATGCAGCAGGTTGCAAGGGCAAACCTGATCTTCGGGCTGCACGTTCATGTTGGTGTTGACGACAGGGAAACTGCACTGCATATTATGAATGCTGCCAGATATTTTCTTCCGCATATTTTTGCACTTTCAACAAACTCTCCATTCTGGTTAGGAAGAAATACAGGTTTTAAATCTTACCGAAGTAAAGTTTTTGATAGATTTCCAAGAACGGGAATTCCTGATTACTTTGGAAGTATAGCTGAATATGACAACTTTGTTAATCTTCTTATTAAAACTAAATGTATTGACAGCGCGAAAAAAATCTGGTGGGATATAAGAGCTCATCCCGTTTTTAAAACACTCGAATTCCGCGTGTGTGATATTCCCATGCGCATTGATGAAACAGTTTGTCTCACTGCAATTGTTCAGGCAATAGTTGCAAAACTTCATAAGCTAATTAAACAAAACCTGGGATTCCGCCTGTACAGAAGAGCACTTATTGCCGAGAATAAGTGGAGAGCTGCACGTTACGGAATTCAGGGCAGATTAATTGATTTCGGCAAAAAGAAAGAGGTTGAATTTAAGCAGTTGGCAAATGAGCTTTGCGAATTTGTAGATGATGTGGTTGATGATTTAAATTCTCGTGAAGAAGTAAATTATATTAGAAAAATTCTTGAAATGGGTACCGGTGCCGACCGGCAGCTTAAAGTGTTTGAAGACACCAACGATTTAAAAAAAGTTGTTGACTATATTGTTGAAGAAACGCATAGAGGGCTTTCGGTAAAAAAGTAATTGTAGTGGTAACTAAAATCAATAATTATGGAAAAACAAAAAATAAAAATAACTACAATTGATTTATATGATAATGAACGCAATGAAGGTATGCGTTGTATTCGTGAAATTATTGTGGATGCACAAAATAAATTTAAGGATGTTCAGCTAACATATAATGTTTACGAAACAAGGTATAAAGGCGATGTGCCTAATCTTGATTACGATATTTACATCTCCTCAGGTGGTCCGGGAAGTCCGTTTAATGGTAACGGAACAAAATGGGAAAAAGATTACTTTAATTTGATTGATGCAATTTATAATTACAACAAAAATTACAGCGATAAAAAAAAATATATATTCTTTATCTGTCATTCGTTTCAAATGATGGCAAGATTTTTTGAATTCGGAGAAGTAAGTAAGCGAGACTGGAAATCATTTGGTGTTATGCCTTTTACCCAAACAAAAGAAGGCGAAAATGATTCCATCCTGAAGGAGTTATCAAATCCGTTTTATGCAGCGGATATCAGGCAGTATCAAGTTACCAATCCGAATAAAAAAAATATTGAAGAACTTGGAGCAAAGATTTTATCGTTCGAAATGGTGGATGATAACAGGGGGAATAACCCAGCAATTGCTGTTGTAAGGATTAGCAGCGAGATTGCAGGTGCTCAATTTCATCCTGAAGCAGATCCGGAAAGTATGCTTTACCATTTTAATAAGCCGGAAGAGAAGAAACAAATTATAGCTACATACGGCAAGCAAAAATATCATCGAATGATAGAAATTTTACAAGAACCAAATGCAATTAGACTCACACGTAAAACTGTAATACCAAATTTTTTAAATCAAGCTATTGACGAACTAAGCAAGGTTTTGATACAATAATTTATGATCCCTCATCTTCGAGAGAAATTTAATTCTGAGTTTAAACAAGAGACCTATAATAATTTCTTAACTGATTTAAATTCAATCCTAAAATATCCTGTAGATTTTAGAGTTGCAGAAACACCAATTTTCTTACCTGATAATTTAAAATCCGAAATAATCATAGCATGTAATGGTTTACTTGAACAGATCCGGAGTGATAATTTTAAAATTAAATCGCAGGAAGCAATCCCAAAAGAATTTGAAGTGCCAAACACCAGTAATCATCCTGAGTTTCTTCAAATTGATTTTGCAATTTGTAGGAACGCTAATGGTAATTATGCACCAAAGTTAATCGAGCTGCAGGGTTTCCCTTCTGTTTATAGTTATCAATTCTATCTTCATAAACTTTTTGATGAGTATTATAACCTCGATAATAATCTTAGTCCGTATTTTAGCTCTCTTGATGATGATACCTATAAACAAAAACTAAGAAATATAATAGTTGGAGATACCAATCCGGAAAATGTAATCTTATTAGAAATACAACCGGAAAAACAAAAAACAAGAATTGATTTTAGTGCTACTGAAGAATTATTCGGGATTACAACTGTCAGTATTTCTGATGTAATACAAGAAGGTAAAAAACTATACTATCAAAAAGCTAATAAAAAAATTTCGATTGAACGAATATATAACCGGGTAATTTTTGATGAAGTGGAACGAAACAATGTATCATTTAGCTTTGATTTTAGAGATGAATTAGATGTAAAATGGGTGCCTCATCCAAATTGGTTTTATTTGATAAGTAAGTATTCATTGCCAATGTTAAAAGGAGAATGTGTTCCGGATTGTTTCTTTCTGAATAATTTAGATACAGTTCCGGATGATTTAACCCGGTTTGTACTAAAACCTCTCTTTTCTTTTGCCGGACACGGAGTTGATGTTGATATTACAAAAGAAAAGCTTGAAGCAATTACAGACCCTGAAAATTACATACTTCAGCAAAAAATTGAATATGCACCTGTAATTAAAACACCTGATGAATATTCTAAAGTTGAAATAAGGATGATGTTTTTTTGGGATGAAGAACCGCTGCTTGTAAATAATCTTGTAAGAATGAGTAAAGGTAAAATGATGGGAGTAGATTTTAATAAAAATAAAACCTGGGTTGGTTCAAGCCTGGCATTACACTATTAATTTGATCTAATAATAAATGTATTTTAGAAATATCTTTACAATTATTTTTTATAATGAAGTGAATTGCAATAATCTTGAATTTTTCATCTCTATTGATTTCAATTTACATTATCAAATATGATAAAATACGATTTCCACATATCCAAATCTGCCAGGATCAAGTATAAGTTCGATGAATCATTTTATTCATTGAATGGTAATTTAATTATTGCCAACTCTCAGGCTGCACGTTACATTTCTACCAGGATTAATAATGTTAGAAAAAGTGAAGGCGCATATGATATGTTAGTCACTACCGGAGAAATTAATGCATTAGGAGTATTGCACGAAGTTTACCACTATTTACTAAACCAATATGCTGAAAGTGAGAACCCGGGTGTAATCCAAAGAAGCATTGAATATCTGACCTCAACATTAAAGGAAGAGAGATTAAATAAAGTACTTCTCAGTTTCGTTACTGAATTTCCTCCACTTGATGTATATAAAGGAATTATAAAATCAGAAGAATATTTAAAAGGTAAAACGAATAATAAAGCAAACAGAGAAATAATTCTTGAAGAATTAATCGTACTTTACTTCGAAAATAATAATCCGGCTGCTGACCGGTTAAATGAATTATTTTCAGATAAGAACTTAAAAGAAAATTCCCCTTATACAGAATTAATAAATAAAACTGAAAAGTTTTTTGATAATGAAAAACCAACAGGAATTGGGGGTTTGCATTTATTTTCGATGTTTCGCAAACCAATTACCGCTTACCCTTATAACCTGGAAGAACAATTACTGTTTATAAAAAATGAGTGGGGCTTAATTTTAGATAGCAAACTCCTAAACAAGTTGCTGAAAGGTACTGATCTAATCAAGGAGGATTATAAATTATTTATTAAGCATGGAGGTGGTGAAAAAGCAACTCCTCCCGTTCCTGATTACAAACACGAAATTGAACAATTGAAAGCGATAGGTAAGAAAAAATCTGAAGATGATCCTATAATCCCCTTAACCGAAGCAGAACAATTCACAGAAGATACTCACTGGATGTCTGATGTAGTGATGATAGCAAAAAATATTTTTGTTTGGATGCATCAGTTATCAGAAAAATACGGATACGAAATAAAAAGATTGGATGAAATTCCCGATCAGGAATTAGATCAACTGGCAGAATGGAATTACACAGCTTTATGGATGATCGGGATCTGGGAAAGAAGCAATGCCAGTAAAAAAATTAAACAAAAGATGGGAAATCCCGAAGCCGCTGCGTCTGCATACTCTTTGTACGACTACGAAATTGCCGCGGAACTCGGCGGTGAAGAAGCATTTAATAATTTTAAACATCGAGCCTGGCTAAGAGGCATTAGATTAGCGAGTGATATGGTGCCCAATCACACAGGAATTTATTCTAAATGGATGATTGAGAAACCTGAATATTTTATAAGAACTGCTATTCCACCTTTTCATAATTATTCATTCACCGGTGATAATCTTTCCGATAATGAGAGAGTTGAAATAAGAATTGAAGATAAATATTATACCCACGAAGATGCCGCAGTTGTGTTAGAGAGAAAGGATAATCAAACCGGGGAAAGGGTTTATATATATCACGGTAATGATGGTACAAATATGCCATGGAACGATACTGCACAGTTAAACTTGCTTAACCCTGAAGTAAGAAGCGCACTTATAAACGTTATTAAACATGTAGCACAAAAAACACCCATTATCCGCTTTGATGCTGCAATGACTTTAAGTCATAAACATTTTCAACGTTTATGGTATCCGGAACCCGGCTCGGGCGGAGCTATTCCATCCCGTTCAGATTACTCCATGACGAAAAAGGAGTTTTACAAACAGATACCCGTTGAGTTCTGGAGAGAAGTGGTTGATACTATTAACGAAGAAATGCCGAATACTTTACTTCTTGCAGAAGCTTTCTGGTTAATGGAAGGATATTTTGTACGCTCACTTGGAATGCACCGTGTTTATAACAGCGCCTTTATGCATATGCTGATGAAAGAAGAGAACGATAAATATAGAAAGCTTATAAAAAATACATTGGAATTCAATCCTGAAATCTTAAAACGTTATGTAAATTTTATGAGTAACCCGGATGAAGAAACAACTGTTAATCAGTTCGGGAAAGGTGATAAGTACTTTGGAGTGGCAATGATGATGGTAACTTTGCCGGGTCTTCCAATGTTTGGACACGGACAGATAGAAGGATTTTCAGAGAAATATGGTATGGAATATAAAAGAGCTTATTACAACGAAGTTGTAGACGAGCATCTGGTTTGGAGACATAAAAAAGAAATATTTCCTTTACTAAAGATGAGACACATTTTTAGCCAGGTGGAAAACTTTGAGCTATATGATTTTATTGATGGCAATGGAGAAGTGAATGATAATGTTTTTGCCTATAGTAATCATTCGGGAAATGAAAATGCTCTTGTAATATACAACAACTCGTATCAAACTTTTGAAGGTGCAATTAAGTATTCAAACCCAAAAATGAATAATCGCACAATTCAACCCGGCAGGGACATTGCTTCAATATTTGACTTTAAACTGAACCCCGTTTACTACTATATTTATACAGACCATAGAACTCAACTTCAATTCCTGTTATCCGGCAAAGAATTAAATGAGAATGGATTCAAAATAAAAGTGTTTGGCTACCAATACCGAATTTGTCTTAACTTTAGTGAAGTATATGATATTGATGGCAAATATGAAATACTAAACTTACATTTAAATGGCAGAGGTGTTGTATCTATCGACGATGCCTTATTGGAAATGCATATGACCCCACTCCACAGCGCATTGGAAGAATTATTGGCTCCTCCGAATATACGAAAGATCAGGAATTATATTTTTCAATCGGAAGGTAATGTTAAAGTAAACAAGAAAATTAAAGATCAACCCGTAACAAATTCAATTAAGTACGGAGTATCTGCGCTAATTAATGAAATGAAAAAATATAAATCCGGCATCGCTAATAATGGCAAACTTGAGAAATCACTGAATAATACGTTAATAAACACAAGGGAATTTTACAGGCTGTGGAACAGGTATAACAATAGAAAAACAGTTACTAAATGGATGATGAATGCAAATTTATATTTGCCGTTGCAAATGGTGAAAAAAAACAATTTGGAGATTTGCGTTTACTTTGCATTCATTATTAGCGACAATATGTTAAGTAATAAAACTAATGATAAGATCAATAATTTTGATAATTTAATCATTTCAAAACCAATGGTGCAAATTTTCAATAACCAAACAGAAGGAGATGTCGCTCATTCCAGTGCACAATTAATTCAAACTCTTATCAGGTTTAATTCTGAATTAAATAATATTAAAATAAAATTCAAGAAGAATAAGAAAGTAGAAAAAGCAAAAATTAATAAACAACGTGGTACGTTACATCAGCTGCCATTTTCTGAATTGTTAAAAGATGAAAACGTAAGCGGCTTTTTAAAAGTGAATCAATTTGCAGGAATAACTTACTTCGACAGGGAAAGATTTGAAAATCTGGTTGAGTGGTTGTTTCAGTTAATTGTTATTAAATCATTCTCTTTATATGAAAAAGAACTTACAACGGGTAAAGAGAAAAAGAAGAAATCAAAGAAATCTTTAAACAAACAAGAGTTGGAAAGATTGTTGCTCAATGTTATAAAAAGCTGTTTTGCTTCGGCACAAAATCTTACCTGGCTTGCTGAAGAATCTGGTTATGACGTGGAAAAATTTAGCAATAGTTTAATAAATCTAAAGAAGAAACCTAAACCCCGGGAAAAGGAAAAAGTATATGCCAGGTAAACTCTTTTTACTAATTATATTTATTGTTTCCTACACAGCAAGTGCACAATTTATTTTGGAAAATGCTTTCCCAAACCTAACATTTAACGATCCATTAGATCTTCAGAATTCCGGTGACGGTACCGATAGAATATTTGTAGTAGAGCGGGCAGGAAGAATAAAAGTATTTCCAAATTCTTCGTCTGTTACTTCATTAAAAACTTATCTTGATATAACCGACAGAGTTGCTTCCGGTGGTGAAAGGGGTTTACTCGGTTTAGCATTCCATCCGGATTATGAAAACAATGGTTATTTTTATGTTAACTATACTACAGTTAATCCAAGTACAACAAGAATATCACGCTTCCGGGTTTCATCTGAAAATCCTGATTCCGCAGATAAAAACAGTGAGGTGATATTATTAACATTCAGCCAGCCGTTCCCAAATCATAATGGTGGCTGGGTTGGTTTCGGACCGGATGACGGTTATCTTTATATAGGTGTTGGAGACGGCGGAGGCGGCGGGGATACACAAAATAATGCGCAGAATATTGAAACAATTCTCGGAAATATTTTAAGGATTGATGTTGATAATCAGGACAACGGTTTGGAATATGCAATTCCCCCCGGTAACCCATTTGCAGACAGCTCAGGAAGTGTTGTAAAAGAAATTTATGCATGGGGTATGCGTAATCCCTGGCGTAATAGTTTCGATCCTGTTACCGGATGGTTATGGTCTGCTGATGTTGGACAAAATGCCTGGGAAGAAATTGATATTATCGAAAACGGAAAAAATTATGGCTGGCGCTGTTACGAAGGCAATAATTCATTCAACACCTCAGGCTGTGATTACCCCGAAGAATATATTTTCCCAATCTGGGAATACAACCATGGGCAGGGTTGTTCGATTACGGGTGGATATGTGTACCGTGGTCCAACCGTACCGGAACTAACAGGAAAATATATTTATGCCGATTACTGTACCAAAACTGTTTGGTCACTCGAATACGATGGTATTGCACCACCCAATAACCAAACACTATTAACTGCTCCCGGTTCTGTAACTTCTTTTGGTGTAGATGAAAATAATGAATTGTATGTTGTTACATTTAGCCCCGCTAAAATTTATCGTTTCTCTCCAAGTACAACAGGATTCGAGGACTCGCATTTTCCCTATGAGTATAAACTTGAGCAAAATTATCCAAATCCATTTAATCCTGAAACTGTAATAAGATTTCAGTTGCCAGCAAACAGTAATGTTCAGTTAAAAGTGTATGATATTTTGGGGCGGGAAGTTACAACTCTGATTGATAAAGAGTTAGCACAAGGAAAATATGAGGTTACATTTTCCGCCAAAGGCGAAAATGCTTATACACTTACAAGTGGGATATATTTTTATCAATTACGAGTCGGCTCCACTACAAGTTCAGGAAAAAATTTCATCCAAACGAAAAAGATGATCCTGATAATGTAAACTTTTCAATACTGATTTTATTATATTTGCATTATAGGATTTGTTACTATGAGTAAAATATTAGCACATATAATAATTCTTTCCTTCTTCACTTTATCAGTATTTGCACAACAGTACTCTAAATCTCAGCTACAATCTTCCAAGCAAGATCACCATTCAAAAATAAAGTACAATTCTACTTCCGGGGAAAGTTGAGGAGATAATAAAATACTCCCTCTAAACATTAATAATCCTTCAGGAACAATTGATACTCTGAGTTACAGGAGATCTTCCCCAGAAAACTGGAACACTAATTTTGGATATTATAATCAAGATGTGATTTTACAATGGTATGAAGCGCCTGCAGATATAGCAATTTGGGAAATAGGTTTTACTACTGCTGAAAATTTTGACAGCACTTCTGTCAGTGCCACAATAGTAAAACTAAATTTAACAAAAGATGAAATTATGAACGCCGGTGAATTAAACTGGGGATATTATCCTTCGGTGGGAGATAGCTTTAATAATATTGCTCCATTTAAAGATGAAGCTACTGCACCCTGGGTATCTTTCATTTCAGATACTACAGAAATTTTTGGTGATTTTTTTCTAAATTGTTCTGATAGTGATACTACCGACTGTCCCAAATTTTTACCTGAAGCATCACCAATAGACAGTCCTTTTTATCAGTTTATAAATTTATCCGATGTTTATGGTCAAGTACCGGAGATTTTACAGGGTGATATTTTTGGAATAGCATTGAAGAATATGAGTACTAATTCAGATTCAAACAGAATTGGAATTTGGTCTCAAGAGAATCCCTCAATTCAAGGTTTTAAGTATTATGAGAATGGGCGATTTACACCCATTAGCGGAATAGGATGGTGGACACAAAAGTATGTTTTGGATATTGCAGTAGTAGTAGAATTTATTGATGGACCTCATGTTCGAATTTATGTAACGCAACTTCACACAACGCTTTCAACCGAACCGAGAGAAGTGCAGGCAATTCTATATGGCAATATAGCCGGAATAGATTCTTTTTCGCTTATGTATTCAATTGATTTAGGTCTTTCTTTTACCGAAGTTCCGATGGATAGTATTGGTGATGATACATATATTGGTGAAATACCCGGTCAGATTCCCGGTAGTGTAATACTCTATTTTGCTAAAGCCATTGATACTGATGGAAGAGAATGGAAATCAGCTCAATATTCATATAAAATATTTAAAAAGGAGAGTGATGTTTTATTCCTCTATAACTCTAATGTTTTTTCAATCGCTACCGCAAGTTATTTCTATTTAGGAAATGGAACAGCGGAGCCGGTAGAGCACGATTATTGGTCAACAGCAACCGATGGAATGCCTGAAATGGACAATCTGCTTGAATTGTATAAATATGTAATTCAAGTTGATGGCTCATTCCCAGAATATGATTTGACTATAAATATAAAAAGCTGGCTTGATAACCATACACAGCAAGGGATGTATGGATATTTACTCTCAAGCCAGGATTATGGATGTATTTTATCATCTTGTGCAGATACAACTTTTGTACCCGGAACATTTCAAAATGATTATCTTGGAATAAGTGGTTTGAAGCAGGACTTTTCAAATGGTTCTAATCTGCCGATGAATATTGTTCCCGTTCAAAATGATCCATTAAGCGACTGGGCTTTTATTTATAATAATGATAGTTCAGTTACCTATTGGTATCATCCAAAATTTGAACTTGGTTTTACAAATTGGATAGATAAAATTAATTTTGACTCCAGTAGCGGAGCAACTCCGTTTTTCACAGAAGCATTAACGGAATATGTTGTTGCTGTTAGAAACGAATCAACTAACTTTAAAACTGCATTTCTTACCTATGATTATTTGGGAAGTAATTTTAGAAGTGATACTAGTTCTGTTTTATATCCGGAAGTTACAGATGATCCAAAATATGCCTGGGGAATAACAGTTAGTAACCAGGCAGCAGAGTTTTTAAAGTGGGCTGGATTGGTTCTAGATGTTGAAGACGATGATAAGAGAACAGATAATAATATTCCTATTGCATTTAGTTTAAGTCAAAACTATCCCAATCCATTTAATCCTGAAACGGTAATAAGATTTCAGTTACCAACAAATAGTAATGTCCGGTTAACTGTGTATGATATTTTGGGGCAGGAAGTTGCAACGCTTGTTAATAAAGAATTCACACCGGGAAAATATGAAGTTAAGCTCGACGCTTCAGATTTTTCAAGCGGGATATATTTTTATCAATTACGTGCAGAATCTTTAACAAATACAGGAAGTAATTTTGTTCAAACGAAGAAAATGATTCTTTTGAAGTGACTCTCTTCTAACATCCTGTGAAGCTTGTGTATCATTAAAGAATTTTCGACAAAGGCACAAAAGTACCAAGAATCTCAAAGTACTTATTATTTGGGAGGCCGCCTCTTATTTTAAATACCAATATTATTTACTGATCAACAATAAAACTATAACAGTAATAAGATCATTCCACTCTTGTTATCAAGAAGGAATTACAATAATTTAAACTTTGTAATTGTTAGTTCTACTATTATTTGAATTATTGACAGCGAGGTTGCTATGAATAAGTTCTTTTTTATTCTAACCATTTTCTTTCTCACTTTTACAATTGCTTCTTTTGCACAGAAGGATAGGCAGAGCAATTCGGATGCTCCCCACGAATTGAATATTGAACAATGGCTTCAAAAGTTTCCCCATTCATTTACACCTCTTAATCCTCCTGGCAACAATCCGGAGTTTATATCAGATTTTCTTAATATAAATATCTCTGATGATCCATTCCCGCAGAATGAGCCTTCTGTAAAAATAAGCAGAAGCGATCCTAACAGAGTAGTTGCTGCATGGAGAGATTTCCGTACCGGTGTAAATCCCCCGCTAAGACGTGTAGGTTTTAGTTACTCAACAGATGGTGGAGAGACCTGGTCTGTAAGCAAGCTTCTTCCCCAAATAATTCCAGGGGCATCTTTAAGCAGCGATCCAGTCGTTGGTGTGGACATTTCAGGAAATTTCTATGTTTATACTGTATCGTTAAATGATAACAACGGCAGAGGAGAACTGTGGGTTTTTAAATCTACAGACGGCGGTGAAACTTTTAATGAGGTTTATCTTATTGCGAAGGGACCCAATTTTTTTGAAGATAAAGAATGGGCAACTGCTAATTTAGATCCCGCAAGCCCTTATGCAAATAATTTATATGTTAGCTGGACTAGGTTCTCATCCGGCTCAAATATTCTCTTAACAAAATCTACAGATCAGGGTGTTAACTGGAGCGTCCCTATATCGGTGAGTGATGGATCAGGCGTACAAGGGTCATTCCCGGCAATTGGTTCAAATGGCGAGGTGTATGTTGTATGGCGTGCCAGTGGAAGAATAATGTTCGATAAATCCACTGATGGAGGGGCAACGTTTGGAACAGATATAGTTGTAAGCACAGCACCAATTTCCTGGTTCCCTACAATGGCGGTTGACTTAAGCGGCGGAATTAGAGATGGATATATTTATGTTGCATGGAATGATGAGCGGAACGGTGATGATGATGTGTTTCTCAGTTATTCTTCAGATGGCGGAGATACCTGGCTGAATCCGCCGGTAAGAGTTAACAATGATCCTGTTGGTAATGGTAAACTTCAATACTGGCCCGGAGTTTCAATTGGTGAAGACGGAACAATTGCAATTTTATTTTATGATACACGTAACACTCCAAGCAATACTTTCATTGAAGCGTATTTAGCCAGGTCAACAGATGGTGGTATGACTTTTACAAATGAACTGCTAAGTTCAGAACCATCACCAACAAGTATTCCCAATGGTGCTGTACGTTTCGGTGATTATATTAATATTGATTATTATGGAAATCACATTGTTACTGTTTGGACGGATGAACGAGCGGGCGGATTTGATATGGATATTTATACTGCTGTAATCAACCCGATCATTCCTGTTGAACTAACTACTTTTAGTGCTAATGTTATAAATGGAAAGACAAAATTAGAATGGCAAACTGCAACTGAGTTAAATAATCTTGGTTTTGAAATCGAACGCTCTATGAACCGGGAAACCTGGATAACAATTGGTTTTGTTGAAGGACATGGTACTACAACAAAACCACAAAATTATTCTTTTACTGACATCGGTATCGGCGGAGCAGTTTATTACAGGTTAAAGCAAGTTGACTATGATGGAAACTTTGAATATTCTAATATAGTTGAAGTGAATAGTGTTTCCGTTAATACTATTGAATTATCACAAAATTACCCAAACCCGTTTAATCCGGTTACAACTATAAAATATCAAATCGCAAACGATGGTTTTGTAAGTTTAATAATTTACAACTCACTCGGTGAAGAGATTAAAAAAATTGTTAATGAAATAAAAACTGCCGGCAGTTACAAGGTTTCATTTAATGGGTCGGAACTACCAAGCGGAATGTATGTATATCAACTCAAATCAGGTAATTACATTAAATCAGAAAAAATGATTTTAATGAAGTGACCCGATTAGGTTTGGGCTGAATTGATAGGTTACAAAGGATCATTTAAAACTAGTAAAATTATTTTCAACATTAAGGCGATCATTTTTGATCGTCTTTTTTATCCAAGATATTGTACAACGGCATTCGCACAATTATCTCCATCAATCGCTGCAGACACTATACCGCCTGCATAACCTGCACCTTCGCCTGTTGGAAATAATCCTATGATGTCTTCGTGCATAAAAGAATCTCTGTTGCGGGGAATTCGTATCGGTGAACTTGTTCTTGATTCAGGTGCAACTATTTGCGCTTCTTCTGTGAAGAAACCTTTCATCTTTTTATTAAAGACTTTTAATGCAATTTTTAACCGGTGTGTTATAAAATCAGGTAACTCAATATCCAATCTTGCAGAAGTTAATCCGGGAATGTAAGAAGCAGCCGGGAGAGTTTGCGAGTATTTTCCTTCAATAAAATCGGTTACTCTTTGAGCAGGCGCCGCCTGAGTGTAATTGGCTAAACGAAAAGCTAACTGCTCATTTTCCTGTTGTAACTTAAGACCGTTAAATGGGTAATTTTCATCATAGTTTTTCAATTCTTTCTCTCCTACACTCACAACCAACCCTGAATTAGCAAATGGCGAATCTCTTCTTGAGAGAGACATCCCATTAATTACGATTTCGTTTTTGGCAGTTGCAGCCGGTACGATAATACCTCCGGGACACATACAAAACGAATACACTCCCCTGTAATCAACCGTGCACGATAAATTGTAACTTGCTGGAGGAAGATTTTCATTTTTGGTTTTTGAATGATATTGTATTTCATTAATTAAACTTTGCGGATGTTCAATTCTTACACCAATTGCAAACGGTTTCGGCTCAATTTTAATTTTATGCTTGTGTAAAAGATAATATATATCTCTTGCGGAATGTCCTGTGGCTAAAATAACTGCATCAGCAAAGAACTCTTCATTATCATTAACAACTACCCCGATTAGTTTTTTATCTTTTAGAATAAAGTCGGTTACTTTTGAGTTAAAAATAATTTCACCGCCGCAACTAGTTATAGTATTGCTTATACTGGTTACAATTTTTGGTAATATATTCGAACCGATATGAGGGTGTGCGTTTATAAATATATCATCAGCAGCACCATGCTGAACCAGCACATTAAATATTTTTTTTACATTCCCTCTTTTTAATGATCGCGTATAAAGTTTCCCATCACTGTAAGTGCCCGCACCGCCTTCACCAAAACAATAATTTGAATCGGGATTAACAATATGTTCCTGCTGTAAATCTCTTATATCTCTTCTTCTGGATTGAACATCTTTTCCCCGTTCAATTATTATGGGTTTAACTCCAAGTTCAATTAAACGGAGTGCGGCAAACATTCCTGCCGGACCGAAGCCGACTATTATAACTTTTCTTTCGCTGCTTACTTTAATATAGTTAATTCTTTCAATTGTATTTTCTGGTTCTTCGCCAACATAAACTGTAACCAAAACTCTGTAAACAGGTTTCTTACGCGAATCTAAAGATCGCCGGTCAATTTTAATGCTGGTAATTACATTGGGAGAGATTTTTAGTTTCTTAACGACTTTATTTTTTAAATAAAGATGATCGTTAATATAATCCGGAGGAATATTTACTTCTACCTGGTATTTCATTGTGTCCTCTGTTTTTGAGGAAAAGATGATCTTTGTTTATCCTGATTTCATATTACTCAGGATTTTGAATTCGGTTGTGTTTGTCATCCTAAACCTGCCCGACCGGTAGGCGGGTTCATTTCAGGATTTCTGTATTACTTATTATTTATATTCCAAAACAAATTTGGATTGACAGATGAGTATTATAATTTAATATTTAATACTGGCTCTTCGTATAGCCTCCATCGACTTGAATTGTGATACCTGTTACATAGCTGGCTTGCTTTGAAGCAAGAAAAAGTACAACCGATGCAATCTCTTCAGGGGCACTAAGGCGATTGATTGGTATCTGTTTAGCCATATTTGCTAAAGCTTCTTCGTGGGATATACCTTTATCTTTTGCCTGTTCAACGGCTAATTCATATAATCTGTTGGTTAACGTAAATCCTGGGGCAACATTATTAATAGTAATTTTATGTCTGGCAACTTCATTACTCAATGATTTTGCAAATCCTGTAACACCCGCCCTGAATGAATTAGAAAGCATTAATTTATCAACCGGCTGCTTTACTGAAATGGAAGTAATATTAATTATTCTGCCCCACTCATTCTTAATCATTTTAGGAAGCACCAGTTTAGAAAAACGCACAACACTCATAAGAACCTGTTCGAATGCATAGTTCCAATCTTCCTCTTCCAAATTGTTAAAGTAACCGGTAACCGGTCCGCCGCAATTGTTTACCAATACATCGATCGAACCAAATTCATTAATAACCGCTTTAAAAGTGTTTTCAATATCGGAACTCTTGTTGAGATCACAAACACACCAAAGTGGATCTATATTGTACTTATCTTTTAACTCTTTTGAAGTTGCGAGTAAATCACTCCTTGTTCGTGAACATATTGCTACGTTACATCCTTCAGAAGCAAAACCTTCTGCCACAGATCTTCCTATACCTTTGCTTGACGCTGTAATGAGAGCTGTTTTTCCTTTTAAACCAAATTGCATTTTTACCTCTTAAAAAAAATAATCTCACTAAATAAATGTCAGGCTGATTCCAACATTTCTGAAACGATTTCACTTGTATCCATTGCTATAACTAATTCTTCATTAGTTTGTAATCTCATTACTTTAATCTTCGAAGTATCAGTTGAGATTATATCTTCATTGTTATTATTCTTTTCTTTATCAATTGATAATCCCATATACTCCAAGTCCTTACAAACTTCTGCTCTTACTTCAACAGCATTTTCGCCAATTCCACCCGTAAAAACAAATACATCAACACCACCCATTGCAGCAGAATAAGCACCAAAATATTTTTTAACTCTATAATTAAAAATATCAAAAGCATAACCTGCTTTTTTATTTTTATCTTTAACTGCAGCAATTATCTCTCTCATGTCACTACTCTCACCACTTATTCCTATTAAACCACTATGCTTGTTTAAAAGTGTAGCTGCTTCGTGCAAAGATAATCCTTCCTTCCCCATTATGTAAAGAATAAGAGAAGGATCAATATCACCACTTCTTGTTCCCATTAACAATCCTTCAAGAGGAGTGAACCCCATAGATGTATCAACAGATTGACCATATTTTATAGCAGTCATGCTGCAGCCATTTCCAAGATGTGCCGTAATAATTTTAAGATCTTTAACGTCCTTGCCAAGTATCCCGGCTGCTTTACGAGAAACATATAAATGTGATGTTCCGTGAAATCCGTACCTTCTAATTTTATGTTTCTTATATAATTCGTAAGGAATACCATACAGGAATGCTATTGGAGGCATCTTAACATGAAAAGCCGTATCGAAAACACCAACCTGGGGAGCATGGGGTAAAATCTTTTTACATGCCTGAATTCCTTTTATATTATGCGGATTGTGTAACGGCGCAAGTTCAATATTATCCTGCAAAACTTTTATAACATCATCAGTTATTAATACAGATTTTGAAAATGTTTCGCCGCCGTGTACAACACGATGACCGATAGCTTCGATATCCTCTTTATCATCTATTACACCATGAGTCTTACTTAGCATTACACCAAGCACATATTCAACAGCTATTGTGTGATCGAGGATTTCACCGGCAATTTTTATTTCGTCTCCATCGTATCTTTTATGTGTTAGAACTGCACCGGTCATTCCTATTCTTTCAACTAATCCTTTTGCAAGTGCGGTATTAGTTACTGTATCTATAAACTGATATTTAATAGACGAACTTCCACAATTTAGAACTAAGGTCTTCATTTAATCATTCAATTATTATGTTGTAACCTACATTAATTAATAATATTTCCATGTTCATCGTATTTGTAAAATCCTTCACCGGTTTTCTTTCCCAGCTTACGTTCTCTAACTAACTTTCTTAAAATCGGGCAAGCTCTGTATCTAGGTTCACCCAAAGTTTTCCATAATGTTTCCATCCATGTAAGCACTTCATCCAGCCCCATCATATCCGCCATTTCCAAAGGACCATACTGAAAATTGTAACCAAGCTTCATTGCAGTATCGATATCTTTTGCACTCGCAATACCTTCTAATAAAATATGCATTGCCTCATTCAACAGCGGGACTATGGCTCTTGTAGTTACAAAGCCCGGATACTCATAAACTTCTACAGGAGTTTTCCCGATGTTTTTAGCAAAAGTTTTTACTTTTTCTACTGTATCTTTTGATGTATGCAGACCTTTGACAACCTCAACAACAGGAATTTTTGGTACAGGCGTTAAAAAGTGAAGACCAATAACTTTATCCGGTCTGCTTGTTGCTTCGGCAAGTTTTGTTAAGCTTAAGGTTGATGTATTAGATATAAAAATACAATCAGCTTTTGCTCTCTTATCAATTTCTTTGAAGATTTTCAGTTTTAATTCGAAGTCTTCCTTTACAGCTTCAACAATTAAATCACCGTCATTAATGTGCTCAAAATTAGTTTCCCAGGTAATTCTGTTTAGGATGACTTTTTTTTCTGAGTTTGTCATAGCCCATCTTTTTATTTCATTATCAATATATTCAGATAGAGAGTTCTTTGCCTCTTTCAAGCTCTTGTTGTTAAGTTCAACAATCAATACTTCCAAGCCCGATGAAGCCACAGTTTGTGCGATACCCTGTCCCATTACTCCGGCACCGATTATTACAACTTTTAATATTGAATCAGTTTCCTTTGGAATTCGTGTATTTTCGAGTAAATCTTCCAATTTTAAATCTTCATCTGCCATAATTAATTCCGTTAAGTCTTAAAAATTATTATAATCTTATTAACATATAATAAATTAATTATCCACAAAGTTTTTATTAACATATTCAAGTTTAATACACCAGTAATTTAAAATAGATAGTAATTTCAGATCTTATCTTAGAAGTCCTTTCTCTTAAATAATAAAACAGAAAAAACTAAAAATATTATTAAGAATAACAATGATGTTAAAATAGATTGAAAGTTAGTTATTCCTTTTCCTGCTGCCAGATCAATCATTATACTCCCCATCAGTTCAGCGGTTTGCGGTATTATAAAATATAATCCATCCAAGAATGTTTTAATAATTTCACTGGAGATAAATTCATTCAATTTATCTTTGTATAAAAGTAATAATGGACTGAGTATTAAAAAAATGAGATACGCTAACATCATCCCGGGGATTGAACTTTTTGTAATTACTCCAAAAAATAAAATAAGAGCATACAATATTGCAAATGTATATGTTATTATTAGCGAGAGAGTTAGAAAAGAGGCGTCCCAATAACCGAACTTGATCGAAATTATCAACCAGATACCGAAAACAAATAATAAAATATTTAAGAAGACGAAAAGAACAACACCACAGTATTTTCCAATCAGCAGCTGAGTTCTTGATATTGGCTTAGACAGCAACAGATCAATGTTACCTTTCTCAAGCATTACGGGTATAAAACTGGCACTGGAAAATATTGCGAGAAGCAGACCAAGATTTGCTAAGGGATTAACAATTAACAGTTCAATCGAGCTTACAATTTCTCCCATAAGCTGCTTTTGTTCCGTTGCTTTTGTAATACCCATCAAAGTCTCAAGATCAACCAATCCAATCACTAACAAAGTTCCCAGAAGCACAAGCAGAGTGATTGCTGCAAAGAACAAAAAAACTTTCCTTGCTAATGCTTCTGCTAAAGTAAATTTCACTATTGTAAGAATGTTATTCAATTCTCTATCCCCTTCTCTTCCTGGCTGATAAGAGAGATGAACATCTCTTCAAGCGTGTCCTTTTGTAGAACAATTTCCTTTATCAAAACGCTATCATTTCTCAATTTATCAACAAGTAAATTCATTGTTCTTATATCATCAACTTTTACAGAATATGAACCACTGTTACTTTTTGTAATGATCATGTTCTTATCAGAATATCTGGTCAGCTCAAATTCTTCATCACTAACGGTTATCTTATATTCTTCTTTCTTTTCAGTTAGTTCCCTTACCGTACCTTCGCGTAATAACTTTCCTTTATTTAATATCCCAACTCTGTCGGTTATCAATTCAACCTCAGAGAGTAAATGGCTGTTTAAGAAAATTGTTTTTGAACGGCTTTTTAATTCCAGGAGTATATCCCGTATTTCCTTTCTACCAATAGGATCAACACCATCAGTTGGTTCATCTAAAAAGATAAGCTCCGGATCATTTATAAGTGCCTGCGCTAATCCTAAGCGTTGCATCATCCCCTTTGAATAGGTTTTTACCTTTGCCTTTTTCCACTTTGATAAATTTACAAGCTCAAGCAGTTCATCAATTTTCTTATCAAGTTCCAGCCCATTTATATTGCTTAACTTACCAAAGTATTTTAAAACTGCTCCGCCGGATAAATAAGGAGGGTATTTATGATTTTCCGGCAGGTAGCCAATTTTCTTTTTCAGATGATAGTCATTAATATCCGTATCTAAAAGCCGGGCAGTGCCAAAAGTGGGAAATATTATTTGCAATAAAAGTTTTACAAGTGTTGTTTTACCTGCTCCGTTCGGACCGAGCATACCAAAAATGGTACCTTTCTCAATAGTGAGGTTTAACTCGTTTAATGCTCTGACTTTCTTATTGCCAAAAGATGTTACATAAACTTTAGATAATGATCTGGTTTCTATTGCTGCCATTTAAGAGTTTATAATTTGGGATTTATTTGGTTTATACACTATTGAGTTTATTTATTAAAACAATCACTTTTAGGAAATAATCGGTGAGTAACCGGAATAATAATGACCTATTTATATTTATCTAATCGTAAAGTTATTGTAAATTTAAAAGTGAAAATAAACTTACGATAGAAAAGATACAACCTTATTCACAACAAATACCATTATTAAATAAATAATAACAGCTACGTGCAAGAGATAAAAACAGCGCTAAAAAAATATTTTGGATTTGCTGAATTAAGACCCGGGCAAGAAGAAATAATTTCATCCATACTTGGCGGCGACCAGGTAATTGCTGTTTTGCCGACCGGGGCAGGTAAATCTTTATGTTATCAAATTCCGGCACTTATATCGGATAATTTTTCCATTGTAATCTCTCCTCTAATAGCTTTAATGAAAGACCAGGTGGATAGCCTGAATAGAAAAAATGAAGTTGCGGCTTTTATTAATAGTACCATGAGTATTGGAGAGTCTGAAGAAGTTCTTCGGAAAATTTCTTTTGGTAAAATAAAGATCCTGTACCTGGCTCCGGAAAGATTAGAGAACAAATCTTTTGCAGAAAGAATAAACAGGTTATCTCCAAATTTCCTTTTTATTGATGAAGCACATTGCATAAGTGAATGGGGTCATAATTTCAGACCAAGTTATACAAAAATCAATGAGTTTATAGAATTCTGTTTACTAAGTAAAGTATCTGCATTTACTGCAACAGCTACTCCTGAAGTAATTAAAGATATCAGCACTCAGTTAAATTTTAAAGATCCAAAAATATTTGTTAAGGGCTTTGAGAGAGATAATCTTTATTTAAATGTTCAGTTAAATGTTAAAAAGAAAAACAAACTTCTGGAATTATTAACAGGTATTAAGGGAGCGGCAATTATTTATACATCCTCCAGAAAAAAAGCTGAAGAGGCAGCAGAATTTTTAACTACTAAAGGAATTAAATGTGGTTACTATCACGCTGGTTTAAGACCAATTGAAAGAAGAAAAGTACAGGATGATTTTATAAATAATGAGCTCTATGTAATATGTGCTACAAACGCTTTTGGAATGGGTATAGATAAAAAAAATATAAGACTCCTCATTCATTATAATATGCCAGCTTCTATAGAAAACTATTACCAGGAAATCGGAAGAGCCGGACGAGATGGTGTGAATTCTGATGTCTATCTTCTGTATGATGATAAAGATATTAACATTCAGAATTTTTTTATATCAAATTCACATCCAACAAAGGAATTTATTCAAAGTATTTATAACGCAATAAATGATTATAACCAGGTTGCGATAAACAGTTTGCCCGCTACCGAACTGATTATTAATCAGGAATATATTTCAAATTATACCGGTATTAACATAAACAAAGGATTACTTTATGCATCTTTAAAATTTTTAGAAAATGCAGGATATATAAAAAGAGTTTCGGAATTTGAGAAAAAGGATACAATACAAATTATTCTGGGTAAAAATAGATTAGAGGAGTTTGTTAGAGGAACACCGGGTGCGGAAATTAAAAACAGTATTTTAATATTACTCAGGGAATTCGGAAGTGAAATCCTCAGCGGACATAAACAAATTTCTATTACCCATCTATCAGAGCTGCTGGGTATAGAAAAGGAAAATCTATACGAGTCTTTGACAACACTTGATAATCTCGGTGTAATTTCATTTCATCCTTCAATAGAAAAAGAAACTATTATTCTAACTGCTCCTCGCGTAGAAAAAGAAAGGCTTCGATTAAATTATAAAAAAATAAACGAAGGTTATCTTAATTCGAAGCAAAAATTGGATAAAATGATTGAATATGTTTTTACAAACGAATGCAGATTTAAGTTTATCCTAAGTTATTTTGGCGAAGATGTAGAAAACTACAAATGCGGAAGATGCGATAATTGTACCGATACAGATAAAATTCCCGACAAAGCATTTGATTATATATCCGAATTAATACTAAAAACAATATCAGAAGCTGCAACTGCATTGCCTAAGAATTCAGTTATAAAAATATTAAGAGGCGAAAGAGAAAAAAGCAGTTTTGCCAATTTTGAATGTTTCGGCGCTGCTTCAAACTATAGTAAAAACGAAATAAATATAGTATTGCAGAGTTTGATAACAAAAAAACATTTATTTAAAACCATTGGTAATAATAGTTACATAGAAATTACTAACGAGGGTTCGAATAAAATAGATGGAATCTTAACGAGTGTATATAAATCTGATGACTATGATAATGATCTTGAGTTGTATCATAAATTGCGGGAGATAAGGAAAAAAACGTCAGAGAAGTTTTTACAGACACAATACCTTCTCTGCCCCGATGAATTATTGAAAAAGATTGTAAAAATTAAACCGAAAACAAAAACATCTCTTTTAAGCATTGAAGGATTTAGTAATAGAATGTTTAATAAGATAGGAGATGATTTTTTGGAAGAAATAAAAAGCGAAGAGAAGAAAGATAAGCCAAAACAATACGGCAGGGATTTACCTCAAAATATAAATGAAACATATAATATGCTTTTGAAAAAGTATACCTTAAAAGAAATTTCTCAACTACGTAAATTATCCGAACCAGTCATTTCCATGCAGATCGAAACTATACTCGAATATAATCAGGCTATCGAGATAGATTATTTATTCGATTCTGCAAGTATTAAGAGAATAACAGATGAGATCACAAAGGGCTATTCTTCATTAAAAGAAATAAAAGAAAGGCTGCCGTCCCATATTTCTTATGCACAAATAAGAATAATAATTGCAAAAAATAAAATTAGTCTTTCTCTTTAGACTTTAATTTCTCAACATGAAGAATTGCTTTATCGAAAAACTCTTCCCATTTTTCAGGCGATGAATTATAGTAAGCTACTGTCTTTTTATAGACTGAATCATTGATTCCATACTCAGCAAGTATTAAAGTTTTTAACGAATCGGTTGTAACAGATTTATCGGTTATTGTATCTTGTGCAATCAATATACCAACATAAACTTTTATAAATTCGTCTTCAGGTAAAATTTCTTCTTTAGAACAATTTACAATAAACGTTAGTACTATAATTATAAGAACAGGATTTCTAATAAAATTAAACACCCTTAATTCATTTTTTTACTTGCTTCAAAAAGAATTTTCTTTTCTTTTTCAGTTAAATTTTGATATCCTGACATACTGATCTTATCAAGTATTTTATCGATATCTTCTTGAGAGATCTGATCATCATTCCCATCGTTTATATCGTGATATTTTGCATCTTGAATATTATCATTTCCCTTTTTAAAGTTTTTACCCAGATTTTTAAACGGATTTGTAAAACTGCTTCTTGATGAAAAAGACCTTTTCCCCATCAGTATAGTTTTTACGGGTGATGTGATGGATTTATCTAACATAATGAAAATAAAACCTGTCAAAGCACCGCCAATATGTGCAAGGCGGGCTACATTACTTCCGGCACTATTCACAAGCAGTATCTCGAGGATTATTAAAAAGCCAATTAAATATTTTGCCCTTATCGGGAATAAGAAATATAAATAAATCGGACGTTCGGGAAAGAGCATTCCGAATGAAATAAGAACACCATAAATAGCGCCCGAAGCACCAATAGTATAAGCGGCTGAAGAGGAACCAAACAGTTGAGGTAAGTACAATTGGAATATTCCTGCAACAACTCCGCAGGTAAGGTAATAATAAGTAAATTTCTTTGAACCCCATAAATTTTCTATTTCCATCCCGAACATCCACAAAGCAAACATATTAAAAAGGATATGACCAAAACCACCATGCATAAATTGATAGGTAATTAATTGCCAAATTTGAAAGTTAAACATATCTCCGATAGGATTTAAAGCAAACCACTTGTTCAAGATATACCTTCCCGGCATTCCTCCTATCATCACTTCATTTAATATTATCTGGCAGAAAAATACAACTGCGTTAATGATTAAAAGATTTTTAATTACAGGAGGAAAAACACTAAAGCCGCCAAATCCTCTTGGTCTATATGATCCGTTCAAAATATTACCTTTGTTTATTTATTTGTTTATTATACATCATCTAATGCAGCAACACCAGGCAGAGTTTTTCCTTCCAGAAATTCAAGTGAAGCACCACCACCTGTGGAAACGTGAGAAACTTTACTCACCAAGCCGGCTTTACTTATTGCAGCAGCGGAATCGCCGCCGCCAATAACAGTTACCGCTCCATTTTCTGTTGCTTGAGCAAGTGTCTTAGCAATGGAAAAAGTTCCCTTTGCAAAGTTTTCCATTTCAAACACTCCCATTGGTCCGTTCCAAACTATAGTTTTAGAGATTAACAATTCCTTATCAAATAATTTAATTGTTTCAGGCCCTATATCCAATCCCATTTTGCCTACTGGAATATTATCTACAGAAACGGTTTCAAATACTGAATCATTTTTAAATTCTTCAGCCACGATGACATCTACAGGAAGTAAAAAGTTCGAGTCAGAATTTTCAACTTTTTGCAAAATATCCTTTGCCAAATTTAGTTTTTCTTCTTCTAATAAAGATTTCCCTATCTCTTTTCCCTGCGCTTTCAAAAATGTAAACGCCATTCCTCCGCCAACAATAAGAGTGTCAACTTTATCCAATAAATTATTTATAACATCAATCTTTCCTGAGATCTTCGCACCACCAAGAATAGCGCAATATGGTCTTTCAGGATTTACCAAAGCTGATCCAAGATAATCCAGTTCTTTTTCCATCAGGTAACCGGCAGCACAAGTATCAATAAATTTTGTTACACCTTCTGTAGAAGCATGAGCACGATGAGCACTTCCGAAAGCATCATTAATATAAACATCGCCTAATGATGCCAATTCTTTTGCAAACTCCTCTTCATTTTTTGTTTCGCCTTTATGAAATCTAACATTCTCCAATAAAAGTACATCCCCCTGTTTCATCACACCAACAATTTTTTTTACAGATTCACCAGTACAATCATCAACAAACAGTACTTCTTTATCAAGCAATACTCCCAATCTTTCTGCAGCAGGTTTCAAACTAAATTTAAGATCCTTCTCACCTTTGGGTCTTCCAAGATGGCTCATTAAAATAGCTTTACCGCCATCATTAATTATTTTGTTTATAGTGGGAAGCGAAGCTTTTATTCTGGTGTCATCAGTAATATTTTGATTTTCATCCAGCGGTATGTTAAAATCCACTCTTAATAAAACTTTTTTATCTTTCAGATTAACATTATCAATTGTTAACTTTTTCATTTTTTAATTCCAGGTTTAATGTTTCTGATAATCCGGATTTCCACAGTTAATATTAAAAAAGGAAGGGAAACCTTTCTATTCAAAAAGAAGAAAATTCATTCACTGTTATGTTAAATCAATAGAGGATGTCTTAAAAGTAACTTGACTTCGAGTTTCTTCGTGTCTTTGTGACTTAGTGGCAGCAAAATTCTTTGTTAATTAGACAAATTTAAAACTTTTGCCACTAAGACCCAAAGGATCACAAAGTACTTTTGAGATAACCACAAAAAATTAAATCACAACCTTTATTAAATAGTTAAGCAATCTTTTTAATCAGATCCACAACCCTGCTGGAATAACCATACTCATTATCATACCAACCTATAACTTTAACCAGATTACCATTTGCCATTGTAGATAGTGCATCGAAAATATTTGAATGCGGATTGCCTATTATATCAACAGATACAATGGGGTCTTCCGTGTACTCAATTATTCCTTTCATCGGACCATTAGCAGCTTTTTTGAATGCATCATTCACCTCTTCAACGGTAACTTTCTTTTTCAATATTGCAACTAAATCGGTTATAGAGCCATTAGGAGTCGGAACCCTCAATGCAAAGCCGTCGAGTTTTCCATTTAATTCCGGAATAACTTTTCCAACAGCTTTGGCTGCACCGGTAGTTGTAGGAATAATTGAAACTGCAGCTGCCCTGGATCTTCTCAGATCGCTGTGTGGAAGATCTAACAATCTCTGGTCATTTGTATATGAGTGAACGGTGGTCATAAATCCCTTTTCTACTCCAAAATTATCATTTAAAACTTTTACCATAGGAGCAAGACAATTAGTAGTACAGGAAGCATTCGAAAGCACTTGTTCTTTACCCGTTAAAACATCATCATTTACACCCGGTACAACCATTGCATCTACTTCGCCTTTGGGTGGCACTGTAAGAATAACTTTTTTGGCTCCTGCCTTAATGTGGCTCATACAATCTTCTTGTGTTCTAAAAACACCTGTTGATTCTATAACAACATCGGTTCCCAAAGCTCCCCATTTTAAATTTGCAGGGTCTCTTTCTGCTGTTATTTTAATCTTATCTCCGTTTACAATTAAATTATCATCATCCACTTCAACTTTACCATTAAATTTTCCATGAACAGAGTCATATTTTAATAAATGTGCAAGTGTTTTCGAATCGGTTAAATCGTTAATTTGTACAAAGTCGAATCCGCCTAATTCAAAACATCTTCTTAAAACTAACCTGCCAATTCTTCCGAATCCGTTAATTCCAACTTTAATTGCCATTGATTATCTCCTCAAAACGAATATTGATTTTCATAAAATTAATTGTTTGTAAAATTACTTAAAGGGATAAGGAATATCAATTCTAAAGTACGAGATAGTTTGATATAAGGTGAAATAAATTACATTTAATACTTATTTGATAATAATAAAATCTTGATTAGGAATTCCCCAAAATAAAATTTACTTAAACATTAATTATTTTTTACTAAATGCTTTTTGGTTTCTACTTTTTATTTGCCAGGGCATCAAGATAATCATTCGGATTAAATGGTATTCATTTTTCATATATTTGTATTGTTAATAATTAATATAATTGAAGAAAAAACAGAGGTTTAAAATGATGTCCCAAAAAATACAAGAAGCTCTTAATAAACAATTAAATGCAGAATTTTTCTCTTCCTATTTTTATTTATCAATGTCTGCTTACTTTGAAGCTAAAGATCTGCAGGGATTTGCAAAGTGGTTTAGGCTTCAGGCAGATGAAGAATATGCACACGCAATGAAAATATTTAATTATATCTATCAGATTGGCGGGGCGGTAAAGTTAGACAAGATTGGGGGACCTAAGACAGAATGGAATTCTATTCTCGAAGTTTTCCTGGATACCTTTGAACATGAGCAAAAGATAACAAAAAGTATTAATAATCTTCTTGATCTATCAATCAGTGAAAAAGACCATGCAACAGTTAACTTCCTGCAGTGGTTTGTAAGTGAGCAGGTTGAGGAAGAAGCCATTGCACAGCAAAATGTAAAAAGAATGGAAATGCTTGGCGACAGCAAAAGCGGTTTGTTTATGCTTGATAAAGAATTGGGCAGCAGGGTTAATCAATAGAATATTCACTTAGTCACACAGCCAATTGGAAAGAATTAACTTCTGTTGTGGCAGTTAATAAATTTTAGTTCTCACTTTTTACAGATTCGGTTTCCTCCCTTTGGTGTTAGACTATTGTGGGATTTTTATTTTGTGATATCGGGTAAAGGAAAAGCAGTGTGCCGCATTGAATGAACTTTGTTTTTAACCGGTATGGTTATTTTTTTATTTACTCTTTCTTCAAAATAATCTCTGAATCTTGCAATCATATATCTTACAGGCCAGGCAGCAGCTTCGCCCAAAGCACAAATTGTATTACCCTCTATATTGTTTGCAATCGAGATTAAAAGATCGAGATCATTTGTTGAGCCTTCACCATTTAAGATTCTATTAATCACCTTTTCCATCCAACCGGTTCCCTCGCGGCATGGTGTACACAGTCCGCAGGATTCGTGGTGATAAAATTTGGTTATTCTTGCCAACACTTTTACAAGATCGGTGTCTTCATCCATTACCATTATTCCTCCGGTTCCGATGGCAGAACCAGCCTCTTTTAATGATTCAGCATCCATTTTAACACCTTCAAGCTGGTCACCTCTAAGCGGCGGCATTGAAGATCCACCGGGAATAACACATAGAATTTTTTTATCTCCGGGTATTCCCCCAGCATATTTATAAATTATATCTGTCAGCAAGGTTCCTGATGGCAGTTCATAAATACCCGGCTTGTTCACATGCCCGCTAACACCAAACAGCAAAGTCCCCGGATGCTTGGGTTCACCAATAGCGGCAAACCACTGCCAGCCCTTTTCAATTATTTTGGGAACATTTGCAATTGTTTCAACGTTATTGATTGTAGTTGGATTTCCCCAAAGCCCATTGTGTGCAGGAAAAGGAGGTTTAATTCTGGGATAGCCTCTTTGCCCCTCAAGAGAATTCATTAAAGCAGACTCTTCTCCGCAAATATAAGCGCCGGCACCTTTGTGAATATAAATATCACAATAAAAATCGGTTCCGAAAGTTTCTTTCATCTTCTCGCCAACGTAACCTTTTTCGTATGCAGCATCTATTGCTTTCTGCATTAGCTTTATCCATTTGTGATATTCGCCGCGGATATAAATGTATGCGACTTTTGCTCCGATTGCATAACAGGTGATAAGTGTACCTTCAATCAATTGATGTGGATTGTGCTCAAAGATCTCTCTGTCTTTAAATGAACCCGGCTCACTCTCATCACCATTCACGCAAAGATATTTTGGTTTATCCGTGGTTTTTGGCATAAAGCTCCACTTCAAACCCGCAGAAAAAGCAGCTCCACCTCTGCCTCTTAAACCAGATTTTTTTACCTGGTCAATTATTTCATCTGTCGTTTGCCCAAATGCTTTTTTTACTGATTTATAGCCATCGTTACTAAGGTAGACATCAATTTGATGAAAGTTTTCTATATCGGGGAGGACTATCTTTTCCATTTAATTTGTTTTACTTAAGGATTCCAAAATTTCTTCAACTTTTTCTTTATTCAGATTCTCATAGTAATCTTCATTCACGGCGATCATAGGAGCAGTACCGCAGCTGCCCATACATTCAACTTCTTCCAATGAAAAATTATGATCTTCACTAACTTCCAAATTATTAATACCGAGTTTATTTTTAACCTGATCCCAGATTTCATATCCACCGCGAAGCATACAAGATACATTTGTACAAACCTGAATATGATATTTTCCCATTTGCTTTTGATGGTACATTGTATAAAATGTAACTACACCCAAAACTTCTTCGAGTGTCATTTCAAGCAAGCCGGCAACTTCCTTTATTACTTCATCGGAGATGTAACCATTTTGTTCCTGCCCAACATACAATGCTGCCATAACTGCCGGTTTTTTAACCGGATACTTATTGATTTCCTTTTGAATTCTATTCAGATTTTCTTCGGTGAATTTAAAGTTCATACTCTTCCTTTACTTATCAGCCTCGCCCATAATTGGGTCGAGGCTGCCGATTATTACTACTACATCCGAGATCATATGCCCAACTACTAATTTTGGAAGTGCCTGCAGATTACAAAAAGAGGGAGAACGAATTTTACACTTCCACGGATGACCTTCACCTTTACTTACCAAATAAAAACCTAACTCACCTTTTGATCCTTCTATAGCATGATAAATTTCTCCTGTGGGCGGATTAATACCAAAATTAACAATCATAAAATCATTTATAAGTTCTTCCATTTTTGTGTATATCTCTGCCTTCTTAGGAAGAACTTTTTTTGGTTGGTTAAGAAGGATTTCACCTTGCGGCATTTTTTCAAGAATTTGCCTGACAATTTTTGCACTTTCTCTTGCTTCATCAGCACGCACAAAATATCTTGCTAAACAATCACCCTCACTATAAACAGGAATATTGAAATCTATTTCCTGGTATTTGAGATATGGTTGTGCTCTTCGCAAATCAAATTCTACCCCGCAGGCTCTAATATTTGGTCCTGTAAAGCCAAAATCGATTGCATCTTCTTTACTAATTACTCCGATGCCGTCTAATCGTTCAATAAATATTCTATTTGTATTAAGTAATTTTTCACACTCGGTAAGGTTATCATTAAATTGATCTAAAAACCATTTTACTTTTGCAAGCACTTCGGGTTGTACGTCGTTTGCAACACCTCCAATACGAGTATAACTATTTGTAAATCTGGCACCGCACAACATATCCCATATATCAAGAATCTTTTCACGTTCGCGGAAAGTCCAGAGTAGAATAGTTAATGCGCCAACATCCATTGCAAATGTACCAATAGCCACAAGGTGAGAAGTAATCCGGGCAAGTTCGGCAACCATCATTCTAATATATTGAGCTCGCGGCGGAGCTTCAATTCCTGCAAGTTTTTCTACGGCTAAAACCCAGGCAACATTGTTTGCCATCGGCGAAATATAATCGAGACGGTCTGTGTGAGGGATGAATTCATAATAACTCATGTTTTCAGCCAGTTTCTCATATCCTCTATGAAGATAACCTAATTCGGGTACGCAGGCGATAACTGTTTCACCATCAAGACGAAGCACCAAACGCAAAACGCCATGTGTTGCAGGATGCTGCGGACCCATATTAAGTATCATTTCATTTTCAAGTGCATCTTCCACAGTTATGTCTGTTTCAGCATCTAAAAGCGCTTGAATAATTTTCGGATGAACTTCTTTTAATTCGCTATCCATAGTTTTCTTATTTTTTAGGAAGAGGAATAGAACCAGGAATACCCATTAATGGAAAATCTTTTCTCAAAGGATAATATTCAAAATCTTCCGGCATATACATTCTTCTTAAATCGGGATGACCTTTAAAATTTATCCCATACATATCATAAGTTTCGCGCTCCTGCCAGTTGGCTGCTTGCCAAACTGATGTTACTGAATCGATAGAATATCCTGCCTTTCCTCCAGACTGTTCAGATTCATCAATATTGGTTTTAAATCTTAATCTTAAATTATTTTTGAAAGAATATAGATGATAAACTACCGTGAATCTTTCTTTTCTCTTTGCCCAATCAATTGCAGTTATATCCTCACAGAGTAAAAATTCCAATTCCGAATCATATTTTAAGAATTTACATAGATCGATTACAATCTTTTTTGGAAATTGAATTGTGATTTCTCCGCGGTATTCGGATATATCGAAGTTTGTTTCAGGGAATTGATTTATTAGTTTTTGAGATAAGGAATCTGCGGAAATCATATAATCAATTATTTTGTATTTCGTTTAACTCGGGTAATTCCGCATTTTTAAAATCAGCAGCTTTTGTTCTGCCTATTTTATCCTGTATTGCAATTAATGCGTTTAGAAGATTATCAGGTCGGGGGGGACAGCCGGCAAGATAGAGATCAACAGGAACAAATTGGTCTATTCCCTGCACTACCGAATATGTTCTGTAAATTCCACCTGTTGCAGTGCAAGCACCCATTGCGATTACCCATTTTGGTTCGGGCATCTGATCATAAATTTTTCTTACAACCGGAGCCATTTTATATGTAACTGTTCCGGCTACAATCATTAAGTCACATTGCCTTGGTGTAAATCTCATTACTTCAGATCCAAATCGCGCAATATCATATTTGGGATCAGCAACCGCCATCATCTCAATAGCACAACACGAAATTCCCATAGGCATTGGCCATACTGAACTTTTTCGTGACCAAGCAACCAGTGCATCAATAGTTGTTGTAAAAAATCCGCTTTCTTTAAATAATGATTCTAATCCCAATTAAATCCCCCTTTCTTATACACATACAGGTAACCTAATTCAAACACAACCAGGAATATCATCATCGAAATAAAAACCTGTAAACCGAATTCTCTAAATAGCTCCTTAAATTGCACAGCCCAGGGATAAATAAATATAACTTCCAAATCGAAAATGATAAATAACATCGCTACCAGGTAATACTTTATTGAAATTCTATTCGTAGCCAAGCCCACCGGTTCCATGCCGCTTTCGTAGGTTGATAGTTTCTCTTTGTTTGGTCTTTGCGGTCCGAAGATGCGTGATGAAAATACTGTTGCAAATGCAAATCCAAGTGCAAAAATTATTACTAGTAATATAGGAATGTATGTCTCTAACATAAAAATCTTTTAAATTATTGAGTATAAAACTATTCAAAAATTGTACTATTGTCAATTTAAAGTAATATAATATTTAATGAATATATTGTTAAATACCTATAATTTATTCTCTTAGGGAAGATTAATAGATGACTCTATAAAGCACTGATGGTGGATTGTTAAAGTAAACTACTACTTCCAGACCGGGATGATTTGAATTTGGATTTAATAGAACTTGTAATTCACGCCTCAATGATGCTTCAATAGGACTGAAGTAAAAATAATCAACATTATTTTGATGCAGCTTTTCAATGAACTCTTCGTAACTGTTTGCCATTGGCAGTAAAACGAAATCCATCCCCAAATAGTAAGCTACGTGTGGTTTTCTTGCTGCAATTTTATTTCCTTTTTCTGATTCCGCGATGTTTTTATTATACCAATCCTGAAGTACCAACAGTTCTTTTGGTCCTGAATTAATTCTGGAACTGTTGAAAGAAACTGAATTTGCAAATGTGATTAAAACTAATATTATTGCAATAATGTACCCTATGGCATCTGGAAATTTTTTAATCAACTTGAATCTTTCACTAAAAAAAGGATGTATAGAAACTGCTGCAAAAAACGGGATGAGAAAAAGAGAAAATCTTTCACTGTAAAATACCAGAAGTAACAGGGCAAAGAAAAACAGATTCGATAGATAATACCCGGTTTCCTTACTTTTCCAGTTCTTAAAAGGATTTGAAACTAGTAGTAATATCAAACCTAACATAATGAAGACTCCAGCATACCATCCCATCAACCGTTCCATATCCAGTATGAGATGTTCACTGATATTTCCAATTATTGTTGAGATGAATTTAAAAGGATCCCTGCCAATTACATCGAATAATGATGTAAAACTACTGCTTTCTTTAAACCAAAATTGATCCCAGGCAATTATCCCTTTTCCATATAATTCATAGGCAAGATTTTTATAGTTTTGGTTGTAAAAAAAGCTTCCCTTTTCATTTAAACAATAAATTCCCCAGGGAGTGATTGTTAGTAAAAAGGTAACCAGGTAAAGAGCCGAAGATCTTATTCGTTTTATCCACGGAATATCCCAATAATTTACAAACAGAATTATAACAATAAATCCGAGCAGGAACAGTCCGTTATATCGTGTAAGATAAGTTAACCCACCAAGGATGGCGGCAATAACCAGGTTTTTGTAACTAAGCTGCTTATCCATAAAAAAGAAAAATAAAGCTGCGGTAGCAAGAGCATTGAAAACCATATCTGTTCCGGCGCTGTAGGTATATTGAACAAAGATGGGGTTAACTGCAAGAATTAATGAAACAAAAAATGAAACAGTTGGAGAGAATATTCTTTTAAGCAGTTCAAATGTTAGAAATATTACAATTGCCGCAGAAACTATCCCAATAAGAATTCCGGAATAAAAATAATCCGATATAATTAAATTAACCAGTCCAAGTATAATCGCATATATCGGACCTCTGAAAGGATCAATTTGCAGGTTACCATTTAAAAAACTTTTTGCCGCTGGAACATAGCTCCAAAAGAAATCTGTTTCTACACCATAATCACCAACCTTGTGGAATTGAAAACTTAGTATTAAAAGAATTACAAAGTACGTACCCGCCAATAACAGTCCGAAATAAGAAGATTCTATTAGTCTGGTAAAAGATTCTTTTACGGTAATTTTGTCTTTTTGTAAGGGATTCTTTTTTTTAATTTTTTTTGCCGATGTATTTTTCGCCACTGGAATTTAGAGGAGATATTTGATTTTACTGCATATTAATATAGCTATATTTTATTAAGCAATTTATTTTTATGCCTATAAATTAGTTGTTAAATAGAAAAATAAATTCTTTTTCTATTTAAAATTATTCCTTTTTTAGGTTAACATTTCTTAGTAATTTGATTTTGATATTCACACTCAGGATGTTTTTTAAAATCTGACAAAAGGTTATGTTGTTGAAGACTTCGTTATTTTTCATTTGCCTTATTTTGTTTTATGTGCCACTATGTTTTGCACAGAGTAAAGTTGATACATTGGAACATCTTGCACGAGAACAAACGGGTAATAAATTTTTTTCAAATTTTAATAAAGTCCTTAACACATTTTATTTAAATACCGGATTCAATTTATTTGGTCAATATTCAGGATTAACAATAAATTTGAATGAAAATTTCAGATCATCTTTTTTTCGTTCGGCAACGCAAAGTACACGGGATGAACAATATTTCGGACTTACCGGAAAGTACAAAATAACTAAAGCGTTTGATCTTGGTCTTTCTGCCAGCAGTACTATTCTGTCGGATAATAGAAATATTCAGCTAAATCAAGCAACAACAAATTATTTATCTCTGTTTAGTAACATTCATTTTTCCAAAGATATTTCGTTTTCACCTTTTGGCGGATATACTTCGAACCAACAATTGGGTGAAACAGACACAGGGCCTATTTATGGCATTGAAGGATTAATGACTAATCTTACGTTCCCTGATTTTAATATTAGTTCAAATTTTAAATTCAAGAATGAGGATATTTTTCCAAGAAGAAATTTAATACGATATTTTGATTTGTCTTTAGTAAACCCATTTAATAACCAGGTAACAAATTTTATTGCAGGAAGCTATTCCAGTACAAGAAAAGATTTTTATTTTCCAGCTGATTCAATCACATCATCTGCATTTGATGTAATAAATAACATAGAAAGCAGAACAGAAAATATTTTCTATGCCGAAGACAGATTGCGATATAATAATTTTATTAAGAATATTGATCTGGAAATATTAGGTAGTGTTAAATGGCGCACAATTGATCGTGATAAAAGATATCAGACAGTAGATGTAAAATCAGGAGCTATATTCAACAAAAAAATTGAAGAATTGATATTGACTTTTGAATCATCATTTATTTACAATTCTTCCTTCTTCGATGGAACTTTAAAAATTAACCTGGCAGAAAGAGACGAGAAACATATAACGAAGCCCTTCAATGGTGCTGATGAAATATTTTTTAATGATCGGTCTGAAATCGAAAGGAAAAAAAATAACAACTCTGTAAGAGCAACAATTTCGTTTTCTGGTAATTTTAAATTCTCAAGATCTGATAGAATCATACTAAGTCTCTATCATAATAAACTTCGTTATGATACACCCAGCCAGAATAACGACGACGACAGAGATGAACTCCTCACAATTATCCGGCTCAGCTATTTAAAAGATCTCTCACCTTTTTTTCAAATATTTATAAATTCCGAAGCAACAATTAGTCAAGTGGTTTACCTATTTGCAAGCCGCAGCTCAAACAATAATGTTAATGATGTGCTGCGTCTATCTGCCGGCGGATATTACAGGGGAGCAAATGTATCTTCATTAAATACCTTTGAAGTGTCGGCAAATTATACCATTTTTGATTTTGAAGATCGGATTTCAAACTTAAGAAGTTTTTCATTCAGGCAGTTTACCGCAACCGATTCAAGCAGTATTACCCTGAGTAAAAAATTGGCGTTTGTAATAACAGGGTATATTAAACTTTCGGAGAATGCAGATTTAAATTGGGGAGAATTTTCTGAAAGACCAGTAAGATTTTTAAGGGAAATATTTGCAGATTTAAAGATTGTGCATAAATATAATAAATTATTCCTTGGTGCCGGAGTAAGATATTTTTCACTGAACACTTTTAGTTACGATGGGCTTACAAGAGTACCTGATACAAAATTTTCTAGCGTTGGCCCTTTAATAGAAATATTATATAATGTGTACAATTCTTTATATCTAAAAATTGACGGTTGGTATGAATTCATCTCGATCAGTGATACTCCTGATAGAGAAAGAGCAAATTTTACTATGGCAATGAATTGGAATTTTTAAAATTGAAAATTTCCAAAATTTTATTATTTTAATCTACACCATTTTAGGTAATAATTGGCAGAAGAAAATTACAATGTAGAAATAGAAAGCGACCCTAACAATCTAATTACTGTTGAGGAGTTTGTAAACTATTTCTGTAAAGATATTAACTTAACTGATGACCAGCTTGCGAACGTTCTTCTGGCCGTTACAGAAGCTACAACCAATGCTATAATTCACGCAAACAAATGTGATCAAAGTAAGATGGTAACAATTGATGTAAAGGTAAATGAAACAAAATTGGTTGTAAAGATTAAAGACGAGGGGGAAGGTTTTGATCCCGCCGACATCCCGGATCCAACCGAGCCTGAAAATCTTTTAAATGAATCCGGACGCGGGGTATATTTGATGCGTGTTTATATGGATAACGTGGAATATAATCGAACACCATCGGGGATGGAAATCATTCTTACATTAAATCTCTAGTCAATTCTTTCTGAATCACATATTCTTAGCACTTAGTTTATTTGTCTTACAAATTTTCTTTATTTTAATAATCGTTATTCTTAATATTTTTTAGCGGGAGTTAAAATGAATAAAAAAAAAATAGCATTAATCGGAGGGGGACAAATTGGCGGTGTATTGACACAATTAATTGCACAAAGGCAGCTTGGCGATGTTGTCTTGTTTGATATTGTTGAAGACCTGCCTCAGGGGAAAACCCTTGATATTGGAGAAGCATCCCGGATAGATGGGTTTGATACAAAAGTTTCCGGAACCAATGATTATAAAGATATTGCTGATTCCGACCTTATTTTAATTACCGCAGGTATACCGCGAAAACCCGGTATGAGCCGTGACGATCTTCTTACAACAAATTCGAAGATCATGAAATCTGTGGCAGAGGGAGTAAAAGCTAATGCACCTGATGCAATAGTTATAATCATCTCAAATCCACTAGATGCAATGGTTACACTTTTTAAGAAAGTCTCCGGATTCCCGCACTACAGAGTTTTGGGACAAGCAGGGGTTTTAGATTCTTCAAGGTTTTCTAGCTTTATTGCCTGGGAACTTGGAGTATCGGTAAAAGATATCAACACTATGGTATTAGGCGGACATGGAGACACCATGGTCCCGATAGTCCGTTACGCCAATATAAATGGACTTCCTGTGATGGAGCTGCTTGAAAGAAAATACGGCGATGCAGTTAAAGCAAAAGAAGTAATGGATGCAATGCTTCAAAGAACAAAAAAAGCGGGTGGTGAAGTTGTTGGGCTGCTTAAAACAGGTTCAGCATTTTATTCTCCTGCTTCTGCAGCAATTACAATGGCTGAAGCAATCATTTATGATGAAAAGAGATTATTACCTGTTTGTGCATTCTTGCAGGGTGAATTTGGAGTGGATGGATATTATGTTGGCGTTCCAGTAATTCTTGGTGGCACCGGAGTAGAAAAAGTTATTGAATTTGAACTGAATGAAGATGAGCAGAGTGCTTTTAATAATTCAATTAATGCAGTTAAAACTTTGGTTGGAGATATGGAACGATTGGGATTCTAGGGCTTCTCTTTTTATCTCTCCTCAGAATAGAGAAATAAATATTAAAACAAAAAACCCTCCTTAAGCAGTGGGTTTTTTATTATAAGATATTTAGAAAATGTTTATGCAGGATAAACATTAACAAATTTTCTACCCCCTCTTTTTGTCACAAACTTTACAAATCCATCTGCAACAGCAAACAAAGTATCATCGCCGCCCTTTTGTACATTTACTCCGGGGTGAAATTTTGTACCCCTTTGCCTAACTAAAATATTTCCTGCAATTACACTTTCACCACCAAATCTTTTAACACCCAGATATTGTGGATTGCTATCGCGACCATTTCTAGTTGATCCCTGTCCTTTTTTATGAGCCATTCTTTACTCTCCTTCAACCAATCTTTGTAACTTCAATTTTTGTTAACTGCTGCCTGTGCCCTTTAAATATCCTGTAACCTTTTCTTCGTTTTTTCTTAAACACAATTACTTTGTCGTCTTTTAAGTGTTCCAAAACTTTTGCAGTTACCTTAGCTCCTTTAACTAAAGGGTTACCTACCTTTATATTCTTGTCATCACTAAGGATTAATACTTCCTTAAAAATAATATTTTTATCAGTATCTTTTGATAATCTTGGAACATAATACGTATTATTTTCAAATACCTTAAATTGTTGTCCGGCTATATTTACAACAGCAAACATCTACACCTCTTTTTTTAAATTTAGCATACAAATGTAATGAAATAAGAGAAATATATCAATTTATGATTTTAATTTTCTGATATGAATTTTTCGATAATTATGCGCAATCATTTATTTAATTCAAAACTAAACTCACTTCCTTTATTTAGCACACTCTTCACTTCAATTGTGGAATTATGTGCTTCTAAAATGTGTTTAACAATTGCCAACCCCAGGCCTGTTCCCCCTACTGAGCGTGAACGTGTTTTATCAACCCTGTAAAATCTTTCAAAAATTCTGCCTACAGATTTTTCAGGTATTCCAATCCCCGTATCCTTAACAATAAATTTTACAGATTTTTTATCCTCTTCCACAAATACTTCTACGCTTCCCTTTTTGGTATATTTGATTGCGTTTTGGATAATATTAACAAACACCTGTTTTAACTTTTCTTTATCACCTAATATTTCAAGGTCATCACGGGCTGGATGGTAAATTATTTCTAAATCATTTTCTTCTACAAGTGGAACTATTTCTTCCACTATTCCGCCTAAATACTTATTAACATTAAAGTATCTATAACTCATTCTCAATTCACCAGATTCTATCATCGAAAGATCGATAAGATCGTTCAAAAGATTACTGAGAGCAATAGTATGCTGATTTGCTTTCCGAAGAAATTTTTTGTTCACATTTGTATCATCTATGGCGCCTTCTAAAAGTGTTTCGATATAGCCCTGAATAGTAAAAATTGGTGTTCTTAATTCATGTGAAACATTCGCAATAAATTGTGAACGCATTTTCTGAAGTTTATTAAGATATTCAATATCGTTTTTACTCTTCTGATACATTTGCTTTATTTCTTTTTCCAGGGAATCCAGGTTTTTTGTCAATACTATTTCATCAGTTGAGGAATATTTGTTTGTTGTTATATTGTTAATAATTACTTTTATCTGACCAAGTTCTTTATTTCTTCCTTTGCCCATTTGAAATAATATTATCAAGCCGGATATGGCAAGTAAAATATAAGCGAAGAGAAGATTTAGATTACGCTCTGATAAAAAATAGAAAGTGATAATAACTATTAGTAAAAAAAGAATATATTCTCTTAGATAGATTAAGGAAGATCTAAGGTTGGATTTAATTTCATTCAACACTTTTAAATTTATATCCCACTCCTTTAATTGTTTCTATTAAATAAAAGTGTTTACCTAATCTTTCGCGTATTTTTCTTATATGAACATCAACAGTCCGGTCAACTACAAAAACGCCTTCGCCCCAAACTTCTTTTAGCAACACATCCCTGCTGAATACCTTACCCGGATTACCGGCAAGAGAATATAATAGAATGAATTCTTTTCGTGGAAAAAATGTTTCAGCACCATCAATATTTACCAAATACTTTTCTTTATCTATCAGCAACGGTCCAATCTTTAACTGCATTAACTCACCGGAACCATATCTGTTAATCCTAGTTTTTCGCAGATTGGAATTAACACGGGCAATTAATTTTTTGGGTGAGATTGGTTTTTGAATATAATCGCTCGCTCCAAGTTCCAGACCTTTTATTTCATCGGTCTCTTCCGATTTAGCAGTTAAAAATATTATCGGCACATCTTTAAAATCTTCTTTTTCTCTTATTTTTTTATAAACTTCATATCCATCGAGGTGAGGCATCATAATATCTAAAATAATTAAATCGGGGTTTTCAGATAATTTGTCAAGAGCCTCTAATCCATTATTACCAACTATAACCTCTAATCCATTTGCTTCCAGATTGTATTTGAGGAATTCTAAAATGTCCGGTTCATCATCAACCAATAGTATCTTACTCATCTTCTAAGAAATCTTTACTTCATGATTACTATCTGCTGATTTATACATTGCTTCAATCACTCTTAATCTTTCTACGGCTTGTTCTCCGGATGAAAAGATAGGATTCAACCCCCTAACGGCTCCAATAAAACTTTTAAGTTCATTCAGGTACGATTTTTTAAATAGGTGAGAAGGACTCTCTGACAAGGTTGGTTTCAGATCAATAATTTGATTCTCAACTTTTTTATATAAATGTAAAGGTGTTGAAGTAATGCTTCCGTTCGAACCATATACTGATAATTGAAACAAATCTTTTTCCACCGGTAATGCCCAGCTTGTTTCAATATTAATAAGTTTTGAATTACCGCACCGAATAAAACTTATTGATGTGTCTTCTAATGTTTTTCTACTCTGGTAGAAATTATGAGTTTGTACAGTTTTTACATTTGGATAATCCATTAACCATAATGATAAATCTAGTAGAGAAATTCCCAGATCGAGGATTACACCGCCGCCAGCATCCTCCCTTTTCATAAACCATTTTTCTTCACTACTCTGTCTTCTAATCCAAACAGCTCTTGTATAAAACGGATCCCCGATTTCCTTTGATTGAATTAGAGATTTTAGCAATAATGTATCAGGGCGGAATCTTAAATTCATCCCAACCATCAACTTTTTATTATTTTTCTTTGCTGCTTTAACAATTGCTGTTGCTTCTTTAAATGTTCGTGCAATAGGTTTCTCAACTAATAGCTCTTTCTTCGCATTTAAACAATCGATTGCAATTTCTTTGTGTAAAGCGGTAGGAGTTGCCACAATAACTGCATCAACGTCACTTTTCGCCAGAAGCTCGCGGTAATCTTTGTAACGTTCAGGGATATTAAACTTTTCAGCAATAGCATTAAGTCTGTTTGTTTTAATTTCTGCAACTGATTGAATTATAACAGATTTAATTTTTAATAAATTTGGTAAATGAACAAGTTGAGCGACACCTCCCAATCCAATTATCGCAACTTTAACTTTATTCATAAAACAGCAACTCCCTGTTTAACATTTTTACTGCCGCAAAAAACCTTAACTCTTTTCAATATACCTTCAGGATCCATTTCTAAAAGCTGATGCAATTCTTGCTGAGTTCCATGATCAACAAATTTATCAGGGATCCCTATTCTTAAGAAATCGTTTTTATAATTTTTATCAACAAAATATTCTGATACAGCACTTCCAAATCCACCGGGGAGATTGTTTTCTTCAAGCGTAACAACTTTTGTAAACCTGGCAGCAATTTCATCCAATATGTTTGTATCGAGAGGTTTAGCAAATCGCATGTTAAATACTGCTGCATTAACATTTTCGTTCCTAAGTAACTCTTCTGCTTTTAGTGAATAATTTACCATAGTTCCTAAGGCTAATAGAGCTACATCTTCGCCTTCAACTAATAATTCACTTTTACCAATTTCAATTTTCTCAAATCCATCTTTTAGGGGCAACCCTAATGCAGAGCCCCTTGGATAGCGGATTGTAACAGGTCCATTGCAATGTTCAATTGCGGTATAAAGCATATCGCGCAATTCGGATTCATCTTTTGGAGCCATAATTATCATGCCTGGTATCAACCTTAAATAACCGAGATCTAAAACACCGTGATGAGTTGGACCATCAGCACCAACTAATCCTGCTCTATCCAAAACAAAAACAACATGTAATTTCTGAAGACTTACATCGTGTATAATTTGATCGAATCCTCTTTGCAGGAATGTTGAATAAATAGCAACGACAGGAATAATCCCCTGTGTTGCTAATCCCGCAGAAAAAGTGACTGCATGTGCCTCCGCAATACCAACATCAAAATACCTAACAGGGTGTTTCTCTTTAATAATATTCAAACCTGTGCCATCGGGCATTGCGGCTGTAATTCCAACAACGTTTTTGTTTTTGTTCATGATTTCCGCAAGTGCTTCACCAAATATTTTTGTGTATGAAGGATTTGTGCTGGATTTTTTTATAGCTTTACCGGTCAGTTTATCAAAGGGAGAAGATGCATGAAGTTTTTGGGAGTGACCCTCAGCCGGCTCATATCCCTTACCTTTTTGAGTAATGGTATGAACTAAAATGGGGCCTTTCAAATCTTTAACCTGATTAAATATTTTTATAAGCTGGTGTAAGTTATGCCCGTTAATAGGTCCGAAATATCTAAATCCTAAAGCTTCAAACAACATACCCGGAGTAATAAAAGACTTTATTCCGGTTTCAAGCCTTGCCGCAATTTTTCTAAGCCGGTCTCCAAAATTGTCAAGCTTTCCTGTTAGATCCCATATATGTCCTTTTAATTTATTATAATCCGGGTGCGCTATCATCTCAGTAAAATAGTTTGATAATTGCCAAACATTCGGAGCAATAGACATCTGGTTATCATTTAAGACAACAATAAGATCGGATTTGTTTAAACCAGAGTTATTCATTGCTTCATAAGCAATTCCACCGGTCATTGCTCCATCGCCGGTGATGGATATCACTTTCCTGTTCTCTTTTTTCATATCCCTTGCCAGCGCCATACCCAATGCTGCAGAAATTGATGTGGATGCATGACCCGCACCAAATGTATCGTATTCACTCTCATTTCTTTTCAGGAACCCGCTTATGCCGCCTAATTTTCTTATTCTCTTTAACGCTTCCCTTCTTCCGGTAATTATTTTATGCGGATAGGCTTGGTGGCCGGTATCCCAAACTACAAGATCATACGGTGTGTTAAAAACTTTATGTACTGCTACTGTTAGTTCTACAGCACCCAATCCGCCGCCAAAATGCCCTCCAATTTCAGATATAGTATCAATCATATATTCACGTATGTCGGAGCACAATATTTTAAGATCAGCAAGTTCCAGATTTTTTAAATCTGCAGGTAAATCAACTTTGGATAAAACCGGATATTTCTTTTCATCTATCATATAAAATTTCTCCGTCTAATATTTAATCTTCAACAAATTCATCATCTTCATCTAATGCAATATCTGATAACTCACTTTTTAATTTTGAAATTTTTAATTCGGCTTTTTTAAGATTAGTTATACAGGTTTTGGATAACTTTATGCCTTCTTCAAAAAGCAATATTGCATCATCAAGACCAATTTCTTTACTTTCTAATAAATTACTTATTTTTTCCAGTCTTGAAAGGTCTTCCTCAAAATTATTTTTTATTTTTTTCTTACCCATTAAATATAAATATAATTTAAAACTATGTTCGCACTTTTATATTGCCATCACTGAATATCAGTTGAGCACTTTTTTTACTTTCAAATTCTGATGCGCTAATAACATACTTAGAGTTCTGTTTAACCAAAACAAATCCCCTTTCCAGTGTTTTTTTAATATTATATGTTTCAAGCACTTTCGAAAAAACTGATATTTTACTTTTGTAAGTCAGAATTTTAATTTCCGCATCGTTCAATATTCTGGAAATTAAAAAATCGATCTGTTGCTGCTGTCTTCTGACTAAATCCTTCGGATATCCAAAAGCATAGGAATTAACAATCGAATGTACCTTCCCACTTAAATCATTAATCATATTCTTCATCAGTCGAGTAGTATTATAGGCAAATTCAGAAATAAAGGCAAAAATTTCATTCATATTCGGTGTCGCCAATTCCATCGCAATCGATGGTGTAGGAGCACGCAGATCAGCCACAAAATCTGAAATTGTAAAATCAATTTCATGTCCAACTCCAGTAATTACTGGAATTATCGAATCATAAATTGCATGGGCTACTATCTCTTCGTTAAATGCCCATAAATCCTCAATTGAACCTCCGCCTCTGCTAACAATTATCACATCAATATCCTTTACCTTATTCAATTGTTTTAAACTCTGAACAATAGATTCTGCAGCTCCGCCGCCCTGCATTATTGCCGGTGCAATTATTAATTCCACCAACGGATAACGTCTTTCGGCAACACTTATCATATCTTTAAATGCTGCACCGTCTATAGCAGTAACTAATCCTATTTTTTGGGGGAATGATGGAATTGGTTTTTTATGCTCCTCATCGAACAACCTTAGTTCCTCAAGTTTCTGCTTCAGTTTCTCAAATGTCTCCTGCAGTTCACCCATACCCGCAGGTTTCATTGAGCGCACATCAATTTGATAATTACCGCGCGGTGGATAGACTGTTATCCTTCCGTTAACGATAACTTTCATACCATCTTGAGGTTTAACTGAAACATAATTATTGAATCCCTTCCACATTGTACAATTGATAACAGCATCAGCATCTTTAAGATTGAAGTACCAGTGCCCGGATACATGTGCCTTAAAATTTGATACCTCTCCTATTACAGATATTCGCGAAAAATTCTTTTCTATGGAGAGTTTAATTTGATTTGTTAAATCAGAGACTGATAATATTTGAGATTCGAATTCATCCAGCATAATGAAATATAAGTTAATTATAATTACAAAGAAAATTAAAACTTAACGCTAAATCCGAGTGTTGGAAGTATTGGAAACATTGTAGTTGGCTCCCTTGCTAATACTAAGTTTTGTGTTACAAAATAATCGTAATTGAGAATATTTGAGCGGTTATAAACATTTATTACGTCGAGATAAAAAACCCAATCGAGCCCCCAATAATCTGCAAAGGCATTTAATCTTATATCGAGCCGGTGATATTCAGGTCTACGCCCGTTAAGTTTCATGTTTCCGAAATCAATATCATAAATCACCTCCTCTTCTCCGTTTGCATTTGCGGTTCCCCTTCTGGTTGCTATTACTGGAGTTTCGGGTATTCCATCTAAATTTCTGTCTTCAAGAACAATCCTTGGTTTTATTCCAATTGGTTCGCTTATAGGAAAGCCGGAACCATACTGCCATCTAACGCCAATCTCTAACCAGTTGTTAACCCTGTAATCCAAGACAACGTTTACAGTATTCCGCTGATCGAATCTGAAAGGAAACTTTACACCATTTTCGTAACGATTGGCAAAAGCAAATGCGTAGGAAATCCAGCCGGATAATCGGCTGTTATTAAGAACATTTCTCTTCGCCAATAAAATTTCAAACCCGTATGCTTCACCGTTCGAACCATTAATTGGAATTTGAGTCGAAGAATCTCCCTGCACAGTGGCAGGTAAACTCCAGCCGGAAGGATACTTCGGATTTTTACCAGGAATTTCCTCGGTTACAAATAAATTTCCGCCAACAACATTTGGAATATATAAATCCGTAAAATCTTTATAATAACCTTCAAGCCGAATATTCCATTCACTCGAAAGCCATCGTTCGATACCTGCCACATAATGAACGGCTTTTTCAGCATTTAGCTTTGTTGTGAATTCATCTGCAAGATCATAAAGAATGCCTTGATCACGCAGTTTTTCATATCCCGGTGATTGATAATAAATTCCCCAGTTAGCTCTTAAAGTTGTTATGTCATCAATAGCATATGAAAATGATAATCTCGGTGCAATGTATGCTTTGTCTAAAATATCATAATAATCAAATCTTAAACTTGGTTGAAAAAAAAAGTCCTCAGTTATTTTATAATTATCCTGAAGATAAGCACGGTATCGGTTGTAAAATTTAACATCTTTCAAATCGGTTAAAACGGAACGGAAGTGTGGATTGGCAGCAAAGATCGCATCTAATTGGGGGTCGAGATCAAAATTGAAATTGATGACAGTTTCCATAAAATCTGCACCAACTCCTGCATCAATTATATGATCACCAACGAGATACGATATTTTATCATCAACCGAATATTTTGAATAGGAAAAAATTCCATCAAAACTTAAGCCCAAAAGATATGGGGCAAGTGTATCCGGTATTGAATCGTCAAAACTACTTCTGTTTAAAGAGGGATCAAGAATTTGAGAATCAAAATCCGTTGTGCCGCTATTTTTATAATAAGAAACAACAAATTTATTCAGAAAATTTTTATTAGGAGAGTAATACCATGAGATACCTACCAGATCATTTCGTGTAACGTTAAATACACCGATACTGTCGGGAGTGTTTCTTTGCTCACCACTTACAACATCAACACCGTCACGCGAAATAATTCCACTAAGCAAAATCTTGTGCCCCGCATACGGTCCGATCACTAATTTTCCCTGGAAATCATGGAAGTTTGGAAGGGTTGTATTATCATCTACCAAACCGGCACTTTTAACAAACGGTTCAATAATCAAATCGTAATAAGTTCTTCGTGAATTAAACAACCAGCTTCCCCGAAGACCAAAGGGATTCCTTCCCTCCAAAACAAGATTTGCTGCTACTATCGATGCATTTAAACTACCGCTAACATCTCTGGAAGCATTACCTTCACGGTTTGTTACATCTAAAACGGCAGATAATCTATCTCCGTATTTTGCCGGAAAACCACCGGTTATTAAATTCACATCTGAAACTACATCAGGATTGAACATACTTACAACGCCGTACAATCGGTATGGATTAAACACCTCAATGTCATCAATAATAATAAGATTCTGATCCGGCCCGCTGCCACGAATAATTAGCTGTGATGAAAAATCGTTTGGCGCAAGTACACCTGGTAAAGATTGTAGTGTACGCAACACATCTTCCACTGCACCAGCCATAATTTTTGCGCTCCTGGGCTGCAAATCTATCAGGCTTGTTCTTGTATCCCTCTTGTCCTGCATCCTCATACCTGTTACTTTAACTTCTTCAACTTCTATAACTTTCCTTTTAAGTTCAACATTAAGTTCAAAAGTTCTGCCTGCTGTAATTATAATATCAAATGTTCTTGTTTCCCAACCGATGGCAGAGAATTTTACTTTGTAATCCGAAGCTTGAATACCTCGAATATAATAGTAGCCGGTTGTATCGGCTGCAGCACCATAACCAGCATCCAGCAGAATTACATTTACTAAAGGAATTGGAAATTCACCATCAGATACCTTTCCTTCTAGATTGCCTGTTTGTGCAAAAGAAAGATCAGTAATTATCAGAATCAATATAAATGTTGTTAGTTTCATTAATTATAGTTATAAAATCTTACGATGAAATTCTATATAAAAATTTTCCCTTTACTTATATGAATGCTAAATAATTAATTGAGATAAAACGAAAAGAAGCTTGAATACAATCCTGCTGAAAGCTCATAAAAATTACCCGAAGCATCACCCGGTTTTATATTATACCTAAACCTAGTATAAAAAGTAAAAGTATCTACTATAGTAAATAATCCTGCTGTAGCTTCTATACCAACACCTGTATTACCGAAAAAATTGGTGTATATGGACACACCCGGTGATAAATATTCGAATGGAGGAAGATCAAATAAATGTTTGTACCCTGCCCGTAAAATATTTTTTTCATCTGCATCAAAAATGAAAGAATATTCCAGTGAAATATAATCCGAAGGATAGTGTAAACTTTTTGATCTGATTGAAAGTATTGGTATTTCTTTCGTTAAACTGAAAAAACTCTTCCCCTCCTGTATAACCCATGTCGGATGAGGTAAAAGAAATATTGCTGCGCCAAACATACATAACTGCACAATGCCCGATCCACCCACAATCTCCGGTTCATACGGCAGATCAAAATCAAATACCTCACTAGTAATTTTATTGCCTGATTTATCCTCTGTTATAATAACAAAGTATACAATTTTATCGGCAAAATTTATTCCTGTAAGCTCTATATCTGTAATATGCCTTTCACTAAAATTCTCAGATACCACGTATTCATACCTGTCATCAAGAATAACTTTACTTTTAGATATATCGCTTGTGAAGAAAGAAAGAATAAATTTATGCGGCGGCTCCGGTTTAACATAAGCATCAATAAGGTATACTTCAATTGAATCAACCTCAGTTTGTGCGATAATTGAGTTTACTGTTAAACCAATAATCAGAATAAATATAAATTTCATGTTTGCCAAGTTAATTATTCTATATCATTAGTAATAATTTTATACTGTTAGATGATGTATCACAGAGTAATTCATTTTTTTGTCTTTACATACTTTAATTACTAATTTTCATTGAAACACATTTAATTTGTTATGAAGCAAAAACCTATTAAAGAAAACTAAATTCATCTGAAAAAAAATTAAAGAAACAATGCGAACACAATGAAATACGAAGGAGTTCTGACAAAAATGAAAACGAAAATCGGCTCCCCAATTCAGTACTACCTTTCATTTGAGAATGACGAGATAAATGTAAATTCTCTACTAAACAATACAGTTCAGATAACGTTTCTAAGACACCAATGTCTTAATTGTGGTGAATGTAAAAAAATTTATCGTCAAGGATCTTGTTACGATTGTTTTTTTAAAATGCCTCAGATGGGAGAATGGGTAATACGTCCTGAACTATCCACTGCTCACCTGGGTATTGAAGACCGTGATCTGGAATATGAAAAAGAGGTACAATTAAAACCACACATTGTGTATCTGGCTTTGTCAAGTAATGTTAAGGTTGGGGTAACGAGAAAAACACAGGTCCCCACACGCTGGATTGATCAGGGGGCAAGTTCAGCTTTAGAAATATTGGAAGCTCCTAACAGGTACCTTGCCGGAATTACAGAAGTTGCATTAAAAAAACATATTTCCGACAAGACGAATTGGCGGAAGATGCTCAAAAATGAAATCGCTGATATTGACCTGATTGCTTTACGTGATGAACTGGCTGGATACATTCCCGAAGAAGTAATTCCCTATTTTAAAGAAAGTGATACTAAAGTTGTTGAACTGGAGTATCCTGTGCTTCAATATCCGGAGAAAGTAAAGAGTTTAAATTTAAGTAAGACACCCAGTTTTGAGGGCATCCTGAAGGGTATTAAAGGGCAGTACTTAATTTTTGAAGATAGCACTGTCTTTAATGTACGAAGTAATGAAGGAAATGTAGTTTCTTTCTCTACAGCCTAAAAATAATTAAACCGAAATTATAAAAGGTATTTTTAAAACAATTTTATGTTCTAATAAAGATTTATCATTTGAGACCAAATTAGGCGTTTTACTAAATCAAAGAACTCAACCCCCTATCCCCATTCTCTTTGAAAGAGAAGAGGGAATTAAAGGGGGATGAGTTATTGTAATAGATATAGCGATGATAAGTATTTGTAATCTATATTATTTTTGTTCCAGTTAATTTATTAATAATTTATTTTAGACAGATATGATAAAAGGAGAATATTAGCAAATGGCATACAATGAATATTTAGCCGGTCGTATCAGAAAAGTTATTATTAATGAAAAAATTTCCTTTGAGGAAAAAAAGATGATGGGAGGTTTAACGTTTGTGGTCGATGATAAAATATGCGTTGGTGTCTCTAAGGATGATCTGATGGCACGTATCGATCCTGATAAATACAGTAAAGCATTGGAAAAAAAGAGTTGTCGGGAAATGGATTTTACCGGCAGACCGATGAAAGGATTTGTTTTTATAGAACCTGATGGAACTGATCTTAATAAAGATCTTGAATACTGGATTAAGCTGGCAATGGAATATAACCCTAAAGCAAAATCTAGTAAGAAAAAGAAGAAAAAATCATAATTGATCTTACTAAGCACGGAAAGTCACTAATTATAATGATAAAAAAACACATACAACTTTTACTTATCGTATTAACAGTTACGTTAATTTCATATTCGTGCAGTTCTCATAAACTTATAAAAACAGAACAAGATGGCATCCCTAACCACCCACGAATTATACTATTGGAAGGAGACGAGAAAGAATTACTAAAAAGAATTGCTGAGAGTGATGATTTAAGTAAAATAAATATGTTAGTAATTTCAATCGCAGATGGTTATGTAAACTCAGAATCAATTAAGAGAAAATTAATCGGTAAACGTTTACTCCAGGTTTCCCGTGCATATTTAAAAAGGATTTTGTTTCTCTCTTATAGTTACAGAGTAACAAATGATGAAGAATATCTCATACAGGCAGAAAAGGAGATGCTTGCTGCATCTTCCTTTTCAGATTGGAACCCCTCACACTTTTTAGACGTAGCTGAAATGACCACGGCACTTGCAATCGGATATGACTGGTTATATAATGACCTTGATAAAAATTCAAGACAAATCATTAAAGATGCTATTGTTAACAAGGGTTTATTGCCATCTATGGAAAATGATCAGTGGTGGTTAAAGGCTACCAATAATTGGAATCAAATATGTAACGCAGGTATGGTTTTAGGGGCATTAGCAGTTTATGAAGATGAACCGGAATTGGCAACAGAAATCATTAAAAGAGCGGAGACATCTATACAGTTGCCATTGAATGAGTATGAGCCGGATGGTGTATACCCTGAGGGACCTGGATATTGGGGATATGGAACAACGTTCAATGTGATGTTGTTTGATGCGATTGCAAATATTTCCAGATTTGCACAAGGATTTAAAGCAAGTGAAGGATTCTTAAAAAGTGGAGGATATATTTTGCATGTTTGTGGACCCAAAGGATATTTCAACTATTCTGACGGCAGTACTAATTGTGGATTTTTGCCCGTAATCACCTGGTTTTCTGCAAAATTGGATAATAACAATTTACTTTGGAATCAACGAAAACATTTTGATAAATTGATTAATAGACAATCATCCATGAACTATCAGGGAATTGATTTTAGTTTTTTACCATTTCTACTTATTTGGGGTAGTAAGCTCAGCAGTTTTTATACTGATGAACCATTACTAAACTCCTGGATTGGAGAAGGAGTAAATCCTATTGGTATACACCGAACTTCCTGGAAAGAAGATGCAATATTTATTGCAATTAAGGGTGGCTCTCCGTCTTTAAGTCATGGACACATGGATATTGGCTCATTCGTAATGGATGCTGATGGAGTCCGCTGGGCAATGGATTTAGGGGCACATAATTATTATGCTCTTGAATCTAAGGGAATAAATATCTGGGGTGTAAAACAAAATTCCCAACGCTGGAATGTTTTCCGGTACACTAACTTATCTCACAATACATTAACAGTAAACAACCAATTACAGCAAGTTGATGGAGATGCGAAAATTATAAAAAGCTCAACCGATGAAAACTTTCGTTATACCGTGGTTGATATTTCGACGGCTTACAAAGGTCAGTTAAAATCAGTTATTAGGGGAATTTCCATTATAGATAACAAATATGTGATGATCAGAGATGAACTTGTAAATATAGATACTACCGGTAAGTTACGATGGAGTATGGTTACTCATGAAAATATTAAGATTATTGATAATAATTCTGCTGTAATAAGGAAAGGAAATAAGTCTCTAAAGTTTCATGTTGTGAGTCCAAAAAATGTAGAAATAAGAACGTATTCTACTGATCCACCAAACGATTTTGAGGATAAGAATCCTGGAACAAAAATGATTGGTTTTGAAATGGATCTGGAACCAAATCAGGAGGTTGAATTGATAGTTCTACTTGTGCCGGAAGGTACAGATATGCCAAATAAAATTAACTTGGATAAAATTAACGATTGGTGAAAAGGGAATTGTATTAGTTAAAATGCTCTATCCGTATAAAATATTAGCTATGGATTTTGATAGTAGCAAAAAATAATATTTGTAATTGAAGGCGTTTCTCTACACAAATGCGAATTGGCTTATTTGACTAACATCATATAATTGCTATTATTCGTTTTATGAGTTAAATTTCTGTTAAAACGTATTGCGTTTATTGAGATGTTATGCACAAGGTAAACAGAAAAAAGAGAAAGTATGAATAAAAACGAATTTAAACTGAAACTTTCAAGTATTAACTCAGCAATAAGTGTAACTGGAAAAAAATATAGTTCCATTCAAGTATATGGAGACAGTATTGAATTTGTAAGAGAAAATAAAACTAAATCTGAGAGCATTTCAATTACTGAATTATTTGAATTATTCACAAAAGAAAATTCCATTAATACAACTATTGCGAAATTGTATATTTCTGGCAGAGTACAATCTCCTGCTGTTGCAATTTTGAATGAATTGAAATCAAGAGCGACTAATAATACTTCAAAAAAAATAATTACTGATTTTCAAGAAAAACCAATTATCGAAAATAAAAAACAGAAACAATCTAATAACAAAATTAAGGATGAAACTCGATTTTTTATAGCATTATCAGAACTTATAGGAAAAGATTATTTACTTTCTAAAAGTATCGGTAAACCAGTAAATTCATCACATTTTTTCTTGTCAAATAATTTTGAGAGTTATAATTTTAATATGGAAGTAAATGAATGCTATTGGAAAATCCTAACAGACTTGAAATCAAACAAACAATTTAGTTCTGATAGTTTATCTCATCATATTGATGGTATAATTTATAATCATCCTTTATTGAAAAGTAGAATTGTTGAATTTGATGAAGAACAGCATTTTACACCAGCAAGAATGGATACAATAAAATATCTCAAAGAAATTTTACCGAATAATTATTTTTCTAAATTCACGGAGATTTGTAGAGACAAAAACTATTTGAATGATTATGTATTAAAAAAACATAGGATTAAAAATAAATTAGAAAATGTTCCAAAATCATTTATTGAATTTGTAAAGTGGTTAGAGCAATCAAATGAAAAATCATCTGGTTACATTTGCAATAAAAATGGTTTTGAGTTTTTATGTGGTCGCATTGCTCAAAGAGCATATTACGATTGTTTGAGGGATACAGCACATTTATCTGATAGAAACAAAGGATTTGAAAGTCCATTTCGTTTTTCTAAAAAGTCATTTGAAGATATAGAAAAAGTTGATTTTTCATCAATATCAAATGAACGAATTAAAGAAATAATAATTGAAATATTGAATAATGACTACGGAGTAAAAATACCCAGTGCATAACACGCAATATAAAAAATTGGGCAGATAGTGGTAAATATGAATGAATTAGCAATAAATATACGGTGTGGTAAATTGAAAGATTGGTGTTCCAAAATGCCCAACTTTTCATATTGCCAACCGTTAACCAAGAGCCCTCTCAACATCCTCAATCAAATCCTCAACATCCTCAATACCAACGGAGAAACGAACGAGTCCATCAGTTAATCCAAACTTTTCTCTGTCCTCTTTTGGAACCGTTGCGTGTGTCATGCTTGCAGGGTGGGAGATAAGACTTTCAACTCCGCCCAAACTTTCTGCAAGTGTAAATACCTTAACATTATTTAAAACCTTTTTTGCTTTTTCAAGCGAGCCGAAATCTGCAGAAACCATTCCCCCAAAACCGCTCATTTGCTGCTTTGCAAGTTCGTGCTGAGGATGAGATTTTAATCCGGGATAGATAACTATTTTCGCCATATCAGATGCAACAAGAAAATCTGCAAAAGTTCTTGCATTTTCATCATGCTGTTTCATTCTTACAGCAAGTGTTTTTGTTGCACGTAATATCAGCCAGCAATCAAATGGAGAAGGAACACCACCGACAGCATTTTGAATGTACGTGATTCTTTCATTAACCTTTTCATTACTTGTAATTAGAATACCGCCGATTACATCGCTATGTCCGTTTAAATATTTTGTTGTGCTGTGAAGAACAATATCAATTCCAAACTTTAGAGGATTTTGAAAATACGGACTCATAAAAGTATTATCACAAATACTTAGCAGATTATTTTTCTTTGCGATCGCTGCAACTCCTTTAAGGTCGGTTAAAACAAGCATCGGGTTGGTGGGAGTTTCAACAAAAACCATTTTTGTATTTTCTTTTATTGCTTTTTCAATATTGGAAAGATCACTTGTATCCACCCAGGAGAATTCTAAACCATAATTTGTCATATTCTGTTCAAACAGTCTGTAAGTACCGCCGTAAACATTATCTGAAACTATAATATGATCACCTTCTTTAACTAAGCTCATTAAAGCATGTGTTGCGGCTAATCCTGATGCAAAAGCAATTCCGTACTTTCCCTTTTCAAGTGCTGCAATGTTAGCTTCCATTGCTTCCCGGGTTTTGTTTTGTGTTCTTCCATACTCGTAACCTTTATGTTTACCCAATTCATCCTGCTCATAAGTGGATGTTTGATATAAAGGTGTGATCACTGCTCCTGTTACAGGATCGGATGTTTGTCCTGCATGTATTGCATCTGTTGAAAAGCCCATAATTTTTCCTTTTTTTCTTCGTGAAACTCAGTGCTCTAAGTGTCTTCGTGGTGAGAAATGCTTTACCACTAAGTCACAAAAGACACTAAGAACCACTTAGTTATTCTTTTGCATCAAAATGAATTAAATCGTAACGTGTGATAATATCTGTTATCAATCCAAAATCACTTACTAATATTGCTGCATTTTCTTTTAACACGATTTTCACTTCCGAAATATCCGTCTTCGCATCCAAAGTAGGACAGCACTCTTCCATAACTTCTTTTACAGTTCCATCAATTAAACCGGGATCATTAACAAGTTTTTTCATTAACTTATTTTCAATTACACATCCAATCGCTTTTCTTCCCACCATTACCGGAATATGAGAGAAACCTTTTTCATTAATTAATTGAACTACATCTTTAATTTTCACATCATCTTTAACATACGTTATATCCCCAATGCCACGCCCTTTTTTCGCATCTGATATATCTCGTAAAGTTTTAATTTCAGAATCAAGCAACCGGTTCATCTTTAACCATTCCAAATTATGACCTTTGGATAAATATCTTTCACCGGTATCGCAAACAATAAATACAACAACATCATCTTCGGATAAATCTTTTGCAATTTCTAATGCAACATGAACTATAGTACCGGTACTTGCTCCGCAAAAAATTCCCTCTTCACGCGTAAGTTTTCTTGCAGCACCGAATGAGATCTTATCACTTACATTAATAATTTTATCAATGTACTGGAAATGCACATTCTCCGGCAAACAATCCTGACCAATTCCTTCAACTAAGTAAGGAGTTCCCTTTATTATTTCTCCTGTTTCTTTGTAATGTTTAAAGATCGAACCAAATGGATCGGCACCAATAACTTGAATATCAGGGTTTTTCTCTTTTAGAAATCTGCCTATACCACTTATAGTTCCACCTGTTCCAATGCTTGAGACAAAATAAGTTATTTTACCATCAGTCTGTTTCCAAATTTCCGGGCCTGTTGTTTTGTAATGTATTTCAGGGTTGGCTGGATTGGAATACTGATAAGCGAATATGGAGTTCGGTGTTTCTTTGTGAATACGTTCAGCTACATTCATATAATATTCCGGATCATCGGGTTCCACCATATTTGAAACAACGATCACCTCCCCGCCGAAGGCTTTTAAATAATTGATCTTTTCAGAGCTAACTTTATCGGTAACAACAAATATTGATTTATAATCTTTTACAGCAGCAATAAGTGCGAGCCCGATTCCTGTGTTGCCGCTTGTAGCTTCTATTATTGTGCCGCCGGGTTTTAGCTCACCGTTAGCCTCAGCGGCTGTTATCATCGCAATGCCAATACGATCCTTAACGCTTCCACCGGGGTTTGCCGACTCTAGTTTAGCAAAAATTTGCGGTTTTAATCCTTTATTGATCTTGTTAATTCTGATAAGTGGTGTATTTCCTATTTGATCAATAATGCTGCTTTTATATTCCAATAATTACTCCTAACAACAATTTATAAACCCCAAAATAATTTTTGCCTAATTATAAGCAATAGTTATTAATGATGAAAGATATTTGTAATAAGTGTTGAATAATTTACGAGCATTACATCTAATTATCTAATCACATTTAAAGGCACCACTGAAGAAATGAAATTGGGAAACGATTTATGTTTTCTGATTTGGAATAAAATGTATTGCGTTGCCGGACTTGAGCCACCGCTAACAGTTTCATTTAAAGTTCAGCCGGAAGAATTTATTGAACTAACAAACAAAAACGGTATTATTCCTCCTCCTTATCTTGCAAGATATAAGTGAATACTGGTTGAGAATGTAAACAGTTTAACAAAAAAAAGAATGGGAACACTATATCAGACAATCTTATGAACTTATTAAATCAAAACTTCCCAAAAAGATACTAATCCAATTGGAGTAACTAATAATCAATTATTAAAGATTTATTACCGGGCTGTAATCTTTATCACGCTTACACATTAATTATCTATTATTTAATCCTTTTATCCAATCCAAAATAATTTTCATCGCATCAGGTGAAAATGTTTCCTCAATCTTCCCATATTCCAATGGCAATCCTGTTTCTGCTGTTTGGAATAAATGATTTAACCCCTGTAATTCCACCGTTTTGAAATTTTGATTGCCGCCTTCCTTTAGTGCCTTTTCAATTGCGGATAGATTCTCCTTCGGCGGAACCTGAAGATCTTTCTCCCCGATGATTGCTAGGACAGGACACTTAACTTTTGTTAACATTGGATAAGGATCGTATCTAATAAAGAAAGTAAACCATGGACTCAGTAATGTTTTTATTTTATTCTCCAGAAATGTCTCTTTATCTTTTATCCCTTCCTTTTCTTTATCACTCATCTTATTATAGTGTTCTTCGAATAATTTCCGCAGAGTGCTATCAGCAATAATACTATCTTTTTCAATTAGGATAACGTCATATATTTCCCTTGATAGCTTCAGGTTTTCTTTTAACTCTTCCTCATCCATTTCATTTGCTTTGTTAATGAGTTCTGTTTGAAGCATCAGTATTTCATCTCCGGGTAAACCGGGTCCGGCCATTAATACTATAAACGCAACATCTTCAGATTCTACTGCTACCATCGAAGCAATAATACCACCTTCACTGTGTCCTGCTAAACCAATTTGCTTTGGATTTATACCACTTCTGGATTTTAGATATTCAACCGCTGAAAGTACATCGCCAGCAAAATCTTCACTGTTTGCTGATGAAAAATCTCCGGTGGACTCACCTACTCCTCTGTCATCAAAGCGAAGAACTGCAATTCCGTTTCTTGTAAGATAATCCGCTAAAACTAAAAACGCGAAATATACATTAGTAAATATTACAAAAGGTTTTGCTAATGTAATTTGGAAAATGGGTACGACCGATTTTACCGGGGGCGTGGGCCGAGGGTTGCTGGCGGGGCAGGTCCGGGGTCACTCGCATCCCAGAATCAGGTCGATTTCAGGCTTCTCACAACATCGTACTGATAGGGCAGATCGATGGGGTTTTCGGCTCGTGCGAGATAGTGCCGGTGCATCGGGGCGTAGGCTGCATACGCGTCACGCAACGCTGGAATCGCGTCGTCCGAGAAGTCGACCCTGATATCGATCGGGAAGGGTTCGCCCGGCGCGGCGAGCATCAAGCAGGCGGACCGCTCTGCCAGGTGTGTGCCGCCTATCTCTTTCTGCCCCCCGGCCCCTTTTCCGCCTTCGAGCGCTGAGATCAATTGCTCGGCCAGCGACCTGCCCTGGCTACCGGCCTCGAACCCGGCAACCATCGCTTCGAGGACGTTCTCGCCAGCCAGAAAATTGCCGACGGCGACGCAGTTCTCGCCACTGACGTATCCGCTGAACGGTTTCGTGTTCGCACCCGAGTGGACCAGCGCATTGCCATCGGGCGTGAGCAGCGCCACTTGCCGGAACTCGGGGTGCGGGTCGTTCGCGACGGCCTGGTCGAGCGCGCCGGCAGGGTCGGCACCACCTTTCAGCAGTTCCATCAGTTCTACGCCAATGGCGGGATTTGTCGACGCCTGCGATGTTGCAACTCCCACGCCGGGCAGAATCTGCGGACAGGTCGCGCCAACTGCGAGGGAGTAGGTTCCGATTCCGATTCCGAGTTCGCCGTTCGACGGGTCCCGCCCAAGAATTGTGAAAGTCATTCCGCTATTTTAGGTGCGGGGCATCGACGCGGCGTCGAACGACCGTCAATGTTGGCCGGGGCCGCGC
>JADFPP010000059.1 GCA_022562275.1 Bacteroidota bacterium
ATCTTTCAATGCGATATCAAAATCCAGGCATGGACGACATATTAGCAACGATGGAAAAAGATAATTATAAAAAGATAATTATCATCCCGTTATTTCCGCAATATGCTTCTGCAAGTACCGGTTCTGCAATTGATAAAGCAATGAAGTTGATAAGCAAATGGTGGATCATTCCGGAAATAAAGATCATCAGCCAGTTTTACGATAATGAAGGATATTTGAATACGATTGTTGAACGCGCAAAAAAATATAATCTTAATGATTATGATCACATTCTTTTCAGTTACCATGGTTTGCCTATCCGGCAGGTTGATAAAGTTTACGGCGACGGCACGCTCTGTGAAGAACATAATTGCGAATCGGAAATAAATGAGAGCAATCCATATTGTTATAAAGCCACTTGTTACGCAACAACAAGACTGCTTGTTGAAAAGCTTAATATTCCCGATGAAAAATATACAGTTTGTTTTCAATCAAGGTTAGACAAAAAATGGCTCGAGCCGTTTTCCGATAAAGTAGTAATTGAACAAGCAAAGAAAGGTGCTAAGAAACTGTTAGTCTTTAGCCCCGCATTTGTTGCCGATTGCCTTGAGACGACAGTTGAAATTGGAATGGAGTACCAGAAATTATTTGAACAACATGGCGGAGAAAAAATACAACTTGTTGAAAGTTTAAATGATCACCCCCTGTGGATTGAAGCTTTGAAGAAAATGGTGCTGGCAAACATTTGATTATGAGATTCCCGCTCCTAACTGCCGGCAGGCAAGGTTTGCGGGAATGACAGTTACATTTATCATTCCCAGCTTGACTGGGAATCCATCTAAATCGTTTGACTGGATGATGTTAAGAGAAAATAAAAAGCCCGCTGTGTAGTCAACTGGCTGGAGAAGAGAGAATTCTGCGGATAGTCAAGAATCATCCTACCATTCAAAATAATCGCCTTTGCCAATTAACTTGTTTAATCTTCTATTAATTATTTCACCTTTGTTATTCTTTCTTACCTTCAAAGATTCTTTAAGCTGCGCAAGCTCTTTCTCTAAGAAATCAACTTCAAGACTGCGGGATTTTTCCTTCATATCGAACAACTGCTTTAATTTTGATTTTAGATCATTAATTGTTTTCGGCTTCTCGTTATCATCTGCATGTTCATAGCGAATACCCAAAGACACAGTAAAAAGTTCCAGCTCCCTAACCTGTTTTTCGGTTTCTCCCCTACAATAAAATTCTTTAATATGTTAACGTGTTAGACGGTAATTTATTGTATTTGTTTTAAAATATATACCAATCACACATTAACTATATTTTGTCTAATTTTATTATATGAATTGTATTTGGGTTAAATAATGTCATTATCAGAAAAAATATTTGATGCGGGAGTTGTTGGTGCTGGAGGTGCAGGTTTTCCAACTCACGTTAAATCAAAATCAGAAACCGAGTTTGTAATTGCAAATGGTGCAGAATGTGAACCATTGATCCATAAGGATTATGAACTGATGATCAACTTCCCGAAAGAGATTGTTAATGGATTGGAATTGTTGTTAGATAGTACTTCGGCAAGAAAATCATATTTTGGCATAAAAGGGAAGAATCAAAAAGCTATTAATAAAATAACAGGGCATTTTAGTAATGGCAGAATTGAAATAACGAAACTTGGTGATTATTACCCTTCAGGTGATGAGTACGAACTTGTTTACGAAGCCACCGGCAGATTGATTCCCCCGGCTGGTATTCCGCTTGATATTGGCTGTTTAGTGACTAATGTTGAAACTCTCTACAACATATATAAAGCGGAAAATGACAATCCTGTTACAGAAAAATTCATTTGTGTTAACGGTGCGGTTAAAAACCCATCTTCTTTCTTTGTGCCGATCGGAACTGCATTTGAAGATGTTATAAAACACGTTGGCGGCACCAAGACAAAAGATCTTGGAATTTTTGTCGGCGGTGTTATGATGGGCAGCTTAACTTTTGATCTTAATGAAGTTGTAAATAAAACTACAGCCGGTTTAATTATTCTCCCTAAAGATCATTATCTGATTAAAAGAAAAAATCAACCCGAAGAAAACTGGCACCGCATTGGCAAATCAGCTTGCGATCAATGCAATTACTGCACGGAGCTTTGTCCGCGTTATTTGCTCGGCTACCAGGTTGAACCGCATAAAGTAATGCGATCACTTGGATTTACAAAAACGGGAAGTGCTGTTTGGAATCAGATGGCTGAGCTTTGCTGTTCCTGCGGGCTTTGCACATTGTATGCCTGCCCTGAAGACCTTTATCCGAAAGAAGCTTGCGATACAGCTAAGGTAGAGATGAGAAATGAAGGAATAAAATTCGTTCAGCAAAAACCGGTAAAAGTTCATCCTATCAAGGATGGAAGAAAAGTTCCTTTAACTCAGTTAATACAAAAATTAAGCTTAAAAGATTTTGATGTTCCGGCACCATTCAATCCTGTAAAACTAAATGTTGATACGGTAAAGATCCCTTTAAAACAGCACATCGGGGAAACATCAATCCCATTTGTAAAAGAAGGCGAGAGGGTTAAAGAGGGACAATTAATTGCAAGCGTTCCTGAAGGAAAGCTTGGTGCGAACATACATTCATCAATTTCCGGGAAAGTAAAAGAAGTAACCGAAGGATATATCAAAATAGATTCTTAATATTTTTATTTAAGGTAAAATTATGATCGAAAAAAACTCAATTGGTTTGATTGAAATGGGAAGTATTGCATCGGGCATGCAGGCAGCAGATTTGATGTTAAAAACATCGGATGTTGAATTGGTAATATCAAGAACAATTTGTTCGGGCAAATATATGACACTCATTGCGGGAGATGTTGCCGCCGTAAATTCAGCCGTAAGCAATGCTGTCGATACTATTGGCTTTGGTGTTATTGATCATTTCGTTATTCCAAATGTTCATCAAACAATTTTTCCTGCCATTGCCGGACACAATGAGATTCAGATGTTAGAATCGCTCGGAATTGTTGAAGCGTATTCCGTTGCATCATTAATAGAGGGAGCAGATGCTGCAGTAAAAGCCGCTAAAGTAAAATTGGTTGAGCTTCGGCTCGCAATGGCGCTCGGCGGCAAAGCTTTCTTTACCGTTACCGGAGAAGTTGCTGCAGTAACAAGTGCAGTTGAAGCCGGGGCACACGTTATTTCTGAAAAAGGACTTTTAGTTAACAAGGTTGTAATCGCTAACCCACGGCAGGAATTACTTTCGGAAATGATCTGAGGTATTAAAGAGATATTTTTAACTAATATACTGAATAAATATCCGTTAGTGTTTTTTATAATAAAAAATACAATTCCCATCCGATTCCTATTGACATTTACATTTATTTTTATAATATAGTACTTGTTAGCGTTAAGCAAAATATTCATACTCAATCCTGAGTTATTAAATGTAAGTCATTTATGTCTCTCGAGTGTAGAGATGTGAACAAAAGTATTCCTGTTTAATTCGTTTTAAGTAAAACTTAAGAAGGAAGGAAAATTACAATGACAGAAACAAAAAGATTTCATTGCGAAGAATGCGACTACTACTGGGAAATCACACCCAAAGCAATCATTCCAAGATACTGCCCGCTATGCGATAGTCATAAAATCCATAGATTTGTTGGAGACAGAAGATATTCAAGAAAAGCCAGGCAAAAAGTAAGATGGTCTTATTCGGGAACAATAAAGAGGTAAATTTAATCTAAACTAAAAAAGGAAAGGACAACAATGAAAATTGCGATTGAATCGAATGACGGTGAAACGATCAATTCACCGTTCGATAAACCAAAAGGTTACCTGGTCTTCGATGTTGAAGATACTGGTATTAAAGACACTAAATATATTAAACTGAAAACATCAGAAAAAAAATCCAAAACAGTTTCGCCTGGAATGACTAAAAATATTAACAGGCAAAGTTTTCCGGTTGAAGATTGCTGCACAATTATAACACGGGGAATGGATAATAAACACCGTACTGAGCTTAAGGAAAAGGGTTTTGATGTCTTTATCACTTTTAACACGAGGGCGAAGGATGCAGTTAGAGCATATTTGAGGGAAAGGTTAATAAACAGACCGTTAGTGCATTGATTTGGTTTCGGATAGCATTCGGTAATGCACATAAATTGTGAAAAGTATGAAGGGGAACATAGAAGAAAGGAGAATTAGCACAAAGTTATTCTGAACAATCTTCTTTGTTTTGCTGGTTATGAAGGAATAATGCAATATATTAGAAGCGATATACAGATCCTTCATTAAGCACAAGTAATTGTTATAGGGGTTTTAATTTTTAAAAGGGATGTTTTTTTGGTGGCTATGATTCGGAAACAAAATTGAATGCTATGATAAGGGGAAAATTAAAAAATAAATATAGGAGGTTTTATAAGATATAAATTTACTTAAATAATAAATTTTTCAATTAAAATTATGGAAAGAAAAATGAAAAATGTAGGCTATAAATCTATCGTCCCTTTTTTGTTGTTAAGCATCGTTGCAATGGCACAATCAAATCTTACGCTGTTACAAAAACCAAACTTAGTAACAGAATCTAATATTTATTTAGATGAAGACAACAATAAATATTCTGATGTATTAACAATAAATTTCAACGGGAACATTATTGATTTACCGGTAGGCGTAGCGGAAGCATCAATTAACGACATCAGCGATGTTAATGTAAAAAATTATTTAACTTCATTAGAGACACAATATGGAAATATAACAATAGAAAAGGTATTTCCTGATCTAATTTGGGGTGACACACAAAGAACTAATAAAAGAACCGGTGAACCGGTAATAATCAATGATCTATCTCAAGTTTTCCAAATCCATTTTTCCAGCCTTGTTCCCATTGAAGATATGGTTTCTGCACTTAGCAATTATACGGTTATTGAATATGCTGAGGGACCGTATGAAGTATATAAACTCTCTACCGAGCCAAATGATCCCTGGTATACTTCCGGCGAACATTGGAACCTGGATAGTGTGTTTGCCAAATTTGCATGGGATTTTACACTTGGCGATACAACAATAACCATTTCAATAAATGATTTTTATGACCCAAATGTAACAACGTTACACGAGGATCTGGTTGATAAAGTAGATTATCAACATTTTAACTATGCTGGTGGTCACGGTAGTGCAGTTGCCGGTGTTGCCAGCGCTACAACGAACAATAATTTGGGTATTGCAAGTTTGGGCTGGAACCTACGCCTGAGATTAGATGAATTTTATATAAATGGTATAAATGCTGCAATTGAGGGAGGAGCTGATGTAATAAATTTTAGTTGGTTGTTCCAGAGTTCCACACTTGAGAATACAATACACAATGCACTTTTGCAAGGGATTGTGTGCGTTGCAGGTGCAGGTAATGCCAATTTCCCTGTACCATTCGTTGCATATCCAGCAGCTTATAATTTTGGAAATGATGGGCAGGTAATTGCTGTTAGTGCCACCCAGCTTGACCCCTTGTTTAATTATACAGAACATTTCGCTTATACATGGAATCATAGTCCGGGTACTGATCCAATATTAGATCCAACCAATGCATTTATAGATGTAACTGCCCCGGGTGTACTAGTTCCATTAGTATCAGCATATTGGAGCAACTATTACGTGCTTGATAGCGGAACATCTTTTTCTTCCCCATTGGTTGCTGCTCTTGCCGGGCTAATTCTTTCGATAGACAATTCACTTACCCCGCCTCAAGTCTATAATATCATTACATCAACTACTGATAAAATAGACCCAAATGGTGCAATAAATTATCAATATGATGAAAATGGATGGAGTAGGTGGATGGGATATGGAAGAATAAATGCCTGGGATGCATTAAATGTTGCATCGGGAGCGCCACATAGACCACAAAATTTTACAGCGGATTTTAGTGGTGTGAATCCTTCTTTTACCTGGGAAGCTAACATAGAGCCGGATTTGTTGGGTTATCGTTTTTACAAAAAGTTAACAACTGCTTCAAGCGGCACAATAACATCTTATCAGTTTACAACTTCAACGTCTTATACGGATTATGATTTTACTATAGGCGGAGGTCGTTTTGCGCCCGATAATGCTGAATACTGGGTTGTTTCAGTTGACAGCACAAACCTATTATCAATTGAAACTACACATTATAATACAAATGGCACCAGTTTTATACAATGGAAAGTATCAAATGGAGATAAAGTAAAACCCTCGGTATACAAGCTAAATCAAAATTACCCAAATCCGTTTAATCCCTCAACAACAATTAAATACAATTTAAAGGAAAACGGATACGTATCATTAAAAATTTATGATATATTAGGACGTGAAGTTGCCAACCTGATAAGTGAAAAACAGATAGCCGGATCGTATAATGTTATTTTTAATGCTGACGGTTTGGTTAGTGGTGTATATATCTACAAGTTAAAAGTAAATGATTTTATCGAAGCTAAAAAGATGATATTAACAAAATAAAGGCAATAAATAATTGAGTACGCGTAAAAAAATGTACTTCTTGTTATCAAACAAAAAGTCAAGATAATACTTGGTTTTAGGTATACATAATTCTTTAGCTTTAGTGCAATAATAAAAATTACTGTTTACCCTATAAAATAGAAAGCGGGAGTTTTTATTTGAAACTTCTGCTCTCTTAAATTTTTTTCTAAGTATTACGCACAGTAAATCACACAGAACCAAAATATAAACCAAAGGTTTATTTATGAAATTAAAATTGATAATAGCAGCATTTGTTTTACTCTTTTTAAGAGCAGAAGCACAGCAATATGGATACTGGGAAATTATTGATTCAATGAATATACGACGATGGAATTTCAGCACTTCGATCTTCTCAAATAATAAAATCCTTGCTGCCGGAAGTGATGGATCACCAATTTTGAATAGTGCCGAAATTTATAATTTGGATAATAATACCTGGGCAAATACAACATCTATGCTGGAAGGTAGAGCGTTCCACCATTTAATAACATTAAATAATAACGAAGTCATAGCTATTGGGGGCTTCTTGCTTAAATCTTGTGAAATATTTAATCCCGTTACAATTAGCTGGAGATATACAGATTCATTAGAAACACTTAAATATTTTGGAGATACAGCAACTTTGCTAAACGATGGCAGAATACTAATTGTTGGCGGATATTATTTTGATCAATCAACTCTTCAAAATATATATTTTAACATCTGCGAAATATATGATTCTATTACTGAAACCTGGAGTTTAACAGATTCACTGGAAGAAGGCAGAGATGGTCATACTGCCACCTTACTAAATGATGGGAAAGTACTTGTAACTGGTGGAATAGGGAATGATAGTTACCTAAATTCCTGTGAGATATACGATCCGATTACCAATCAATGGTCTTCTGCAGCCAACCTGCTCCACGCCAGATTACGTCACAGTGCTGTACTCTTGTCAGATGGCAGGGTTCTCGTTAGTGGTGGTGTTACTCCAGATTCTACATTAGGTACACAGAACTGTGAGATATATGATCCGGATACAGATTCCTGGTCTGAAGCAGGAGAAATGACTGTACCACGTACGAGCCATAAGACTCTGCTTCTTATGGATGGCACCGTACTTATTACAGGCGGTAGTTTTGAACCTGAGGTTTGGGAAATATATGATACTAAAACTTTATCAATAATTTACTACGATACTTTACCAATTATAGTTTTTGACCCGGAGGTTGAACTGCTAACTGACGGCCGGGTAATTAGTATGGGTGGCTATACATTTGAAGGTATGACCGTAGAAACCAGCAGTAAGGTTCTTATGTACACACCCAAGGTTACTTCGGTTACTGAAGAACATTCTTTAGTTTCGGATTACTCTTTAAGCCAAAATCACCCAAATCCGTTTAATCCATCAACAACAATAAAGTATCAAATTTCACAAAACGGATTTGTAACACTTAAAGTTTACGATATCCTTGGAAAGGAAATCGCAACTTTGGTAAATGAAGAAAAACCATCAGGAAGATATGAAGTAAGCTTCAATGCTTCATCTTTCGCAAGCGGTGTTTATCTGTACAGGTTAAATGTGAACGACTATGTTGATGTGAAGAAGATGATACTTTTAAAATAATATTACGTTTAGATATGCCATCCGGCAGTTGCCGGATGGCATATCTTTATCATTGCTAACTTCTTGTAATCCCACAAAAATAATTAACTTAGTGTATAAAAACTTTCGTTTTTGGTTATCAAACTAATTTTAAAATTATGGCAAAAAAGAAAAACAACCGCCCAACATGGGATGAATATTTTTTAAAACTTGCAATGCTTGCTTCCGAAAGAGCGACCTGTCCAAGAATGCATGTTGGCTGTGTGCTTGTAAAAAATAAATTTGTTTTGGCAACAGGTTACAACGGCTCGCTGCCGGGTCAGCCGCACTGCGATGATGTGGGCTGCCTTATTGTTGATAACCATTGTGTGCGTACCAATCATGCGGAGATTAATGCCCTTGTGCAGGCAACAACTCACGGTGTAAATATTATGGGAACAACTGCTTATATAACTAATATGTCTTGTACAAACTGTGCTAAAGCTTTAATTGCTGCAGGAATAAAAAGAGTTGTAGTCTTTTCGGATTATCACGATACTCTCGCTACTCAGTTTTACATCGATGCAGGAGTTGAGATGGTCAAATTAAATATGCCCGGGAAGGAAATACATTACGATTTGAAGAATTATTCTTCGGCGAAGAGAACAAAAAAATCCAGGTAACTTATTCGGGACTTTCTTCTTTTACAAATTTGAATTCTCTCAAGTTAAAATATTCATTAATAATTCTTGCTGTAATCTTTTGGGGAAGTTCTTTCATTGCCACCAAGGTTGCATTGAAGGAATTATCACCTGAAACAATCATTTCATTAAGATTAATTATCGCCACAGTATTTTTATTTATTACAGCCATCCTTTTTAAAAAAGATTTCTCGATAAACCTCAAAAGCCATGGAATTATCTTTATTCTTGCACTTATCGCAGTGTTTCATCTTATGATACAGGTAACAGGACTAAAGTACACAACAGCATCAAACACAGGATGGATAATTGGAACAGCGCCGATTTTTATGGCAATTCTGGCAGCCATTTTTTTTAGAGAAAAAATCGGTTTGTTAAAGATAAGCGGGATCATCATTGCGATGTTTGGATTGCTGTTATTAATTGGAAAGGGAAATATTACAAACGTAGATCTCATTAAGAACAAAGGAGATCTGCTTGTTCTTGCAAGTGCTTTTACCTGGGGTGTTTATTCAATGGTAAATAAAAAGATATCACTTTCCTATTCTCCTCTGATGACAATATTATATCTGTTTATAATGATGGCGGTAATCATCATTCCTTTTAATCTTAATGCAGCAAGTGTTAATTCGGTAATTCATTTATCTTTAAACGGTTGGATTTCGATTTTATTTTTAGGGCTGTTTTGCTCAGGTATTGCTTATGTAATTTGGGCGTATTCTCTAAGGGATTTGGAATCAGCAAAAGTTGGCGCCTTTTTATACTTCGAACCGCTTGTTACTGTTTTGGCAGCATGGGTATTATTAAGCGAATCGATTACGTTTCTTATGATTCTTAGTGGAGCAATAATAACTTTCGGTGTTATTTTGGTTAATAAAGAATAAAAAAGAATATTGCTGTATTAGATATGGGGACGTCGCACAAATTTTATTTCGGACCTACCTGCAACTGGCAAGTGATTTATAAATAGTAACAATGATAAAATGACGGAAAGAGATTGCAACATACAATCACCAATAACTTTCAATTGCTGGAAACATCATGCTGGTTTTATTAAGAAACAAATTGAGTTTTACAGGAACGAAAAAATATCGGTAGAAGAATTACAAAAAACGTTGTTAGTAATTGGCGAATCGCAAATGGACTTATATGTTGGTGAATTATCTCCGCAGAAAATATGTGATGAAATAGTTAACAAACTAAAGTCAACTGGTGTGCTTGCTTTTGAAGATTATAAAAAATGGTTATTTGAAAAAGGGAATGAGTATAAACTGATTGAAATTTCAGACAACTCTGTTTGGACGTTAAGATTAGGAAAACAAGAAGAAAGATATGTTCACATTCATCCCGGAAGATATTCGCCAGTTACATTAAGAGTGAAAGCGCTGACATTAAAAACAGCCATTGCTGTATTAATTATAAATTATGAAAAAAACATTCCGATAATAGACACTTTAAAAATAAATGAAATTAGAAAGAAAATACTCAACTCACCGCCGGTTAAAAAAGTTTCTTCTAATTCAGCAGTAGTAAGAGTTATAAATATTTTAAGTTGAGTAAAAGGTTTTTGTTTGTTAGAAACCTGTACAAAACCACTAAAAGGAGGGCGTAGCATAGCAAAAATGTTGGAATACAATAAGTGTTGTCAATTTTAAATAATTGTTTTTTTTAATAAGTAAGGTTTCGCGAAGCCCCCTGTTATTCTTTTTTCTTGTAGGATTTTTTAAGGAGAAGTTATAAGATTGTGGGGTAGTCTCAAAAGGGTTGTTCCGGCTGAGACAGCCCCACAAAATAAAGGATTAAGCAGCAGTTACCGACAATTCTTTTTCGATTGCCTCTTTCATTGCTTCTTTCGGCAAAGCACCAACAGTCATTTTTGGCTCCCCCTCTTTCGGGATAAACAATAGTGATGGAATGCTTTTGATTCCAAAGGCAGCACCTAATTCCTGTTCTTCATCAGTGTTAACTTTGTAAAAGTTTACCTTACCCTTATATTCTTCCGATAACTCTTCTATGATTGGTCCAACCATCTTACAAGGACCGCACCACGGAGCCCAGAAATCAACAACCGCAGGAAGATCGCCCTTGTATTTCCAATCTTTGTTATTTTCGTAATCGAATACTTTACTTAAAAAGCCTTCTTTATTTAAATTTTCAGACATTATTATTCATCTCATTTTTTAGTATTGATTAGATACTATCAAAAACTCTTTCAAGTTTCTCTTTAACCTCTTCTGCTATTGAGTCCAGCTTTTCATTTTCAACAACTTTAGACATTAAAGACGGATCGAAAACAGACACAGCAGATTTACCTTCCTTCTCATAAACAATTACATTGCAGGGAAGCAGCAATCCAATTTCCTCTTCTGCCTGCAGTGCTTTATGAGCAAGCGTTGGATTGCACGCACCTAAGATTGTGTACTTTTTAAAATCAACATCAATCTTGTTTTTTAGTGTTTCTTTAATATCAATTGTTGTTAATATTCCGAAACCCTCTTTTTTTAATTCTTCGGTAACTTTGTTGATTGTATCTTCAAAAGATAAATCAACTGTTTTTGAAAAACCGTAATTCATTTTACTTTTCTCCTTTTATTATTTTTGTTTTTACTCATTGAATTTATTCCCGATTTTCAGTTAACCAGTACAGCGCCTATGCCTGTGCCATATAATGTGCTTATGTATGGATTCCCTGTTATTACAAAACTGCTGTTACATCCAATAAAAAAATCCTTTGAAGAACTAATATAGGCGGGCGAAGCAAAACAATATACTTAGAATTCGATAGAATTAGTACTTATAAAAGAATTGATTTAATAATTTCAACAAGTTTTGCAAAGCCCCCTAAAATTGAAATATAAAAATCCGCCGATCGCACCTAACATAACGGGAAAAACAAGCTTTATTAATTTCCAGTTAATTTTAATCCTTCCGAATTCCATTGTCCTATTCCACCCTTTAAGTTTGCCGCATTAAAGCCATTTTTTTTCAGTTTAGATGCAGCGGAAAGACTTTGGATTCCGGTTTTGCAGTAGCAGATGATCTCATGGTTGCGAAACTTGTCTAACTCATCCACACGAGAACTGATTTCTGCCAACGGAATGTGAATCGATTTTTTTATCGATTGCGCTTTTCTTTCCTTTAAAGTTCTTACGTCCAGCAACATCACACTTCTGCTGCTTCTCAGCTTTTCAAATGCTTCCTTAGGAGTATAATGTTTTATAGTCTTAGCCATCCATATTCTCTTAATTAGCAGGTAAAGGGCTAAGGCAATAAAAAGGTATAAAATTATTTGTTCTGAGTTCATAAATCCAATTAATTAAGAAAATTAATTATATATATTTTAAATTACGGAGCAACAATCTGCATCAAAATTCCGCAAAAATAAGCTCCCATTGTACCCAAAGTATATCCCATAACGGCTAATAATACACCCACCGGAGCTAACGATGGATGAAAAGCAGCTGCAACAATAGGAGCTGAAGCGGCACCTCCAATATTTGCCTGGCTGCCAACGGCAACAAAGAAAAATGGCGCCTTTATTAATTTTGCTACTATTATTAAAATAATTACATGAATCATCAGCCATAATCCACCAACCAAGAAATAACCAGGGTTATCGAATATGGAAAGCACGTTCATTTTCATACCAATAGTTGCTACAAGAATATAAATCATAACACTCCCAATTCGAGATGCGCCAACACCTTCTAACTCTTTTGCTTTTGTAAAGGATAAAACTAAACCAACGATGGTAGCAGTAATTACAATCCAAAAGAATTGATTCGTTAAACTATAATCGATTAGAAATGGGTAGTTAACCTCTAAATATGGAGCAATCATATCTGCAGCTATATGCCCAATTGCAGCAGCAATAAACCCTATTGAAAGAACGGTAATTACATCTGTCAAGGTTGGAATCTTAGCAATACTCGCTCTATAAGCCTCTACCCTATTTTTTACATCTTCAATAGCAGATGCATCTGCTTTAAAAAACTTATCTACTTTTGCCGAACGAGCAGCTCCAAAAAGCAAAAATGCCATCCAAATATTGGCAACTATTACATCAACTGCTATCGAGGTTGAGTAAAGGTCGTTGCTTGGTTTAAACATCTCATACATAGCAGCTTGATTTGCTCCTCCACCAATCCAGCTACCGGCAATGGTAGTCATACCACGCCAAACCGCTTCTGGTCCTACCCCTCCAACAACATCAGGCGCTACAATAGATGTTAATAAAATAGCAAGCGGACCCCCAATAATAATACCCACAGTACCTGCGAGAAACATTATGATTGCCTTAAAACCCAGCTTTTTAATTTCCTTCATATTAACACTCAGTGTAAGCAAAGCCAAACTAGCTGGCAAAAGGTATCTTGAAGCCACAAAGTAGAGATTACTTTGCTCACCATCAATAATACCCATAGAATTAAATATGGAAGGAATAAAGTAACAAAGCAATAATGCAGGAACATATTTGTAGAATTTTACAAATACTGGTTTACTGCTGTTTGAAGTTTTAAAAATCACCATTAAAATGGTCATTAGTAAACCAAAAACAATAGCATCGTTAGTTATAAAAGGTTCAGGTAAATGCATATAAATAATTTTGATGCAAGTATATCAATTAATTAACAATTTTCAATAAAAAATACCGTAAACATTGGTAGCAGTAGCAGAATCCCATCCAAAGTTTTTCCGCATAAAGTAAACAAAAATTACGAGCATTGTATAAAATCCGAAGCACTCCCACATTTCCGTAAAGAAAAGAAGGTATAATCCTTTTGCATACCCTTTAAACATTATTCCTCCAGAATGGTTCGTGATATAATGAGAAATTTAAATAAATGAATTTTTTAGATTGTATTAGGTGAAAACAATAAAAAAGTATTTTCATAGTAAAATAGAATTTTTTTAAGAAATATTCTTTATACTGTTTTAGATTTTTTTGAATGAAAAGGAAATCAAAAAGTTTTTTAAAAAATAACTATTATTAAACTCGTAATTTGCAAACGAATTAATTAACTGCTAAATAAATCCACTTGTTATGATGACAAGAAAAAAGTTCATAAAACTAAGCAGCATCTCCGCATTAGCTGTCGGCAGCGGATTTACAGCAGGTAAGTTGCTTGGTAAGCCGGGAAACCAGCATTACTCTGTTTATTGTTTTTTACCTCCGAGTGAAAAATTAATTTCGGAAGTAGTAAGAGTATTCACTGCAACTGTTAAAAGCAATTCCACCCCAATAATAAATGCTGATGACGATTATAAATACTTGCTTCAAAAACTTGTGAGGAAACATAAGCGAACTTCTTTTTCAAACAGCGGATTGGTTATATATTCTGTTAAACCGTTAAACAAACATGTTAACTCCGATATAATTGTAAGCGATACTAATAAATCAATATATTCGCTTCAAAATGATTTTACAGATGAGTTGATGATAATTCGTTCAATGCTTTATGGTACGGAAGCAAAAATATTTTTTGCTGCAGTGTATAAACAATCGAACATTTTTTCTTCATTGTTTTCTTCAAACCAAAAGGAAATTGTGATTGAAAATGAAAAAGGTACGTTTGATACTATCCCGATAAACTCTTCGTATAAAAACATTAAAATTGATGGTCCACAAGGAAAAACAGAAATTGAAATTGATAACGGGTTGGTGAAAGTGACCAAATCAACCTGCAGGCATAAGTATTGTGAAAAATCCCGATACGCAACAAACGTTGGTGATGTAATTGCCTGCGCGCCAAATAAAGTTCTTATAAGAATTGATGAAGTTTAATAACCTCACAACAGTGCGCATTTAATTCATCAAATGAAAAAAACATTTTTATTCTTTGTTTTTCTAATTATTCTTTTCGCCATCGGGTTTTTTATTGCCAGAATGAGTAACGACGAAGCTCATCTCATAAAAAGATCAAGAATTCTTCTCGGTACTGTTGTAGAAATTCAAGTTAGGGACATAGACAGAAAAAAAGCCAAAACCGCAATTGAGAATTCCTTTCAGGAAATCAAACGTATCGATGATCTTTTCTCGACTTATAATAAAAATAGCCCCGTATGGAAATTAAATCATAATCAGGATACATTAATTAATGTTGACCCGGAGATTTTTAGTTTGATGGTTTTATGCGATTCCATTTACAACTTAACCTACGGCTCTTTTGATGCAAGTTTAAATAAATTATTAGCCACCTGGGGTTTTGATGGTGATGATCCGTCTTTGCCTGCTGATGATAAATTAGTCAGCGCTCGTTTGAACAGCGGTTGGAATAATATCAAACTATTGGAAGACGACTACTTTAAACGTTCTGCAGGAATAGAACTTAACTTTGGTGCAATTGCAAAAGGATATGCCGTTGATAAGGCAGTTATTGTATTGAAGAGTTTTGGTGTTAATGATGCTCTTGTTAATGCTGGCGGTGAAATTAAAACAATTGGAAATAACTGGACAATCGGTATTCAGCATCCAAGGGAACCAAATCAGGTTATTGAAAAAATAAATCCGGGAGAAATGTCGGTCGCAACTTCCGGTGATTATGAAAAATATTTTGAATTAGATGGCAAACGATATCATCATATATTAAATCCTAAAACCGGGTATCCCGCAGATAGCTTAACCAGTGTAACCGTGCTAAATAAAAGTTGTACGATTGCTGATGCATTGGCAACAGCGGTTTTTGTTTTGGGGCAGGCGAAAGGATTGAAATTAATTGAAAATCTTCCCGAAACGGAAGTAATGATAATTGATAATCAAATGAATAAAACATATTCATCGGGCTTTGATAAATTTATTTTCCAGGAAAGATGACATCTCTCTAAAAGATATCATCTTTTTCATCGAAGTCTCTTGATATTGATATTCTCCTTTCATATTTTTCAAGAAATGAATTTAAGCTTTAGTACATATTATTATTTTTACTATCCGAATACTATCTGTCGGAACAGTAATACTATGTTCTAATTAAATTAAGATATTAGTAAACAAGCCTGGTTCCGAAAAAGAGCCGGGCTTTTTTGTTTTAAACTAAACGGAACCGATATGGCAATTACTGAAGCAAACAGAATAACAGAACTTGAAGAATATTACTTCTCAAGAAAATTGAAAGAAATATCAGATATTGAAAAGACAGGAAAAAATATTATAAACCTTGGAATTGGTAATCCTGATTTACCCCCATCTCAAAGTACAATAGATGCACTTTCAGAATCAGCCAATCAATCCGGGAATCATGGTTATCAGGGTTATAGTTCATCACCTGAATTAAGAAATGCAATATCGGAATATTACAATAAAATTTATTCGGTGGTTTTAGATCCGGGGAGAGAAATACTTCCGCTTATAGGTTCTAAAGAAGGCATAATGCATATTTCAATGGCTTTCTTAAATCCGGGAGACGAGGTTCTCATTCCAAATCCTGGCTATCCCGCATATACGTCAGCAAGCAAAATCATTGGTGCAGCAATTAGGTACTATGATTTAAATGAAAAGAATAACTGGCATGTTGACATTGATGAACTTAAAACAAAAGATTTATCCCGGGTTAAAATAATGTGGATTAACTATCCGCATATGCCAACAGGAGCTGTTGCTTCATCTGGATTGTTTGAAGAGTTGATCAGTATTGCCAGAAAAAACAATTTTCTATTATGCAATGATAACCCATATAGTTTAATCCTAAATGAAAATCCCCAAAGTTTATTATCAGTAGGTGGCGCAAAGGAAGTAGCATTAGAATTAAATTCTCTTAGCAAATCTCATAATATGGCTGGCTGGCGTGTTGGCTGGGTTGCTGGTAATGAGAAATATGTAAAGTCTGTACTGAAGGTAAAAAGCAATATTGATTCGGGAATATTTCTTCCCATTCAACATGCTGCAATAGAAGCACTAAAGAATCCGGCAGACTGGCACAAAAAGCGAAATGATGAATTACGCGAAAGGAAAAGAAAAGTGCTTAACTTATTAAAACTGCTCGGTTGTTCCTATGATGAAAATCAGGTGGGAATGTTTGTTTGGGCAAAATTACCCGAAAGTGTTATTGATGCAGAAAAGTTCGTCGATAAACTTTTATCTGAGGCAAATGTCTTTATTACACCGGGTTTTATTTTCGGATCAAATGGGGAAAAATATGTAAGAGTTTCACTTTGTAATAGTATGCAAAAATTAGAAGAAGCCATACGGCGTGTTAAAAATATGTTTTCAATAAAAGCAGAGATTAAATGATAGTATCAATTATTGGGCTGGGATTGATCGGCGGATCATTGGCTATTAGCATTAGAGAAAAAGAGCTTGCTAAACGAATAATCGGTGTTGATAATAGTATCAAGAACGCTGAAGATGCACTTGCAATTAGGCTGGTTGATGAGATCGCAAATATAGAAACAGCTGTTCCGCTTGCCGACCTTATTATTATTGCTGTGCCGGTTGATCAAACAAAACTGATATTGCCAAAAGTATTAGATAGTATAAACAATAACTCAACGGTTATTGATGTGGGTTCGACTAAGGAAGGGATATGCCGCACTGCTGATCAACACCATAACAGAGGTAATTTTGTGGCAACACATCCTATAGCCGGCACAGAAAACTATGGACCATTGGCAGCGATACAGGGATTGTTCAATGATAAGCTGTCCATCATTTGCGATCGTGAAAAAAGTTTTGATTTTGCAATATTACAGACAGAAAGGCTTTATAAATCCCTGGGAATGAAGATCATAAATATGAAATCTAAAGAACACGATCTTCATGCTGCTTATGTTTCCCAGCTTTCACATATAAGTTCTTTCACTTTGGGATTAACTGTGCTTGAGATCGAGAAGAACGAGGAAACAATATTTGAACTTGCCGGAAGCGGTTTTGCTTCAACAGTTAGATTAGCGAAAAGCTCACCTGATATGTGGGCTCCCATTTTTGATCAGAATTCAAAGCACTTATTAGAAGCGTTAAATGCTTATATAAAAAACCTACAGTTATTCAAAAAACTTATAGAGAAAAAACAGACAAAAGAGATTTATAATTTGATGAAAGAAGCAAATGATATCGGAAGAATTTTAGAAGGCAATAAACTTATTAAAGAAAAACAGTAAACAACGGAAAATAATTATGCAGCTTGAATTAAATGTTACCCCAATCGAAAAGTGGCTTACTAAATGTAAAAAGCCTATCATCATAAGCGGGCCATGCAGTGCCGAGACTGAAAAACAATTAATAAGCACAGCAAAAAATCTGGCAGAAACAGGAAAGGTTAATTTATTCAGAGCCGGAATCTGGAAACCGAGGACACGACCCAATTCTTTTGAAGGTATTGGAGAAAGGGGGCTTGAGTGGCTGCAAACAGTTAAAGAAGAAACGGGATTACTTGTTACGACCGAGGTTGCAAACTCGAAACATGTAGATCTTTGTTTGAAATATGGAATAGACGTTCTTTGGATTGGCGCAAGAACTTCGGCAAATCCTTTTTCTGTTCAGGATATTGCTGATGCGCTAAGAGGAACGGATATTCCTGTTCTTGTAAAAAATCCTGTAAACCCGGATTTACAATTATGGATTGGTGCATTGGAACGAATTAATGCTGCCGGTATTACAAAAATTGCTGCTGTGCATAGAGGGTTTTCCTCTTATGAAAAAACACCTTTTAAAAATAACCCTATGTGGGAAATACCTATTGAACTAAAAACAATTTGCCCGGCATTGCCCGTTATTTGTGATCCAAGCCATATAGCGGGAAACAGCGAACTGATACCGATGATTTCTCAAAAAGCCATGGATCTTGACATGTCTGGATTAATGATTGAAAGTCATATTCAACCAAAGGCTGCACTAAGTGATTCGCGCCAGCAAGTTACTCCGGCGCAGCTCAACAAGATAATTGATGAGCTGATTATTAGAGAAGCTAATATCAGCAATAAAAAATTTAAGGGACAATTAGAGCAGCTTAGGAATGTAATAGATGATTTGGATGAAGAGATAATTCAAAATCTATCACTAAGAATGGATATTGCAGAACGCATCGGCGAATACAAAAAAGCTAACAAGGTTACAATACTGCAAATTACCCGCTGGGAAGATGTAATTAATAAAAGACTTAATATGGGATTGGCAATGGGACTTAGTGAAGAATTTATAAAGAGCTTATTACAGTTGATCCATAAAGAATCTATAAAGAGACAAACGCTTGTGATGAACATCCCAATTGAAAAAGCTGCGGTTGCAGAAACAGGAGGGGCAATTTAAAGTTGTTTTATTTTTTAGCAAATGATGGTTCAATTTCATATATTCATCATCCATTAATTATGTACATTAGGGAATTATAATCAGGCGGAGTTTTTAATATTTGTTTAACATTATCAGGAGGTGCTATGTTTAATTTCAAAAAATTTGCTCTCACTCTCTTTGCGACAGTACTACTTTCTTTAGGAGTAGTAATTGGCAGCTACGCAAAATCTTCCCCGGATACACTGGTATTTGTCGGGGAATATTTAGGACAATTGGATTTCATTGAGGGCAGATTATTAGATTTGTTGGATGCTATGCCCCAGGAACGAATGGCATGGGAACCGGCAGATGGTGTTCGTAATACTGCCGAAGTATATTTGCATGTTGCAGAATCAAATTATTCTCTGGCAAGTAAAATGGGCGCTGATGTACCAAAGACAGAAAGAGGTACAATTGAGAAAAGTACTACAGACAAAGAAAAGGTTGCTGAGACACTTAAAGAATCTTTTACAGTTGTAAAAGAGGCTGCTGGAAATTTAACGGATGAAGAATTAAATAAGATAATCCAAACACCTTTCGGAATGGATATGTCTCTAAGAAATTTTATGATAAGTCTTCTAAACCATATGCACGAACATCTTGGACAGGGAATTGTATATGCCAGAGTAAGCGGTGTAATACCTCCGTGGAGTGATAAACAAGATAGCGATAGCGATGGTGATGGAAAATAAAGGGTACAACCTTTTTCTTTACGGGGCTTAATTTTTAATTAAGCCCCTTTCTTTTTATTAATTAAGTATAATCTTTTTCCAGTTGCTTTGTTTTTTCAATTATCTCATTAACGGTATCTTGTAGTTCGTCCCCCATTCTTCTTAACTCATCTTTCTGTTTATCTCCCATTAGTGTTAGCAGTGCAAAGTATATCGGTTTGTATTTATTTTTAATCTCAAACTTGTTCTCATTAAAAAGCTTATATACAAAATTATACTGCTTTTTTGCAATGAACATTAACAGGATGGACTGTATCATTTCATTCACATCTTTATGGGCCACTTCTTCATCGAAATGTTTTTTATAAAGTTCAATTGCTCTTTCTATTTCATCACCCCATAATAATATTAAAATAAATGTATGAGCCTGATAAATATTTTGCTCTTTTTTATAGGCATTATTTATGAGTTTAGAAGCTTTTTGCTTATTCTTTTTCATCTCATAGTATAACCATGCTAAATTATTCATCGCATCGGGATAATCTTTCTTAACCGCCGCCAGGTAATACTTCTCGGCTTTATCAAAGTCTTTGAACTCTGTTTGATACAAGAAAGCTAAATTATTCATCGCACCGGGATCATCTTTCTTAACAGCCATCAGGTAATACTTCTCGGCTTTATCAAAGTCTTTGAACTCTGTTTGATACAACAAAGCTAAATTATTCATCGCTTTGGAATCATCTTTCTTAACAGCCATCAGGTAATACTTCTCGGCTTTATCAAAGTCTTTGAACTCTGTTTCATACATCAAAGCTAAATTAATCATCGCTTTGGGATCATCTTTCTTAACAGCCATCAGGTAATACTTCTCGGCTTTATCAAAGTCTTTGAACTCTGTTTCATACAACAAAGCTAAATTAAACATCGCATCGGGATGATCTTTCTTAACCGCCATCAGGTAATACTTCTCAGCTTTATCAAAGTCTTTGAACTCTGCTTCATACAACAAAGCTAAATTAAACATCGCTTTTTGATCATCTTTCTCAACAGCCATCAGGTAATACTTCTCAGCTTTATCAAAGTTTTTGAACTCTGTTTCATACAACAAAGCTAAATTAAACATCGCTTCTTGATCATCTTTCTCAACAGCCATCAGGTAATACTTCTCAGCTTTTTCAAAGTTTTTGAACTCTGTTCTGAATATCTCGCCAATTGTAAAATCTATTCCTTCGAGGCTGGTACCGTCATCAAT
>JADFPP010000060.1 GCA_022562275.1 Bacteroidota bacterium
TGGACTTTTTATTTAAAATTGATTTTAGACAATTTGAAGACACTTTGGATATTGAAAAGGTATTAAATTATATTAATAATATTGAAGATGGAAATAATGCTGCTAAAGCATCCGTTGATATTGCTTTGCATGATTTAATTGGGAAGCTGTTAAATGTTCCACTGTATAAATATTTTGGTTTAACAAATCCTGTGAACGCTTACACATCCTACACAATTGGTATTGATAGTAAAGAAATCATCAAAACAAAAATAGATGAAGCAAATGATTTTAAGTATCTTAAGATTAAATTAGGAGCAGAAAACGATAAAGAAATTATTGAAACAATTCGATCAGCAACAAATAAACCATTGTATGTTGATGTGAATCAGGGCTGGGAAGATAAACAAGAAGCATTAGAAATGATTGAATGGTTGTTTGAGAAAAATGTAATATTAATTGAACAGCCATTGCCAAAGGAAAATATTGATGATATTGCCTGGCTGAATGAAAAAAGTCCCTTACCAATTATTGCCGACGAAGCGGTAAAGAGACTATGTGATTTAGAAAAAGTGAAAGATTTGTATTCCGGAATCAATATTAAATTGATGAAATCAACCGGATTGAGAGAAGCTTTGTTGATGATAAATAAAGCAAGGGATTTTGGATTAAAAATTATGCTTGGATGTATGACGGAAACCTCATGTGCGGTAAGTGCAGCAGCACATCTTTCATCTCTTGCGAATTGGATTGATTTAGATGGTCCGCTTTTGATTTCTAATGATTTGTTTGATGGAATATCGTATATTGAAGGTGAGATTAAACTAAACAATTTACCGGGGATTGGATTAATAAAAAAATCCTGATTTATTGAATAAAAAACATATATTGTTTAAAAAAGCATATTGTAGTAGATTTATTATTGATAAAATAATTCTTAATTTTAAACAATAGAATATAAAAATATTATGGAGTTGTTATGAGTAAATTATATGTTTCAAACAAAGATGAAACAGCCAGAATGTTTAAGAGCGATTTTTTTGAAGCATTTTCAAAAATTCATTGGACTGTACCACTTTTTATTTACGTTCCTGTAATTGGATATTTATTTTATTTAGCTATTTTTGATTATAAAATTCCTGTATTGGGAATTATTGGGTTAATTGTTGCAGGATTGTTTATCTGGACAATCACCGAATATTTGTTACATCGATTTATTTTTCACTTTCATACCTCGAGTGATTTTGGGAAACGTATAACTTTTATGTTTCATGGTGTTCATCACGATTATCCTAACGACACCAAAAGATTAGTTATGCCTCCGTCGGTCAGCATTCCTTTGGCTACCGGATTTTTCTTCCTCTTTAAAGTCATACTTGGCGATATTTTTTTAGCGCCATTTTTTATTGGTTTTATTGGTGGTTATTTATTTTATGATATTTCACACTACGCCATTCACCACTTTAATATGCATAGTAAATTCTGGTTGGTCATAAAAAATCATCATATGCGTCATCATTATCAGGACCCGGAGTTAGGGTTTGGTGTTAGCTCACCACTTTGGGATATAATTTTTAGATCCGGATATGATTTGAAGAAAAATGACTAGATCATTTTATTTTTACATCTTCTCACTTAGCATCGATAAAATTGTTGCAAGATGAATGCAACGAATTTATGGTTTTTGAATTTGATTAAGATATTCTCTAAAGACTTCTGAATAATTAATCATGGTTATTTTTGGACGAAGCGAAACATTTCGATTTTTATTATAAAATAGATTCTTCACTCCCGACTTCCGGCAAACAGGTCGTTCAGAGTGACAGTACTAGAATAATTCAGTAGTCTCTCTCTAATAATTCACGCATTTATTTAGATCATCATATTGTTGTCTCAGATTAATCTAAAGACACAGAAAACCAGTTAATTCTAGCAATTTTATTTCAAAGCATCTCAAATCGTTCTATAAAATAGAAATAGCAGCCATTCAAATGCTTGAATACCAGGTACTTCTCCTTAGAAGTAGAAACTGTTATTTCTTTAAATAAATGCTTTTTCTCTCCTGTCAGCTATAATCAAACTACCCAGCGCTTGAACCCTAAAATATTTGGTTATTAACTGAAGTTACGCAAAAACACCTATAACAGAAAAAAGATCCCGATTTGTCATTCCCACGAAAGTGGGAATCCATTTTTTCGTTTATTTTTACATAGTGGATGCCCGCTTTCGCGAGCATGACATGCAGTTTTACGATTTTGCATAACTTCAGTTATTAAGTATTGTTTAGAGTCAATACAGTGTAGCAGAATAATACATTAAAATCACATCTGTCTCTGTTTAGTCCAAAAAAAAATACCCCATTTAGTAATTAAGCTACTATACGAATATTGCCAAACGGCATAATTTTTGGCTAAAAAAAGTAACATTTTAATACAATATGGCAAAAAAGATACAATTACTTCCTTCCGGGATACCATTAGTTGATCTGGCTTGGGGAGGACTATACAGGGGAGGTACGTATTTCCTAATTGGTCCCCGCAAATCCGGGCGAACTCTCTTAGCATTACAATTTGCTAAAGAAAGTGCCGAGCAGAAAGATATCTGTCTGTTCTTTACTAGCGTGCGTCCAAAAGATCTGATGATTCATGCCGCATCAATAGATTTTGATTTACAGAAATACATGGATCAAAATTTAATTATTGTAGTTAGAGTCACTCCGCCTGTTGATTTAGAAGAAGTGGATGACCCGGATGAGTACCTGGCAGAATACATTAAAGACTTAGTTCCTGTAGTGAAACAGTATATGCCAAGTAAAATTGTTTTTGATGAGCTTAGTTCTTTTATAAGTTTTAAAAATATAAAGCTTTTAAAAAGCACATTTCTAAAAGCTGTTGAAAGCATAGAAGATGCAGGAATTACAAGTCTTTTTTCCCTGGGTGAACCTGCCAATCCTGCTTCTCATAGCATTGTTGATTTACTGTTGCTTAATTCAACCGGTGTCATAAATCTTCAAAAAAAATCAGATGTTGTAGATAAATATCATTCCGGAATTATGACCATAACACCAAATGTTGGACACACTGAAGGAAAATTTTCTTCCAACTATTTTATCGAACCGGGCAAAGGAATTATTGTTGATTTCAAACCCCCACATAAAGTTGAGCAAGTTTCTGAATATGATGAAGGAAATAGCATGGATATGTATAAATCACTATCAGAAATTATGGATTCAGAAGAGGCTATCACAATTTCAAATGTCTATTCATTAGAAGATTTTGAGCTCCTTGTCAATAATCAAATTGCTTATTATAAAATTACCGGAAAAATATTTCAGTTAGTGTCTTTACGCCTGGATGAACGTGCGTTACAACGAAACCTAATTACACTCAATCAACTAAGAAATGCAGTAAGATTATCCACAAATAAAAAAGATAAAATATGCACTGTTGGGAATAATATACTAGTATTAATTAGCAGTGAAACAAAAAATGCTGTGCCCGATTTGGTTACAAAGATCAAATCGAACCTGCCAAATAATAATCATAATATTGCTCAAACACTCACTCGCTTAATTTCAGTTTATTCTATTTCAGTTAGCGATGAATTTCAAAATAGTAAAGAGATGATTGCACGGATCCTCAATAATAAATCAGTAAGGATTGATAAATCACCTCTTTCTTAATTTAATTTCACATCATGAAACAGATTTTAATTCCAATAATAATTTTGGTAATTAATTTTTCAATTCTATCTCAACCAATAACTGAGAGACTACATGATGAGGCGATAATAAATATTCAGCAGGGGAGATACGGAGAGGCAATAAAATTATTGAATCGTTACATATCAGCAAACCCTCAAGTTCCGGAAGGTTTTAGTCGCAGAGGATTTTGCTATGAATCAAGGGGTCAATTTGAGATGGCAATTTATGATTACCGCTCTGCATTAAGGCTTGAACCTGATAATAAAGAATATAAATCAAATCTTAACCGTACTATAGAAGAATTTAATAAACAATTATACAATTATATTGAAGGATACAAAAGAGAAATTGCTATTAATCCATCCGTTGGAATTAATTATCTTGAAATTGGAAGGAACTATAAAAGATTAGGTGAATGGCAGGAAGCAGAAAAATGGTATGATGAATTTCTTAGTAGGGAAGAACCCTCAGCCGACGAAGTATTACGCTACACCGAGATACTTGCAAAAATTAAACATACTAAAAAAGGCGCTTCAATTCTTAAAAAGTATACTCAAAAGTATCCGGATGATCACCGATTATGGTCCAGGTATGGATTCTTTACAATGTGGATGGGTAAGAAAGATATTTCTAAAAATGCTTTTGAAAAGGCTTTAGAACTACGACCATATTTTAAAGAAGCTATTAATGGCTACGATATGGTAAGAGGTAAAGGATATGTATATACTGTAAATGATACGACAACCAGATACAATTATGGGCTGCCGGTACACCAAAAGTATAAGCCTTATCCCATTGATAAATATTACAGGAATCTTAGAAAAAATCCGGATGATTATGCAACACGTTATTTATTAGTAAATGAACTTGTAAAGAATAATCGATTTGATGAAGCAGATAAGCAGTTAAATATTCTTTCTAAAACACAATCCGAAAATAAAAATTATCAAGATCTGAAAAATGAAGTGTTAGTAAAACAGGACCAATTTTACGATAAAAAAATTCATTCACTTGAAGTAAAATTATCATCAGACCCACATAACAGAGATATAATTTACAAACTGGCAAATTATTATTCTCATCGCGAAGAACATTCGAAAGCTATTTCGCTTCTTAATGGTTACCTCTCAGATCACCCTGATGATAATGAAATCAGATATCAAAAGGCTCTTGTATTGTCAGATGTGAATGACTTAATAGCTGCACGCGATGAACTGGAAATTCTATTAAACAGCGATCCATCCAATTATGACTATCAATTATTGTACGGACAAGTATTGGTTTGGCTAAATGAGGACCTTCATGTTGCCTATAACAATCTGTACAGTGTAATCAGTAATGATCCCAATAATATGCAAGCTTTAATAGCACTGGCAAGTTTAAATTTTCAGATAAATGATCTGGCAATTGCACAAAACTATCTGAATCTGGGGTATCAACTGGAATTTTCAAATAAGGATCTTTTTCAAATAGAAAAATCAATCGAACTTCAAGCTAAGAGAAATGAAGAGGCTAAAAATTATCGTTTATTAGAAAAAGCACGTGAGTTTGTGATCAATAAAAATTGTAACGACGCAATCTATTATTATAAACAGTATTTCAAAAATCCATTGGCGAATCCTTATTTAAAACAAGAGTTAGCGCAAGCCTATTTGTGCAAGGAAGATTATGAGGAAGCATTAAAAATTTATGATGAACTATTATTAGAATACCCGGGAGATTTTAATTTAGCCAAACAGCAGGCAAAAATTTATTATTGGGATGGTGATTCATTAACATCTTTATATGCATTTGAGAAATTAAGCTCATTAGAACAGAATGATGATGAAGTAAAATTATATCTTGGTGATTCGTATATGCGAATGGGTGATTATAAAAATGCCAGAATTATTTACGAAGAACTTCTTGCAGCCTCCCCTTCATCACAAATTTTACAATCAAGAATGAAATGGCTTGGTAATGCCGGTTTGGATGGTTATCCCACTTCTGCCTTTTTAACTCGCCTATCAGTAGTGCCTTCGGGTAATTATTTTAGAGACAACCTGGATTTTGCATATAATACACAGGGTGTGCGCTTACAGTTAGGTGTAACAAGTTATTTATCACTTGCGATAAATGGATATGTTGGTAATGTCTCCTCTAAATCAGCAACATTAAATCTGAATATTTTCCGTGCTGATGGCTATTTTATATTAAGTAAAAATGTATCCGGCTATGTGGGAGCAGGTGTAACCAACTTTGTTGGGAGTGAAATCACCAAAATATTTGAGGCATCGATAATGACTGCGAAAGAGAATACATATAATTTTTCTGCTAAATTTTATTCTTCTGATGCGGTACAATTACTTTACTCTCCTGACTTAGTTGATGTTCGACTTACTGCCAATTATGCTTTGCTTTCCGGTGAGTACATTATACATACAATCTTATTAAGAGCAGATTATGGTTATATCTCGGTATCGGACAATAACGAAGGATCAAAAGTTATTTTTAGAACAGGTAAAATCTTTAACAAGGTATTTGGCGTAGGATATGAGTTTTATTTTTATGATTTTATTGATCAGACACCTCTTTATTGGTCTCCAAACAATTTCAAATCTCATAGTATTTGGGCTTACTGGGATTTAGTAGTTGGAAATGGATTTGTTCTGAATTTGAAAGGAAAGGTTGGTATCATTCCTTCCGAAAACAATCTTATGGTAAGAGAATTTCAGGCTAACTTCATCGATAGATTCACAGAGAACTTTGTCTTACAATTAAGTTTTTCACTGGGTAGTTCAGTTAGAGATAGCAAGGGCTATCACTCAACATCAGTCGGCTTAAGTATATTCTGGACTCTTTAATAAGAATCAGATTGGAAGAAGAAAATGCTGTTCAAATTATCTTATAAGCAATTAAAACTCCGGATATTCTTAAGTGTTTTAGAATGATACACTGTTTTTTTTAATATCTAATTTTGTTTCACTAAAGCAAGATTAGTTGAGCATTATTGATTGATTCCAAACATATTGATGGCATTATTATTGAATTTTTATCAGATCATTATAAGTTATGCAAATAAATGAAACTATATTCTGAAATAAAGAAAAGTGTAATTGAACTCTATTATTTAAAGAGCTCTCGCACAACTGAATCCAAAAAGAAGAAATTCATTCGAAAAATATTCGTAAGTGGAATTACTTCGATATTTCTTTTACTTCTGATTATCTATTCTTTGCCTAAAACTGTACTGTCAGTATCAGCTCTTATCGAATATTCGATCATTGTTTCGCTGGTAATATTTTTGTTAATTCTATTGGTAAGATATTTTGCACTTCTGATCTTCTCCTATCTCTATCTAAATGAATATACTTTTAAAAATGACAAAAATTTCAATCCCTTTGTTTCAATCATAATTCCGGTTTTTAATGAAGAGAAAATTTTAGATATGACTATTGAATCTTTATTAAAGTTAAATTATTCAGCCTATGAGATAATTATTGTAAATGATGGATCAAATGATAATACTCAGGAAATTGCAGAAAGATTAGTTGGATATAAAAGTGGAATTTACAATAAAATAAAAATCTCGTTAATTAATAAGGAGAATAATGGCAAGTCAACTGCATTAAATGCCGGAATAAAAATTTCCAGGGGCGAATTTATTCTTTGTATGGATGGGGATTCACAGTTATCACCTAACAGCATAATAATGGCTGTAAGGCATTTCACTAATCCGGAAATTGGCGCGGTAGCCGGCAATGTAAAAGTGCTTAACAGGGGAAATTTTCTCACAGATTTGCAAGCACTGGAATATGTTGAAGGATTGAACCTGGCAAGAAGTGCACAGAGTTTTATGAAACTGGTTAATATTATCCCCGGTCCAATTGGGATTTTCCGGAAAAAAGCAATTGAAAATGCAGGCTATTATGATAGCGATACTTTTGCTGAAGATGCTGATCTTACACTCCGAATTCTTGCGGCGGGCTGGAAAATATATTATGAACCCAAATCTATTTCATACACAGAAGCACCTGCAACATTGCAGCAACTACTGAAGCAAAGATACAGATGGACTCGAGGTATACTTCAATCAATAAGAAAGCATAAAAAATTATTAGTAAATCCAACAATCAATTTTGGCAACACTTTTATTTTATGGATGATGCTCTTTGAAGCATTAATTTGGCCCGTAATGAATTTGGCTGCTAATGCATTTTTTATTTTTGCTGCCCTTGCATTTGGTTTTACATCTTTAATTTTCTTTTGGTGGGCAGGCTTAGCTTTACTGGATTTAATGACTGCAATTTATTCTGTGGCTGCAGAAAAAGAAGAATTCCGTTTGGTTGCTTATGCGGTAATCTATAGAATGGTATTCATCTTGATTGTTGATGTATGTAAAGTAATGTCAACGGTTGAAGAATTTCTTGGAATTAAAATGCAGTGGGGGAAACTGGAAAGAGTAGGTTAAATTAAACTTAAAAACTATTTCATAATTAATATTTGAGGGTTATCATGGAACTTATTCCAATTTTGTCTACAATTATACTTGTAGCAACTATAAGCACATTTATCCTGGCGGTAGGTGCTTACATTTTATTTAAAATTCACGAAAGACAAGCTGATCAGCATGCGAATAGACACCTGGCAATTGAAAGAGCTGAGCTTTTAGAACCGGCGAATATCGGCAAGGATGAATTTCCCGGTGATGATATAAAAGAAACAGAGATTGTTGTAAAGCGTCAAATTCATCCTGTTGAAACAACTGTAAAAAGTGAAGATGCCAATAAAAAACTTAAGCAGGATGTTAATTCAACAATTAAAAGAAAACCTTTCGGAACTAAATACACAAAAATTAATTCCAAAGGAAAACTGAACAATCTGGATGCCGGTGATATACGTTGGAAATAACTCCAGCAAAAAGAAGAGGAATCAACCAGGGATTAATAGTTATCCTTGGTTTAACTATTGTTGTTTTATCCATATTGGTATTCCTTTTTGTTCTCAGAGAAGTTTACGGTAAATTTTCTTCAAGTAACTTTATTCCGAATGAGAAAGTTCTAAAGAACGTTTTATTTGGTCGTGAACCAAATGTTGCTATCTTATATTCTGATTACACTCAAAATATGTTACCCGATAACAATATATCGCTACAAGATAACATTGTTACCTGGAAAAAATTTCTTAATTATCACAATTGTAAATTCGAAACGATATCCGATGAAGATATTGAAACGGGGAATCATTTTAAATATGATTTATTAATCCTTCCAAACGTTTTATCATTAAGTGATCTTGAAATAATCCAGATAAAAAAGTTTTTGGATAAAGGGAGCAGCATATATGCAACCAATGGTACCGCTACATATTCCGAGGACGGCAAATGGAGAGGCTGGGACTTTTTTTCGGAAGTATTTGGTGTTAAATTTATCAAGCAAATCGGCAAAGATGATTTAACAAAAATTCATACTTTAAGAGGTGGTATTCCTATCACTGCAACTATACCTACAGGCTATCCTCTGCGTGTAGCCACCTGGGATAATCCAATAGCAGTGGAGGTCCTTGATCCGCGAACAAAGCAGATAAGTTTTTGGTATAATTATCGTCTTGAAGAGGGGTTAGTTCGGCAGCGCATTAAAGACAGTGCCGGTATGGTTTATGGTAAATACGGAAGAGGTCGTTTTATTTGGATGGGGTTTGAAATCAACTCGGTTATTGGTGTTCGCGAAGATTATGTGTACTTCGAAAAATTATTTAATAACTCTATCAATTGGTTGTTAAAACAGCCTGTAGCATTTATAAAAGATTGGCCATCAGGCTATAGCGCCGCAGCCATAATTGCTCCTAGAATAACTAAAGATGCAAATAACATAAGAAATCTCTTTCCTATTTTAACCGAGAAAAAAATAGAAGCCACGTTTTTTTTAGAGCCAGACTTTGCTCAAAATAATATGGAGCTGGTAAAATATATGTCAAAATTTGGAGAGGTTGCTTCTTTAGTAGATATCGGATATATGGCATCAGTCAACGATACAATAAACAAACTAAACAGTTATAAGACCCAAATTGATAAATTATCACTTGCAAAAGAGGTCTTAAATAATATAACAAGAAAAACTGTTTCCGGGTTTTCACCTTACTATGGATTGATTGATGAAAATACGATAATGGCTGCAATTAATTCCGGCTATAATCATATATTATTAGATTCTCTTACAGATAGATCTGTTCCTAGAACAATTATTCGGGGCAAAAAAAGAATTTTATCGATCACTAAAACTGCAAGAGATGATTACGAAGTGATAAGAAATTTTGGCCTGACTCAGCCGGAGTTTCAATTCTACACTTACCAGGAAGATATAGACAGAGTTTTGTTTGAAGGTGGTTTGTTTGTTTTTAAAATGCACTCAGACTATCAATGTAAATTAGAAAATATTAATGTAGTAAAAGATATAATTCTTGAATTAAAGAATAAGAATTTTTGGATAACTACTGCTGAGAACATCCAAAAGTGGTATCTGGCAAAGGACTATCTTGAAATAAAAACTGAACGGAGAGGAAAATCGAGGGTCGCTGTAACAATATCAAATCCCGGAATTGAAACAGCTGCCGATATAGTTATATATGTTGATCTTAATATTAAAGCTGAACACATTTCAGTAGAAACTGAAGTTATAGGTACAAAAATAGCTACCTATATGCATCAAAGTGGTTCAGAGTTTTTAAATCTCTATATCGATGATTTAAAGCCTAATGAATCAAGAACATTTTATATTGATTTTGATCAGGTAATCTTTCCCAAAGAGTTAATTGCAAATATTTTGTCTGTGAAGTAAAGAATAGCTAAATATTATATTAAATTATTAAAGTGCCGCCTTATGAAAATGCAATCGGAAAATGATAGTATTTAATACAGGCGGCATTGTAGTTATATGTATGATTATTACAATTAATGAATATGATTTTAATCATGAAGTGAATAATTTTGGAGTTGGAAGTGCGGGAGACTTATTTTCGCTAATTGAATTTACTACAATTGCTGGTGGAAGAAGTTTAATCGGTTCACCACGGAAGATTTACAATGCTAATTAAAATGATATTTACAGTTGGAAGAGGAAAGAAATTAATTGGAATTAATAATTGTCTAAATTTTACTAAATGAATAAAATTATACAGAAAATATTAACATTGCTTCCAAACTCTACCAGGGATCCCTTCTTTATCCTGAAAGGCAGTGGAGAAATTCTGCATACTAACATGCAAGGTTCTGAACTATTAAATATTTCCGAATCGCCGGGTAATATTACAGATTATTTTCAGGTTGACACGAAGAAAAGATTTAATGAACTGCTGGATCAGGCAGTTGAAACGAATAACTTAATTACAATTGATCATTTAGAGTTAGAGCTTATTACCGGCAGTAGAATTAAAACCCAGTTAATCCTGAACATTTTTGAGGATAAAAATGATTTAATTGTTTTCTGTACAATTATTCCAAAACAATATAGCGTCGAGTTAAAAAAGAACAGCCGTATTAAAATTCAGGAAGCCGATATTCAGAAAATAATTAAAAGTGAATCAACACTCGAATTATTAAATAAAGTTGAGTCGTTATTTCCGTTTACTTTTATTGGAAAGGAAATAATGCATAAAATAATTGATACGATTGATGAAGTATTTTGGATTACGGACAATGAAGGCAGATTCATTTTGGTTAATGATTATTTTGCCGAGGCTATGGGATTAAAACCATTTCAAATGGAAGGTAAATTAGCCGAAGTTTATATTCCGGGATATTTAAAAGAGCTGGATTCTTTAATTGAAAAATTTATAAAAGATACAATGAGCTGCGTAGTTCTTGAAGGGATTAAGTTCAGGGAAATTGAAAATCTGAAGAACAGGGAAATAATACAAGTACCTTTATTCGATGAAGAAAAAAATATTGAAGCAATTATTGGGATATCTCAACAGAAAGAACTTGATGATAAGGCGGGACAGAAAGAAGAATTATTTGACGTTCTCTATAAAATAATAGATTATTTTCCGAAACCGGTTGCATTTATTACTTCTGATGGAATTATTAAACATGCCAGTGAAGAATTTTGTAAATTATTCGAGAGAAAATCTCATGAATTTGATGGCGTGAATTTTGTCGATATTTTGCCTGGAAGTTTAGCTGAAAGTTTACAAAGGTTTATAAATTCCTCAGATAATCAAAGGAATTTGCCTTTAAACAGGCATTTTGAAATTGAGAATAGAGACGAACCAGAATTTACTGTTCACTTAACCAAATTTTTTGGCAGCGAAAATCAAGCAGAAGGATTCTCAATATTAGTAGAAAAAATTGAGTATATAGATAACCTCCAACAATTAATCAAAAGTAATGGAAAAATGTTTGAGTTTTTAATACAAAATAATCCCGAACCAATATATATATACTACAAAGAAGATCTGAAATTTGTTGAGGTTAATCAGGCAGCTTTGGAATTATACAATTATACAAAGGATGAATTTTTACAGCTGGATCTTACCGATTTGTATAATCCTGAGGATATTCAATCATTACTTGGTTCTTCTGCCGGACAAGAAAATGAAACTAAATTCAGTAAACCACTAAGACAAAAAAGAAAGGATGGTTCTTCAGTATTTGTTGAGATAAGTAAAATCAAATTTAAGTTTAATGATAAAGATGCACATTTTAATATTATTAAAGATGTAACCGAAAAATTGGAGTTGGATAAGAAAAACCAGTTATTTAAAGCGGCGTTTGACAATACAGTTGATTTAATAATAACAACGGATGCTGATGGTATAATTAGTTTTGTAAACAACGTAACTATTAATATTCTTGGTTCTTCAAAAGATGAATTAGAAAATTCGTCTTTAATTTCATTGGCTGTAGATGAGGACAGATCGACAATAAATACTTCTATTTTCAAATCAAAAACAAAAGAACCTGTTTCATTAAAAGTCGGATTAAAATCATCCGGCGGCGATAAAATTGATACGGAAATTTCTGCCACGCCAATCATAGATTTTGAAGGTAATATAGATTCGTTTGTTATTATAGGAAAAGTAATCCGGGATCCTTCTGTAGATAGGGAAACAAAAGAAATAATAAAAGAGGTAATTGTGGAAAAACCTGTACAATCTGATATAGATGATTCCTTACAATTGGAATCTGTATTTCTTTCAGGAGTTTTTCATGAGATTCTAACCCCAATGAATGTTATTCTTGGATTTGCACAAGAACTTGCAGAAGGAAAAGAAAATTTAAATCAAGATCAGAAAGAAGCAGTAGAAATAATAAATCAGAACCGTGGAAAATTGCTCAGTACAATGAATGCTATTATTGAATTTTCAGAAATCCAAAAGAAAAGAGATGAATGGAATATTAGTGAGATAACAATAACTGAATTAGTTGATGGACTTGATAAAGACATTTATGAAATAACCGGATCACGGGATGTTGAATTTGCATACGGAAAAATTTCTTCTTCACTAAAGTTTAAAACCGATAAGCTTAAATTCGATTGTCTGGTTAATAATTTAATTCGACTGATTTGCCGTATTGGTAAAGAAAAAAAGATATATTTTTCTGCTTATCCTATTGATAATGAATATTTTATAATTATTATAACAGATAACTATGCCTCTTCATCAGATCATCTTGCCGATACTCTTAAAAAAATATTTGTATATAATAATGATCCAAAAGAAATTGGAGTTTCAAAACTAGGAACACAGATCACTAAATCTTTACTGGAACTACTTCAAGGTAAGTTTGTTTCAACTATTGATAGTATGGGTAAAAATGAATGCGGATTTAAGTTTCCTATAAATTTTGAATTGCCTTCAGCGGAAGCAATTGAAAAACCAACCGATGAAGTTATCGATAAAACAGAAAAGCCGAAGTCAACCCCATCATTTGAAAAAGTTACTTCGATAACAAGTTCTGCCCCTATTGATCATGGAATTGAGATTGAAGAAGAAATAGAAATTCCGGAACCTATTGCCACTAACATCCAGAATGAAATTAAAGAGTCTTTAAAAGATATGACACCCCCGGAAGAATCGGATATAACCGAAACACCGCCTGCTGATTATAAAAAACCACAAGAGGAAATTACAATTGATGATGAGGAAGAGATTAAAATCGAAGAGACTGAACCAAAGCAAATTCAATCATCTGAAGATAAATTAGTTCTTTCTAATTTAACCTGCCTCTATGTTGAAGATCAGATTGATTCACAGATTCTCTTCAAAGTACAAATGAAGGGATTAAAAGATGTTAAATATGCAATAAGTTTGGAAGAATCATTTCCTCTGCTTGAATCCGAACATTTCGATTTTATAGTTATGGATATTAATCTTCAGGGTGAATATAATGGAATAGATGCTTTAAAAATTATACACAATATGCAAAACCATAAAGATATTCCCATTATAGCTGTTACGGCTTATGTGCTTCCCGGTGATAAAGAAAAATTTATAGCTACAGGATTTAGTGATTTTATTTCTAAACCCATCTTCCGCGAAAAAATGATTGAGACCTTAGAAAATATTTTTCTCCAAAAGATATAACCCCTTTTAATTTTTCTCATCCCTCTCACTGTTAATCAGTAGAGAGGGTTTTTTTGTACCAGCCTGGATTTTAGCTATTGACTTATTGAATTTACCTCATTATATTATACCATACAAATGTATGGTATTTATTATTATTCTAATATAATTCTTAATTATACATTCTTAACCTGCCTGATCGCAGGCAAAATTTGAGTTCTATATTGTGACTCACTAACCGAAGGTGTGCTAATGTCAAAAGAATTAACGAAAATCCAGAAGAAAATTCTTGAGTATCTGATAGATCAAATAAAAGGTAAAGGAATACCTCCCACTTTAGCCGAGACTGCAAATCATTTCGGCTATAGAAACCGGGCAACAGTTCAACAGCATTTAAAGGCGATTGAAAAAAAAGGATATATAAAGAAAAATCCAAAACTCTCTCGTTGGATTGAGCTTACACTTGAAGATAAATTCTTTGTACCGCGTGCGGTATTAGGTGAAGTTGCAGCAGGCAATCCGCTTACAATTTATCCCGATGCAATTGATACAATTGAACTGCCGACAATTGCCCGGATGCCTAAAGATTCATTCCTGTTGCGTGTAAAAGGCGATAGCTTGAAGGATGCGTATATTTTTAATGGAGATATTGTAATAGTTAATCCAAACCTGGAGCCGAAGAATGGGCAATTTGTAGTTGCCATTTTAGATGATGCAGCGGTAGTGAAAAGGTTTTATAAAAGGAGAAGTCAGATAGAACTTGTGTCAGAAAATCCTGAATATAAGCCGATAATAATTGATAAAAAATATCCTTCATTTAATATTGTAGGAATTGTTGTTGGGGTTTACAGAAGTATGGAGAAAAGAAGGGCGGGGTGAAATCGTGCATGATTAATAATTGTATGCAGGGGTTTGATTTATCAAACCCGTTAATTTTTATTATTACAATCCAACAATAAAACAATCTATCAATTAAACCATGCCTAAATTTTATATCGGAACTGTCGGTGATCTAACAAAGATTTACTTTAAAAAATTTATGCTCTTTGTTAATTCTTCTTTAAGAAACTTGAACCTGTTCTCTAAATAGAATTTTCTGTCTTTCTCTTCGAGAACAGAACCGAGTGTAACTTTAAATTCTTGTTCTTTGAAATTATTGATAATCCTAAGTGCTTTTTCAAGTTTTTCTTTTTCTACGGGCAAATCAACTCCGCGCATTAAAAGAAACTCAAGATCAAAGGCATCGCGGATAAGCTTTCTGGATGTAAGCGCTTCAATTTTATTGTTTGCCATTTGTTGTAATGTTAATCCTTTAACCATTACCTGTTTATTTGTAAATCTGGAAAAAGCAATTTTTCTTTCCCAGCTAAAATCAAATTGTCCTTTTCGGATCTCAATCTTCAAACTTCTGGTTACAGCAGGAGCTTTTAACTCGAACAATAAAGTATTTCTTTTATTAGCAAAATCTGTTAATTGATAATTTGCCGAGAGTGAATTTTTACATTTGGAATAAATTATTTTGGAATCAGATTTTGCATCGAGCCAGAAATCAAGATCAGTTGAGTAGCGATTCAGGTTATGGCAGAGGCGCAGCATAGTTTCACCGCCGAAGTAAAGATAATCAAGTATTCTAATACTGTTGAAGAGCTCAAGTATTTCAATTTCTAATTTTTCTAAATCTTGTAACGCTTGCATAGCTTATCCCAAAATATTTTTGTTCTGCTGTTTGTTAGTTTAATGTATTCATTAACTTCTGATTTATTGATTTTGCCAAAATCAACAGCATCAAAATCGAGGTTGTATTTACCGAGGGAGGAAAGATAAACTGCATCAGCCAGGGCTTTTTTAGGAGCAGCAATAAAGAAGTTATTTTCAGTTACAAAGCCTGTATAAAATTTTTTTTTCACAAGAATAAATCTAAACTCAATTTCATCAACGTTAAAAGTTCTTGATCTTTTTAGTGCAACAGATTCTATTACACCACGTAACTGCTGGGTATAAATATTATAGTAGCTTAATGCACTTGCAAGTGAAATATATGAGGGCACCTGCGTATAATTAGCTAATTGAAAAAACTCATTTTCTTTTAGGGTATCAAATTTAACGGGTGTTATGTATAAATTTTTTTTAATTCTAAGCAAAAGTTTCTGTTTTACATAACGATTAGCCGTTACTTTAGCAGATTCTTTACTAATTGAAAGTATTTCAGCAATGTCTTCAATGCTTAAAATTAGTTTTTTGTTCTTATTTAGCTTGTAAATATTCATATCTGTTAAATATAGATAATTAACATATATGTTAATTTAACATATTTAATAATAAATGCAAAATAATAATATAAACCTGCTTAAGTTTTACTGGCTATAACAATTAAACGATAGAACAATTATTATTATAAAACGCCCCGCATCAAAAGTAAATAATTGTTAAATTAAAACTATTCAATAACATTCTTAAGATTATTCCCTGCTAAGGAATAGAAACATATTTGATTAATTAAAATGATGGAGTTACAATGAAATACTCAGAAGACGCAAGAAATTTTTATCTGAATGAGCAGAACAAAAAAAAGCAAAAAGAACTTGAAGAAAAATATGGGGCTGATTATCATAAGGTTGACGAAAACGTTCCGCCGGAAATAGAAAGCCAATTTTTAGATAATGTTAAGCGGTTTGAAGAAGAATCGGAAAAAGCCGAAGAAGTAAGTGTTCGGGAATTTTTAGATAACCCGGTTTTTAAAAGCATTAGTGAGTTAAAACCGGCAGAATTGCCTGATGAAATCGATAGAGTTTTAAATATGTATGCAGATAATCAGATTAATATTGATATTCTTGAAGAGGAGGAAGTTAGCAACGAAGACTTTTATAAATTTATAACTGAAGAACTGCCGGCGCATAAATTTTACGGTATGCGCATTGAAGGTATGACCACAAACTTTATCTACGAAGAATTTCATCCGAGTGACAAATTAGATGCAAAAGATTGTGTCGAATGGTTTGTTTACCCTTTATTAGATAGAAATGAAGATGATATGAAAACCTATATGGCAGATGAAAAGCTGCTGGCAATTGGAAATAGATCCGTTACAAGAGAAGAATTTGTAAAAAGTTTATTTTTACTAATTGAAGATGTTGATGAAATCATCGAAAAGGAAATAGTGTTTAATAAATTTAACTTCGGTGAGAAAAATAAAGTTGATGCAGATTTGATATTAAGGTATAAATCCAAATCCACTTTAGACGAAATGGATAAAGTTTTAAGCTTTTCATTTGAATTGCTTAGGACTGAATACGGCGGCTTTAATATTAAAAGTTACGAATGCAGAAAATCATAATATTTGTGCTCGTCTTAAATTTGCATCTGAATGAGACAAAATAGAACAAGCATAGCTTAACTTTAAACATCAATTCTCATTAATTTTTCTTTGTTATAACAATCCAACAATAAAACAATTTATCAATTTAACCATGCCAAAATTCTACATCGGTACAGCCGGATGGTCTTACAAAGATTGGGTGCCGTCATTCTATCCTAAAAATCAATCTGCCGGATTTGACTGGCTGCAATTTTATTCTCATTACTTTAATTGTGTTGAAGTTAATTCAACGTATTATGCTTATATCAGTCCAAAAATTGTTGATGGCTGGATAAAAAAAGTATCTGATTCTGATGATTTTATATTTGATGTTAAGCTTCATCAGGATTTTACTCATAAAAGGAATTATGATGAGCAAAAAAATAAAGTAGTTAGATACAATCTTGATTTACTTGCAAAAGCCGAACGGTTAGGTGGTCTGCTCATACAGTTTCCTTATTCATTTTCTTTTGATAATTCTGCCGTTCATTACATTCAGAGGCTAAGAGATACTTTTCAGAACTATAATTGTTTTGTTGAGGTGAGGCATTCTTCCTGGAAAAATAAAAAAACACTTGAGTTTTTTAAGGATGCAAATATAACTCTCTGCACAATTGATCAACCGCAGATTGGGCAGGCAATGCAATTCGAGCCGGTCATCACAAATGATAAAGCATATATTCGTTTTCATGGAAGAAATGAGGCAGCATGGAAAAATTCAATAAATAACTATGGAAAAAAACAAACATACGAGCAACGAAGTGAACGTTATAAATATCTATATTCTCCGGGTGAACTGATTGAGATTGAGCAGAAAATAAAATCAGTTCAGGAAAAAGTTAAGGAAATACATGTAATAATGAATAACCATCCACAAGGCAATGCAGTTGCAAATGCATTTGAACTTATTTATCATCTTGAAGAAAGAGATAAGATTGAAATACCGGAAACCATAATTAAGGCATTTCCGAGGTTGAAGGAGATATCAATTAATTAAGGAGAAATGGAACACGGAGAATCTGTCTGCCGACAAGCAGGCACAGGTTAAACAGATAGTCACTGATCTATAATCTGTGTAAATCATCGTAATCAGCGTACTATTAAAATATACATATATTTTTCCAGTAAAAAAATTAATCGATCCATTATGGATATTAAACAAAAATTGCACTAACTTTAATCATTAACATTAACAAACTCAAAAGGAGAAGAGTTATGAAAATTTCAAGAATGAATCCGTTTGATGGCAGCAGCAAGACTGTCGCTTTCTTTGATGTGGAAACCGAAGAAGGTATTAATATCAAAGGATTTACTTTGGTTGAGGGTACTAATGGATTATTTATGGGTATCCCAAGTGAAAAAGGAAAGGACGGTAAATATTATGATCGCATATATGTTCCAAAAGAACTAAAGGAGCAGCTTACGGAAATGGCAATATCAATGTATAATGAATCGAAAGGTGAAGCAGTATCTGCAAGCGGTGCTGATGATACAACTCCGGTTTAATTTGAATTAGTTTTTCTGTTTTTTACAAGTTCATAAGATAATTTTAAAAGTGAAACTTAAGAGGATAAGTATATTCAACAGCTTTAATTAATTTACAAAATAAAAGCTCATTCATTTTTTTACTTTATACTTTTTCTTGAATAAACATGCGCAAAATAGTCTGCGCGGATGTATTTATAGGTAAAACAGGTGCAAGTTCGTCTATTGTATTAATGATACAGTTAGTTTATAATATATTTAATTGTATTGGAAATGATTAAATTTCTGCAAATAAATTTGGAGAAAAAACTATGTATTATAGTTATAAAGTTATAATAGAAGAATGTGAAGAAGGCGGTTATTATGTGGAGTGTCCGGCATTTCCAGGCTGCCATGTTGAAGGTGATACATACGAAGAGACGATATCGGAACTGAAAGAAGCAATTAAAGTATTTGTAGAAGATTATATGAACTTGAATAATTATATATTTTTATTAACTTAATATAAAAATTAGAGAATTATGAAACTACACGCTAAATATATAGTGAACGAGAAAGGTAAACCAACTTCCGTTATTATTCCCATTGACAAGTTTAGGGAGATTGTGGAAACCTACGGAATTGATCTTATTGAAGAGGAAAAAGAATCGATCAGTAAAGGCAAGACATTAAGAAAGCGTAATGATAAAGATGAATTGGAAAGGGAATATACTGACTTAGATAATATCTGATATACCAAGTCAAACTTTCGAAACAAGCCGTTAAGTTTTTAAATAAATTAAATGATCCCCTCCTTTTGAACCTCGAAAACAAGTTGATGGCTTTATCTCGTTACCCTAATTGCAATCTCGATATAAAAACTATGAAGGGAGAGTATAAAGGAAATTTTCGCATACGTATTGGCACAATAAGAATAATTTTTTATCCGGATGATAAATCAAAAATTATTTATATAGACGCTATCAATTTCAGGGGAGATATTTACTGAGGGATTGCTATCAAATTTATGCTCAAATTTACAGATTGAATCCCGTTTCACTTCACATTTGACGTATTAATTTTTTACTTTTTAATTGCATTCCTATGCACACAATATTCCATTTAGACCTCGATACATTCTTCGTTTCAGTTGAGAGGATACTCGATCCATCACTGAAAGGGAAGCCGGTTATTGTTGGCGGAGACCCCAAAT
>JADFPP010000061.1 GCA_022562275.1 Bacteroidota bacterium
ACATGCAATTTTCAGAACAGAACAAGAACGCAAATACTATTATCCAACGAGCACTTTGGTTACCGGACCGGATATAATTTTCTTTTGGGTTGCACGTATGATAATGGCAGGAATGTATTTCAGAAAAGACATTCCGTTCCGCGATGTATATTTCACAAGCATCATCAGGGATATGAAAGGGAAGAAGATGAGTAAATCTCTCGGCAATTCTCCTGATCCGCTTGATGTAATAAAAGAATACAGCGCCGATGCTCTTCGCTTTACAGTTATCTATCTTGCTCCTTTGGGGCAGGATGTTCTTTTTAGTGTTGATAAATGTGAGATTGGAAGAAACTTTGCCAATAAGATTTGGAATGCAGGCAGATTTCTTTTAATGAACCTTGCCTACCGGCAGGCAGGTGCACAGAACATTCCTGTTAATAACAAACTTTTGGAAAAACATATAGATTTTGCAGATGAATGGATAATATCACATTTTCACTTAACACTTGCTCATCTAAATACTGCAATGGATAATTTTGAAGTAAACAACGCCACAAAAATTTTGTATTCTTTTGTGTGGAATGATTTCTGCGATTGGTATTTGGAGATGATAAAAACCCGTTTATACCTGCCTGCCGGTAGGCAAGGTTCCGATAATGATGAGGTTAAATCTGCAACGCTTACAAGAGCACTAAAACTATTTTCTGAAATGCTGAAATTAATTCATCCGTTTATGCCGTTTATTACTGAAGAACTATGGCAGCTAATAGAAGAAAGAAAAGATGGTGAAAGTCGGAAGACTCCGGACTCTCCGAGTATATCTACTTCAGAGTATCCCAAATTTAATAGCGAACTGATCAATCCTTCCGCTGAATCAGAAATGGAAATGGTACAAGGTATTGTTTATTCAATAAGAAATATACGGGGCGAGATGAACATACCGCCTTCAAAAAGCATTGATGCTTATATTAAATCTTCTGAAGTGAAAAAACATCAGATTGATTACATTAAAAAACTTGCTAAGGTTGAAAACATTATAGTTGGAGAAGATGTTGAAAAGCCGGCCGCAAGTGCTTCTGCTGTGTTTAAAAACTCCGAAATTTATATCCCGCTTAAAGATCTGATTGATCTTGAAGTTGAAAGACAGAGAATTGAAAAAGAAATAAACCGTCTTGAAAGTTCTGTTAAAGGAATTGAAAAGAAATTATCTAATGAAAAGTTTGTTAATAATGCTCCGGCAGATGTTGTTGAAAAGGAAAAGGCAAAGCAGATGGATTGGACAGAAAAATTAAGTAAATTGAGAGAGATTTTAAGTAATCTTAATTAAATATGACTGAACAAAATAAGATTGATTATTGGGTAGATATAGCAGATTATGATCTTAAAACTGCTGAAGCTATGCTGGAGACCGGACGGTTTCTTTATGTCGGTTTTATGTGTCATCAAGTTATTGAAAAAATCCTAAAAGGATATTTCGTCTTTGTAAAAAATGAGCAACCTCCTTATATACATACTTTAGATAGATTAGCAAAGATGACCGGACTTATTGATGAATTTTCGGAAAATCAAAAAGAGTTTATTCGCAGATTGCAACCATTAAATATTGAAATGAGATATCCTGTTTATAAAGAGAAATTACTTAAGTTTTTAACAAAAGAAAAATGTGAAGATATTATAACGGAAACTAAGGAATTGTTGAAATGGATAAAGCAAAAGCTATCTCATTAGTCGAGAAATATTCTGAAATTGTTAAGAATTATTTTTCAGTGAAGAAAATTCTTTTATTTGGCTCATACTGTAAAGATGAAGGAAGTGATTTTAGTGATATTGATGTTGCAGTTGTTGTTGATAGAATAGAAGGAGATTTTTTAACGGCGGTATCATTGCTTTACAAATTAAGAGAAAATATTGATTTTAAGATTGAACCAATTCTTTTTGCGTTAGAGGAAGATGATAAAGGCGGGTTTTTAGATCATGTGTTAGAGACTGGTATAGTTATATATCAAACTAATTAAAAGGTAAACGTATGTATAACAAAGTAACTGAATTTAACGAAGACTGGAATTACGAATCAGGATCTACCCTAAAAGTCTTTGAAAATCTTACCGACGGTTCACTTAGTTTCAAACCTAACAAAAACATTAGATCATCGGGCAGACTTGCCTGGCACATTGTTGCAACCCTTGGCGAAATTGTTCATCGAACGGGGACTTAAATTTGATGCAACTCCCGAAGAGGCACCTTTACCATCATCCGTAAAAGAAATTTGTGATGAATACAAAAGATCATCTGAAGGAATGCTCAATGCTGTTGAGAAAGACTGGAGTGATGAATCCCTCCTGGAAGAAGTAAACCTTTACGGACAGAATTGGAAGAAGAGGAAAGTTCTTTCAGTTTTGGTAAATCATCAAACACATCACAGGGGGCAGTTAACAGTTATAATGCGTTTAGCTGGATTAAAAGTTCCGGGCGTTTATGGTCCTGCCGAGGAAGAATGGGCAAATATGGGAATGGAAGCGCAGGAGTAGTTATTTAAATTGGGGGATATTATTAATTGCTGTAGCCGCAGGCATTAGTCTGCGATACTTATAAATTTTTTATTTAACAATATTAAACAGCTCTCAAAAACTGCACGCTAAACAAACGATTATCGTCAACCCATATTTTCTCAACATTATAAATACCGACAACAAGTTTTTTAAAATCCCATAGACTATATTTGTACGAGTATTCAGTTAAAATGTTTTCATCTTTTTCGAAAATTATCACCTCACCATTAATTTTTACTTCTTGATTTTCTTTGCTTATCAGGTGCATTTCAATCCTTCCGTATTTCTCATTAAAAAATGCATGATGAGAAAACTTATTAATATCAAAATCAGCATCAACCAAAACGTTAATATGATTAAGTATATTAAGATTAAACTCTGCCGTAATACCTTTGCTGTCGTTGTATGCTGTATCCAAAATACTTTTTTCTTTTTTCAGATCAACACCAATTAACAACCCGCTGTTTTTTCCACAGGTGTTTGCAATTCTTTCCAAAAACGACCTTGCTTTTTCAGGTGTAAAGTTTCCAATGGTTGAACCGGGGTAGAATGCATCTGTGTTTTTATAGATCTCGTTTATTATCGGTAATGCAAATTCTTTTGTGTAATCTGCAACAAGCGGATAAACTTTTAAACCCGGATGATCGGCTTTAAGGCATTCTGTGGAATAGACCAAATGTTCCGATGAAATATCCACAGGTACGTAAGCTGCAAGTGTTGGTAAGTGATCGATTAGCAATCTTATTTTAACGCTGCTTCCGCTGCCAAGTTCAACAAGCATACAATCATCGCCAAAATATGATGTGATCTCTTCAATATTATCATCTAAAATTTTTAATTCTGTTCGTGTTAGATAGTATTCATCAAGCTCACAAATCTTATCGAAAAGCTGCGAGCCCTTTTCATCATAAAATAATTTTGTCGGTAATCTTTTAGATGAATTTTTTAATCCGTCCATTATCTCATCAAGTATATCTTCGTGATGAGTGTCCTGAGTTTTCACTTGCATAATTTAATCATGATTAGCTAATCGTAATCCCATAAACTGCCAGCGGGAGTGAGGCGGAAAGAAATTCCGGTAAGTGTTTCTTATATGTGATTGAGATGTTGCACAACTTCCTCCGCGCAAAACCATTTGGTTGCTCATAAATTTACCGTTGTATTCTCCAAGAGCACCTGGTAACGTTTTATAACCCGGATATGGTGAGTAAGGGCTTCGTGTCCATTCCCACACATCGCCATACATCTGATTTAAACCATCTTTTTCATTATGTAAAGACGCAGGATGATAGATATTTTCATCAACAAAATTGCCCTCGTGATTAAGTTTACCGGAAGCCACTTCCCATTCTGCTTCGGTTGGAAGACGTAGACCCCGCCATGCTGAAAAAGCATCTGCTTCGTAGTAGCTTATGTGTGTAACAGGTTCTGCGGGGTTTACTTTTCTAAAGCCGTTCAATGTAAAGTTCCACCATTCGCCATCTTTCTTCTCCCAGTATAAAGGAGCTTTCCATTTTTCCTTTTCAATAATTGCCCAGCCGTCTGATAACCATAATAGCGCATTTTCATAACACCTATCTTCAATGAATTCTATAAACTCACCGTTGGTTACCAATCTGTTTGCAAGCATAAAAGGGTTTAGAAATTCTTTATGTCTGGGGGTTTCATTATCATAACAAAACTCATCGCCATCATTTCCAATTTCATAAATTCCGCCGTCAAAGTTTATCCACTTCATTTCCGAGAATTCATTCTGAATTATAATTTCTCTTGCAGAATAAACAGGGTTAAGGGGATTGATAGAAAGCACATGCTTTATATCCGTTAAAAGCAGTTCCTGGTGCTGCTGTTCATGGTTCAATCCAATTTTGATTATCGGTGCGAATTCTTTGTAAATCTTTTCATCAGCTTTTTTGATAAATTCTAAAACATTTTCATCAACGATTTTTCTATACTTAAAAATATCTTTTACCGTTGGTCGCGATAACAAACCGCGATTCGGTCTAAACCATCTTTCGCCAACCTGTATGTAATATGAGTTGAATAAATATGTATATAGAGGATGAATTGATTTGTAGTCTGGGTCTGCTTTACCGAGAACAAATGCTTCGAAAAACCAGCTTGTGTGCCCGAGGTGCCATTTGGTAGGACTAACATCCGGCATTGATTGAATTACATAATCTTCAGTTTCAAGCGGCTCGCAAAGTTTTTCTGTGAATGCTCTAACATTGTTATAATATGTAATAAGCTTCGATCTGTTTTCAATCAAAGATTTTGAACTAATAGCAGTTGAACTTTGTAGCGGTGTTTCTTCAAGTATGCTCATGTCTAAATTTATTTTTTATTGAAGCCGGATATTATTTTTAAAAATAACAAAGTTTTTTTCTAATTTCTTGTGTTAGTAAAATAAAATGCGAATAGCTTTTCACTAGCACTAAAATTCACATGCAATATTTAGTGTTTGTTTTCATATGCCTATAATTTTAAATTAAGAGCATATAGAATTCGTCCAGATTTATCGGGACTCGTTTCATCACGCAAAACATTATATTTATATGGTAATTGAAAAATAAGGATAACATTATGAAGTTTTTTGTGCTATTCATCACACTTATATTATTTAACGGCTATTTAATTGCTGACGACAGCTTAAGAGTAATTAATGTTTTTCCTGTACCACAATCAATTTCAGCAGAACCATCTACAACAATTGAGGTTCAATTTAATATACGTGTTGATCCAACATCGTTTACCGACACTACATTTATGGTTTGGGGAAGATGGTCGGGTGTTCATAAAGGAACTTTAGATTTTAATTCCATTGGTACAATTGCTTATTTATTTCTTGATAAGGATTTCTTCTATGGAGAGTGGGTTACAGTTTCATTATCCAAAGGAATAAAAGATGCAATGGGGAATAACTTAAGTTTTGGTTATGCATGGAATTTCTGGATAGTTACAACCGAAGGTACGCTTGATCTCACACGTACGGCCATAATTGAAGTAAGAGAAAATGGTGAGGGACAGATTCAAACTTACGGCACTTATGCCGGAGATTTTAATGGAGATGGCTGGAGCGATTTTTTCGTTCCGAATGAAATATCGAATGATGTTAGAGTATTTATGAATGACAACATAGGCAATTATGGCGATTTTACAATTTTTAAAATTATTGGCGGTTCACGCCCAAGTACAAACGAAGGGATGGATTTTAATATGGATGGTATTATTGATGTTGCGGTAGGTAATAGTACTAACAATATGGTAACAGTATTTATTGGCGATGGAACTGGAGGTTTTTCAAGCATTCAAAATTATGCTGCTGATGAGGGAGTGCGTGGCTTAAGTGTAATTGATGTGAACGGTGATGGCTTTATGGATATTGTGACTGCCAATAGAAATGCAAACAATGTCTCTATTTTAATTAACAATGGTGACGGTTCATTTGCTTCGCCAGTCAATTTTGATGCTAACGGAAATGGAGAGACAGCATGTGCGGCTGCTGATGTAAACGGCGACGGCATTATGGATTTATATGTCGGTGCAAAAAACAGTAACGAATTAATTCTTTTCATGGGTGATGGAAATGGAGGATTTACATTTTCATCCAAAGTAACGGTAGGAACTGGACCGTGGATGATAACAGCGGGAGATGTGAATAACGATGGTGTGCCTGATGTTGTCTCCGCAAACTCAGGTTCTTCAAATTTATCTGTTGTTTTTGCTGATGCCAATGGAAATTTATCCGCTCCAGTAAATTATTCAACCGGTAGTTTTCCTATTGCAATCGATCTTGGTGATATTGATGGCGATGGAGATTTAGAAGTAGTTACAAGCAACTTTTTCACTGCAGATTATACAATGTATGAGAATGACGGAACAGGTAATTATATAAATAGAAGAAACTTTGATGCAAACTCTGCAGGAAGCTGCGTGGTATTGCATGATAGAGATAACGACGGTGATATGGATATGACAGGAATTGATGAAGTAGATGATCTGCTAATTCTTTTTACAAATGATAAGGCTGTAAGAGTTGATGATGAAAACATTTCCCCCGGGATGTTCTCTCTTTCACAAAATTATCCAAATCCTTTTAACCCATCTACAAAAATTAAATTTACAATTCCGACCCTGCCTTCCGGTCAGGCAGGCTCCCCTCAATCCCCTCCTTACCAAGGAGGGGAAGCTAAGCAGGCGTGGTTTATTCAATTAGTGGTTTACGATATTTTAGGAAAAGAAATTGCAACTTTAGTAAACAAAGAACTACCACCCGGAGAATACGAGGTTGATTTTTCCGCCTCCGGCGAAGATAAATTTACTCTACCAAGCGGGATATATTTTTATCAATTACGTGCCGGAGATTCATTTGTCCAAACAAAGAAGATGATTTTGCTTAGGTAACTTTTTAATTTAGAGGATATCTTAAAAGTAATCCTACTTATCTGTCTTTTCCACTGCCCGTCCCGATTTATCGTATATGCGTCAACTTAATTGCCCCGACTTTTCCGCTCCAGAGAGCGGAGCGAGACGAGTAAGTCGGGTAACTCGTACTCTCAAGTTAATAAAGGCTTTTCCCAAAGGGATCACTTTGTGAAGCCACTACCAATCTTACATTTTTGACTAAAGCCAAGATTTGGTTTGTTAATTAAGTCCACGCCATAAATGGTGTGGCAATTCAATCCCGACTGAGTCGGGACACTTTTTATAAGTTAGTTATAAGGAAATAATCCTTAGGTTGACGTCCATGCGATTTATCGGGAAAAGTTGGAATCTCTTATAATTTAAACATTTGGATTTCCGTTTTCACGGAAATGACAAATAATAAATACTTTTTACACAGTCTCGATTCCTACGGAACACAGGAATTTTTTTTTAGGAGATGCAGGAATAAAATACTGAAGTTTATTATTTAAGAATAATCCAGCTTACTTCCGCCAATAAATTCTCTCATTACTGAATCGCCGGGCACAGGTGAATCATCTGCAACTGGAGTAATGGTTTTTAATACTTCAAATACTCTTGCCGATCGTTCATAAGCATCTGCTTTTAGCGGATCACCCTGAAATTTCTTTTCCCACTCAGCGAAGTTGTTCAATAGTCTGTGACTATATAGAGGCAATTCATACGGCATACCGCTGTTGATAATAAAATCCGCTGAGTTGTTGTAAGGAATAATATTTCTCATTTCACTTGAACGAACATAATGCCAATGCTCTAAAGTTTGCTGCGGATTGTAAGCACGGTGCACAGAATCTCTAAGCATTCTCCTTATCAATCGTATGTCTGTCCACCTAATATATTTTCCGTTAGGTCCTTTCATCTGAAGCAATGGTTCCAAATACAATTTAAACTTTTTATTTAGAGAAATATCCCTGCTGAAATCGGGATACAAGCCGTGCAGACTATCAATCAACAGCAGTTCATCTTTCTCTAACTTCATAGGAGTAACGTTTAGTGTACGGGTTCCGGATTTAAAATCGTAAGATGGAATTAATACTTTTTCACCATTACTAAGCTTCAGTAAATGTTCATTGATTAATTGCAAATCTAACGACTGCGGAGTTTCAAAATCGTAATCACCAAATTCATCTTTAGGGTGAAGCTCGAGATCAAAAAAGTAATGATCTACATTAAGCACTTTGAACTTAAATCCTTTTTTAATCAGTTTTTGCTCAAGCTTAATTGTAGTTGTTGTTTTACCGGATGATGAAGGTCCGCTTATCATTACCATTCTTAAACTGTCGAGTCTTTCGATTATCAAGGCAGCGGCTAATGAAACATCATCTTCATATAGATTTTCAGACTCATGCACAATGTGTGCAAATTCGCCTCCTGCAATTCTTTCGTTTAGTGCCTCAACGGTGTGAAGGTTATGAGAGACAGCCCAATCGAGGTTTCGCCAGATTTTAGCCCATGGAATATTTTCATTTTGTTTTGAATGATGGCGTGCCTCAGCTTCTTTCCTTTTTGCTGCTTCGTCGCGGTAAAGAATAAATTCCTTTGCAACTTTGGCATGACCGTTTTCAATTAACACTTTTTCAACGACATCCTGAATATCTTCAATGTGAGGATTTGTTTCAGCAGAAAATTTTTGATTGAGAATTTCAACTACCTGGTCGGACAATGCATTGGCTGTTTCTTTATCTCTTCCGCCAACAGCTACAACTGCGCGGTAAATTGCATTAGCAATCCTCTCCTGGTTAAAGGGAACAATAGCACCGCTTCTTTTTATAACGTGAGTGATTTTGTTTGTCATTATTACTTCGCTAAATAAAATCTGATTAAAATCTTTTCAGTTTTTAAAAATAAAAAAATTAGGCAAGAAGATCTTTATATTTATCATTTCTTTCAATAAATGCCTGCACATAAGAACAGGTTGGAATTACTTTTAAATTATTTTCCTTTGCATAATTGAAAGCACTACTTAAAACATCCTCATAAGGAAGGGTGTTTTTTTATTTAAGATAGTTAATAAACTCTTCTACTGTTAGTTTTGCTTGCCTAAGTATATTAGCCAGCGTTCCTTTAGGAATATCTTTTCTATGACGAGGTATCGTTACTCGAAGTTCTGGTTTTGTTTTATGTAAAAGACGAGCGTGGCTTCCTGTCTGGTGGTGAATGTAGAATCCTGCACGTTTAAGGGCTTTGATTGCTTGGGTTGGTTTAATAATAGGCAGAGCAGGCATTCAACTATTTAAACAGTAACTGCTATAGATTCTTTGATTGGCTCATTTTCAAGTATAACATCATGAGGAATGTCTTCACCCAATTTTAAGGCACTCTCTAAATAACAGCGGATGGCATCAATTGCCATTTCACGTGTCTCGTTAAGAGATTCACCGAAGGTGCAGATTTCAGGAATAGCCGGCACTACAGCATTATAACCGCCTTCTTCTGCTGGTGTAAATATCACTGTATATTGGTGCTGAGACAAAATATTCTCCATATTGGTTGTTTTATTGATGTTAAGATACATTGTTTAAGAATACTTGTCAATACTCTTTGTCCGCTGACCCATCTCGTCCAACTGTTACTGGACTCGAACGTACAATAAAGATTGAATGTATGAATAATTATTTAATATTTTTTATGAATACTGACCTCCACTATCATCAGTTGATAATTCTCATGTGTTGTTAAAATCCCAGGCAAATTATGCCAGCAAATCCTTGTAATTATCATTTCTTTTAACGAACGCCTTTACATAAGAACAGGTTGGAATCACCTTTAAATTATTTTCCTTTGCATAATTGAAAGCATACTCAACAACACTTTTAGCAATACCTTTCCCTCTTGATCCAGGAGGTGTAAAAGTTCTGTGAAAATTTATTTCATTATCAGAAATACTGTACGATAAATATGCTTTGTCTCCTTCAACTTCGGCAACAAAGCGTTCGTTTTCTTTATCGTGTTTTACTTCAATATCCATACTTAACCTTTAATTTTAAAACTGTAATCTTTATTAGAAAATGTTCCAAGGTTACCAAAAAAAGTTTTTTCTACAAATCTAACATTATTTTCTATATCTGCAACCACTGCGGTTGAACATCTTGTTCCATACTTTGGAGATTGAATAAAGATTGATGATAGTATCTTTTCCCATTCCATCCCTACACCGGTGTCGGGCAGTTCTTCATCTTTTGCTTTTCGTGTATCGTTCAAAATACCTAACAGCTCCCATGTATGAATTTTATCGTTTTTAAGTAAGAATGATAAAACATCTTTGCTCTTTTTTACTTTGGGCCACACTGTATTTAATTCTGCATTACTCAAACCGTAAACACCCGGTTTAAGTTTTTTAATTCCGTTTGTATGAGTAGAAAAATAAAACAGTTTATCAACGCTGCCAAGTATAAGGTTAAAACCATTATAGTTTTGTAACAAAGGTTTTAAGTTCTCATAATATTCTTCGGCGGAAATATCATTATTCAGAAAATCCAATGTCAGCATTCCGCGCGAAGGAGCATTTTCTTTAATATTTTTCAGATCTCTGTAATTTGTAACTGCTGCAAATCTTCCATCCTTTGTTATGCCCATCCAGGTTCCCCCGGCTTGCAGATCCTTGCCTGCAAGCAATTCCGGATGATCTTTCCAATAATCAGCTTGTTCGGTTGGACGGTCGTAAAACTCGTCTCTGTTTGCGGCAAAGATGAATTTATATTTTGGATGAGACTTGTATGCGAAAACTATTAAGCACATATGCTAATAAATTATTTGAAAAATTTTTCAACAATAATTTAATAAAACGAATGCTAATTAGTTTAATCTTTGTGTTTAAGGATTATAGTGTTATAGGAGGCTTCGCGTAACCTTGTTTAATTACAAAAACAATTATTTAAAATTGACAACACTTATTGTATTCCAACATTTTTGCTATGCTGCGCCCCCCTTTAAGAGGTTATGCAAAGGTTCCTTATACATTAATTTTCAAAACATCTCTTAATTTTAATTCCTCAACTAAAGAATTATAATTTATAAAATGAATTCCATCCCAACCCAACTTTTTTGCCGCATTTACGTATTCTTCAACATCATCAATAAAAATATGTTCTTCCGCAGGTAAGCCGGAAGACTTTTCAACAGCACGGTAAATTTTTTCTTCCGGTTTAACTGCACCAATCTTATGTGAGAGAATAAGCTCATCAAAATGTTTTAAAAAATCATACTGCTGCCAGCCATACTTTTGATGGATAGAATCGGTGTTGGAGAGCAAGAAGAGTTTATAATTATTTTTCAGGATCGGCAGCAATGAAGCAACTTCTTTATTTACTCTGAATATATCCGCATAATATTTACAAAATGTGTTTGTATCGATCCGGTTGTCTATAACGCACAGCATTTTGCTTATGAACTCTTTCTCTGAAATAAATCCTCTTTCAAAATCGCGGTGGATGCTGTAATTAGATCTGTAGTATTCAATAAATTTATTACCAAGCCCGGGCTCAATCCCGTTAAATTTTTCTATTAAGATATTGTAGTCAAAAGGAATGAGAACGTTTCCAAGATCAAATACAATAACAGAGTATTTTCTTTTAATCATTAATCATGAATCTCAAAAATAATATCTTCCAATCCCTGGTTAATTTTTATACTTATCACGGTTAAATCAATTGTTTGCAAACCAAAAATTTGCTTCATTTTGAAAGGGAATTTTAATCCGTCAACTTCCCTGTAATCGCTGTAATAAGTTTCCTGTACTAAATTAGTATCCGGTGTTTCGTACTCTTTATCTTCTCTAATTTTTAATCCTGATTCAATAGAATAAAATTGATCCCATTTTGCCCCGCCCTCTGATGACATGGCAATCTTATAACATTTTGTACTATCTACATTTTCAATCCCGGTAAGTTCAAGCGTAACTCCGTACTCAGCAGGATTAAAAAGAAAATTCATTTCAGCATCTGCTTTTAATTTATCAAGTTCTTTTCCTTCAAGCTTAATTTTTTTATCACCCAATATCATCTCACCTTTTTTACCATCGTAAATGAGGGTTTGCTTCATCTCTCCGGATCGAATGGTTTGTCTTAATTTGTTTGGTGCTTTTTGGTTTATAAAAATATTTAAAGTCTGCCCCATCATATCACCAAGCATAATTGTAGTCCGGTCTTCTACACTTTTAAGTTTCTCTCTTCCACCAATTGCTTTTAAATAGGTATCTATTACATCTTTAGCTGTCAATCCTTCCGGACTTGAGTTATCACTGGTTTTGAGTTTGTTACCATCGCGTGTTGCGGTACTGTCCTGAGCTGATAGTAACATGGGATTATGCATTATCACCAACAAAAAAGCTGCTGTTATTAAAATTTTAACTAACATTATGTTTTAATTTCTTACAAGTTTTGTTAATTTTACTTGCTCAATTGTAGTTAAAATAACAAAAAGTGAACAATTATTAAATTTTTAATAGAAATAAAGCATGGCAAAATATTTGTATGAGATTTTTGTTATAAAATTATTCTTTTAGTTTTGAACTTATTTATTAAGAATTAAGGACAATTCCTGAATAGATGAAGAAAGTATTAGTTATTGGGGCAGGCAGAACAGCCATATCTCTAATATCCTACCTTATTAAAAAAGCTGAAGAACAAAACTGGCAAATAACATTAGCTGACAAATCCCTGGATTTAGCAAAGCAAAAGACAGGAGAACACCCCAGGACACGCGCAGTAAGTTTTAATGTATTCGATACCAAACAACGTAGAAAAGAAATTGCAAAAGCCGATGTTGTTGTATCACTTCTCCCGGAAACTCTTCATGTGCATCTTGTTGAAGATTGTTTAGAAAACAAAGTTCATTTGCTTACAGCATCTTATGTTTCTCCTTTAATGAAGGATTATAATGACAGAGCTATTAAAGCGGATGTAATTCTATTAAATGAAATGGGATTGGACCCGGGAATAGATCATATGGAAACTATGAGATTAATTACTAAAATTAAAGATAGGGGAGGTAAGATTCATTCTTTAAGATCTTTTGGAGGTGGACTAATAACTCCCGAAAGCGATGACAACCCGTGGGGTTATAAAATTACCTGGAACCCAATGAATGTTGTAACAGCAGGCATGGCTAGTGCCCGCTATGTTAAGGATGGTAAATTAAAGATCGTCCCCTATAACAGGTTGTTTCTTGATACTGAAATTGTGAATATTAAAGGTGTGGGAAGGTATGAAGCATATCCCAATAGAGACTCAATAAAATATCGAAAAATATATCACTTACCCAAACTTCCAAATGTTTACCGTGGATCGCTAAGGAAAATAGGTTTTTGTGAAGCCTGGAATTCAATAATTAAAATTGGATTGACTGATAACAGATATTTTGTTCCCGAGTCTCACAGATTAACTTATGAAGATCTGATGTCTATATACCTGCGAAGGAATGGCACTACAACAAAGGAAGCTTTACTGGAATTCTTAGATCTTTCACCCGATAGCGAAATAATGAAAAAGCTTGAATGGCTTGGGCTGCTGAGTAATAAAAGGGTTAAGGTAAAGAATGCAACCCCCGCTGAAATATTGCTTGATCTTTTAAAGCAAAAATGGGAATTAAAAAAAACTGACAAAGATATGGTTATCCTTCAAACTGAAATTGAGTATCAACTAAATGGTAAGAAAGAAAAAATAATTTCTTCATTTGTAATTAAGGGGGAAGACTCAATCCATACAGCGATGTCCAGAACCGTGGGACTTCCACTCGGTATTGGAGTTAATTTACTGCTAAATGATAAAATTAAGGAGAGAGGAGTTACCATTCCTATTCACCGTGATATATTTCGTCCGGCATTAAAGGAATTAGCAGAGCTTGGAATCGCACCTACCGAGGAAGTAATTGAAATCTAAAATATCGGAAGTCTTTAATTTTATAAATTATTCACCAATAAATTTCTGTAAATATTTATACTCTTCTGTAAACTCACCCTTCCACATTATCACTGCCCGCCGGATTTCAGGCGATAGCTTTGACCGATCAAGCGAGTGGCTGTAATTTGCGCTGACTATATTTTTAAGAAATGGAAACAGATCATCGCTGAATTGTTCCGAAGCATCCGCCGAGAATTCACACGGGAGATTTGTGACTGCCATTACCGCAACACCCTCACCTTCAAACCCGTCTTTTATTTTTCCTGTATTTGGATTGTAAATATAAACCGGGTTATCAATCCACGTTTCTTTTGAAAATTCAATCGACCCGTTTGGATCGCAAGTTATATCCCCGATGACTTGTAATGTTTTATTTTTCTTATAAACATTCTTCATCATTTCCTTAGTAACTGTCCTGGGGTATTCCTGCGACCAGATAATACAGCTCATTAAAACAGTAATGTAAGGAAGAATATATTCCAGATTAGATTCAAAGTGTTGAGGATTATCGTTATAAAAATTTCGTTTCTCCCTATCTGAAAGCAAATTGTATTTCCCCCTGAGATGTAGAGATTTTTCTTTCAACCTGTAAATTTTATCCCGTTGGATGTGAAGGACGTACAGTTTTTTTCTTGAGCCGTTTTCATAAACTTCTTTTAATTGTTCAATTGATATACTCTCATAAGGTAACATATTAAACATTTCGAGCGCTCCCTTTGCGGTTTTTCCTTTACCTAAAAAGCATACAATTATTGGGGGGAGTTTATAGGGAGTCCCTTTAGACTCAATCTTATTCGCAACGTGCAAAAATTTTTCCCTGGCTTTATATAAATGCTCTTCTTCTATTGATTGACGCAGTGATTCGAATGGATTGTGAATACCTTTAATTTTTAATCTTTTTCCAAGAGTCCATAAAGTGTCAACCATCCCGGCGTAACCCGCATTGTATGTAAATGCGGTAATCAGCCTATTGTTCTCATCATTTCTTATAAGTTCATAATCTATAACTGTAGAATAATTTTCAACAAATGCCCGGAGCAGATTCCTGTTTTTCAATTGTCCTTTATGTGTATGGGAAAACAACAAATACACTTTGTTGGGTAATATTCTTGAGATATGTATTTCTTTAAGCCCGAAGATTACATTAGCTGATGACAGATCTTCATCTATTATTGCCCCAACACGTTTATACGTTATATCGGGAAAGATTCTTTTAATCTCACCTGTTTTTGGATTAATAGCTGATTGTACTATTAATTTATGTCCCCAACCAAGGATATGTTTTGCATTTTCAGCAGTAATTGCCACGCGTTTTTCACCCTTCTTGCTTAATCCTTCGCGTAATATTCCTATAATATTATTCATAAAATATTTGCTTATATTTTTTTATAAATCCAGTATTGAATATAATTATTAACTATGTGATTCCGTACAGTTTTTAAGAGTTAAAGTGGGATTGATTAACTAATAGGAGGCTTCGCGTAAACTTGTTTAATTAAAAAACAATTATTTAAAATTGACAACACTTATTGTATTCCAACATTTTTGTTATGCTGCGCCCCCCTTTAAGAGGTTATGCAAAGGTTCCTAATATTATATACATTAGCTTAATCAAAAAAGAATTTATTATTTTTGTTATTGTTACTCATTTTTATTTTCACTCTTTTATGCAAAAACTCATTACGGTCTTTTTTGTGTTCATTGTTTGCACCAGCCTTCCTGCCCAACAATATTCTATTGAAGGATCTGTTAAAGATATCCAAACGAATAAAGAATTAGGATATGCTAATATTAGAGTAACAGGAACCACAATGGGTACTGCTGCAAATCTTGAAGGAAAGTACGAACTAAAAATTAAAGGGGGCAATTACATTTTAGTAGCGACTTATATTGGCTACTATTCGGACACAGTTGTTGTTAATGTAAGCGAGGATATTTCAGATTTGAACTTCAGGTTGAAGAAAACAGAAGTACGGTTACCCGAAATAGTCGTTCTACCCGGAGAAAATCCCGCCCTTGAAATTATAAGAAAAGCTATCGAGCGAAAAAATGAAATGAATTCAAAACTCTTAAACTATGAGTTTGAAGCATATACAAAAGGGATAGTGAGAACAGAAGGTGAAATTTATTCAAGAGGTAATCGTTTCTCAATAGGCTCCGGTGAAAATGATTCTTCCGGAATGAAAATTACAGGAATACTCGAAAACCAAAGCAAGGGGTTCTTCAAAAAACCGGGTAACTATAAAGAAATTATTCTTGCACGAAAGCAAAGTGCAAACTTCCCCCCTACATTAAACACTTTAACAAGTGGAAGAATAATTCAAAATTTTTACGAAGATGATGTTAGGTTTTTCGGAATTGAACTGCCCGGACCTATTGCAGAAAATGCGCTTGAGTATTATCATTTTTACCTGGAAGGAATGTCTGCAATAAACGATCAAAAAATTTACAAGATTAATATGTATCCGCAAGATTCTCAAGACCCGGGATTTGTTGGAAGCATTTACATTACAGACAACACATATTATTTAGTAAAGGTTGACCTTGGAATTAACAAGGCTGCCAACCCAGGAGGGATTTTAGATACTATCAGTGTTGTTCAGCAGTTTGCCGATTATGATCAAATTTACATGCCTGTTGATTATCATCTGTTAATTAAAGTAAATTATCTTGGTATTGTAAAATTTGGGTTTGAACTTAATTCTGTAGTGTACAATTATAAAATCAACCAGCCGATGGATGATGAAATTTTCAGCAAAGCAATAGTTACTGTTCTACCCGAAGCAGACAAAAAGGATTCGCTCTACTGGGAAAAAACTATAACCATACCAAATACGGATGAAGAAGATTTTGCCTATAAAAGAATAGACAGTGTAAGCAATGTACCGCGCACTTTCTGGGATGACTTTTCAATTCTTGGCTCCCGCGTCTATTTTAATGATAGTTTTGCAGTAAGTGGTCCGCTTAGCTGGTACCGTTTTAACAGGGTGGAAGGAAACGTGCTCGATTTTACATTTCATTTAGATGATGCTTTTGACAGAAGATTAAATTCATATCTCGATTTTTCTTATGGGTTTTCTGATGAAAAGTTTAAGACTGATTTTTATGGGGAATATCTCTTTGGAGATTACAGAACATACGGCATTACACTAAATGCGTATGATAAGCTCAGCATTCTTTTTGGAGAATCCGATAATTACAACGATCTTACTGCAACATTTGTAACCCTGCTCTTCAAAGATGATTTTAGAGACTACTATTATACAAATGGTTTCGATGTAACGATTGAAGGAGAAGTAGCTCCGGTTTTAAGTTTAAGCTTAGGTTACATTAACCACACTGATCGCAGTGCAGCAACAAACACCGATTTTTCCTTCTTTAACAAAAGCAGAAGTTACAGAGCAAACCCTCCTGTGTTTGAAGGAAAGATAAATGCACTTACAGCAGGATTCACTCTCGATTTTAGAGACTATATTGAAGACGGATATTTCAGAAGAAGAACATCACAGGGCAGATCGTACGTTTTATTCTCCGGTGATGTAACTTATTCAAATAATGATCTGATAAGCAGCAGTTTGGATTACATAACTTATAAATTCAGGAGCAGTGGATTTATACGCACTTTCAGATCAGCATATTTAAATTTCAGGCTTTATGCCATGTATAATGACGGCACTTTGCCTTACCAGGACTTATACTCATTGCCGGGTAATATTGATTACATCTCTAAACGTTTTTCTTTCAGGACATTGCAGGTGAATGAAATTTTAGGTGAAAATGTTATAACCATAAACTTTGAACATCAGTTTAGAGATGAGCTGTTTAAGATGCTTAACATTCCGGGATTGAAAAATTGGGAAATAACTTTAAACTTTTTCTTTAATGCTGCACTATCAACTGTTGAAGAAAAAACCGAAGCAATACTGCCTGCACCGGTTAAAGAATTCCCGCATCCGTTTTACGAAATTGGTTTTGGTCTTGGACAGGGAATATTTCCTTTCCAGTTAGAATTTGCATGGAAACTGAATTACAGAAATGGCAATAATTTTAGAGTAAGCTTTAATGCGTTTGTGTTTTAAAATAAAAAGAAGAAGCAAAATTACATCCAAATGAAACTGCGAGAGTAATTAAGCAGTTTAAACAGAATATAGAATAATAATTGCCAATTTACTTCAACACCAAATTTGCTTAACTTGAACCTGCCTATCCTAAAGGAATGCGATTAGCACCGGCAGGCAGGTATGAGAAGGTGAGAAACCCCAAAAATTTACTACAATACTGACTGGGGAATGTTAAGATACATGGTGGTAAGGTAAAGCCGGAGATGAATAACCTGAGATTTGATATCCTGCAAAAGACCTTATTTGTATATCCCGCAAAAGTTGCTGGATATTAGAAACCGGAAATTGAGAAAAGCAATTATATCATCGGTTTTATTAACATATACGAAGAATATTAAGCAATGATTAAAACAAGTATGATTTTTAAAACTAATATTCCTGCAGGATATTACTAAAATTGAAGTGATATTCTTGCAGGTTAATAATATGTTATACGTTTATGGAAAATAAAGAATATAAATATGATGTGGCTTTTTCTTTTTTAAAGGAAGATGAAAATCTTGCCCAAGAATTGAATGATTTACTAAAAGACAAAACAATAACTTTTCTTTATTCAAAACGACAAGCAAAAATTGCAGGAACGGATGGAGAAGAAACTTTTAATAAAGTTTTTGGTCAAGAATCAAGAGTAGTTGTAGTCTTGTATAGAAAAGGTTGGGGAAATTCCTCTTGGACAAGAATAGAAGAAACAGCTATAAAAAATAGAGCACTTGTCGAAGGATACGAATTTACATTATTCATACCATTAGATGAACCACCTTCTGTTCCGAATTATTTACCAAAAACATATATATGGTTTGGTATTCATAAATATGGAATAAAAGTAGCATTGAGTATTATTGAATCAAAGATTCAATCGGAAGGTGGAAAAATAAAAGTTGAAACTCCTGAAGATATTGCTAAAAGAATAAAGGAAGAAGAACAATTCAACAATAAGCGTAATGCTTTTCTTAATTCTGAAAGTGGAGTTGAAGCGGCTCGACTAGAAGTTAAAAAATTATATGAATTATTAAAAAGCAAAAAAGAATCAATAGAAAAAGACATAAATGGTTTTTCAATTGGGTTTGAGGAGAAAAACCAAAATTGTTTTGTGCACTCATATGGTTATTCTCTTAGATTTTATTGGGAATATTCTTCTAAGGATTCTTTAATGGACTCAAATTTATATATTGCATTGCAATCCCCAAAGCGATACGATTCACCAACAATAATTAATGAATATAGATTCAATTTTGATATTGTATCCCCCGACAAAAAAGTTTGGATCTTTGAGACAGACAGGAAAAAATATTTTACTTCTGAAGAATTAGTAAATTTTTCTTTCGATATATTATTGAAGCGTATCGAAAAAGAGAATAAAACAAAAAGATTAAAAAAGTATTTATGAAAAACGTATAACCAGTTTTGCAAGCCGACCGCTTTAAACTGTTCGGCATCTGTTTAGTTATAAAGTAACGGCGTAAAAGTTAGTTGCTTTTTTAAAATAGGATGCAATAAAAAAATATTTATAAATTTATTGGCATTGGTTTTCAAAGCTGCATAGCTGTGTTGGGCGGCGGCTTAAAAACGAGGCCGTTATATGCTATTGAAATGATTACTCAAAATACATACTGTAAGTTATGCTTAAAAGAAAAGCCATTAGAACTGAGTCATATTATTCCATCTTTCGTCTATAAATGGCTTAAAAATACGTCTGCTACTGGTTATCTCAGAGATTATGAATCATCCAATGTTCGAAGACAAGATGGTATAAAAATTAAACTATTGTGTGGAGAATGTGAAGATTTACTAAATATTTATGAAACTGAATTTTCGAAAAAGATTTTTTATCCATATGTGTCAGAAGAACTAGATCAATATGGCGTTGCACAATCAAAGATTTCAAATTTCGATTATAGTGATTGGTTGTTAAGATTTATTATTTCAATCCATTGGAGAGTAGCTGTAACTGATAAATTAACAGCGGAAGATTATGGAAAAAAATTATATGAGTTGAAGAATATTCAGATGGAATGTTGGCGACAATTCTTACTAAAAGAAAGAAATAATACTGGTGTTAATGAGACATACTTCCTTTTTTTACAAAATTTAGCTTCTGCTTTTGGTTCTTTACCTGAAAATCTTAGTGATAAAATAAATAATTATTTGTTACGTTCAATTGACGCTACGTCAGCAAGTTCATCAACAAAAATTGCTCTCTATTCAAAATTAGGTCCA
>JADFPP010000062.1 GCA_022562275.1 Bacteroidota bacterium
GTTGGTTCCTCATTAATTTATGCACCTGCATTTTATTCTACTACCGAAGAACTCATTGAATTATGTAAGGTGGCTTCAGAATATGATGGTATGTATATTTCGCATATAAGAAGTGAAGGTGGAAAGCTTTTAGAAAGTCTTGACGAACTTATTAGAATTGCAGATGAAGCTAATGTAAATGCTGAAGTGTACCATCTTAAAATGAGTGGAAAAGATAACTGGTATAAATTTGATGCTGTTGTTAAAAAAATAGATTCTGCCAGAGCAGCTGGATTAGACATTACAACAGACATGTACACCTATATTGCAGGAGCCACAGGTTTGGATGCTGCAATGCCACCTTGGGTTCAAGAAGGTGGTTACGATAAATGGGCAGAACGTTTGCAAGATCCAAAAATTAGAAAAAGAGTTTTAAAAGAAATGACAACACCAACTGATAAATGGGAAAATTTAATGCTCGCTACAGGTTCTGCAGACAAATTATTGCTCATCGGTTTTAAAAACGATAGTTTAAAATATTTAACAGGAAAAACCTTGGCAGAAGTAGCAAAAATACGAAATCTGTCGCCTGAAGAAACTGCTATGGATTTGGTAATACAAGATGGAAGTCGCGTTGGAACTATTTATTTTTTAATGTCGGAAGAAAACGTAAAAAAACAAATAGCCTTACCATATATGAGTTTTGGCTCTGATGCAGAATCTGCTGCTCCTGAAGGTGTGTTCCTGAAATCGAGTACACATCCTCGTGCTTATGGTAATTTTTCCAGACTGTTGGGTAAATATGTAAGAGATGAAAAGGTCATCTCTTTAGAAGAAGCCATCTATAAACTCACAACCTTACCAGCTACCAATTTAAAGATTAAAAAGCGTGGTGCTTTCCAAACAGGATTTTATGCGGATTTAGTAATTTTCGACCCGGAAAAAATTCAAGACCATGCTACTTTTGAAAAGCCTCTACAATATTCTACAGGAATGGTTCATGTGTTTGTAAACGGCACACAGGTTTTAAAAAATGGTAAGCATACTGGTGAATTGCCAGGACAGGTTGTTAGAGGTCCTGGATGGAAAGGGGATTAATAATAATTCGAAATAAGTTATATGTTTGACTTTGTAAGAAAAAATGACTAACTTCATTTAATCACGCTTTAGCGTGACTAATATGAATTGATACTCTGATTAGCTTAAAATTGTATGCAATGAACAATTGAGCCACTTTCAATATTGCGCTCGTTTTTATTATCAAGTTGTTATTTGCGCTTAAAAATATTTGATTGCACTCATTTTTTCTTATATTGCGCTTATATTTTAACTAAAATGGATAAAAGCACTCATTTTTCTCAAGAAAAACCTATTTTTCATGGAAAACAATCACCTGAAAAAGGTAGCGTTGTCGGATACGCAGCAATAATAGATACACTACACTTACAAATACCAATGGTGAATCCAATAGCGTTGGTTTGTATACAGAATAAAAACTACCAAACTGACGACTGGAGAATTTTTCCAAAGAGTTATTTACCTGAAGACAACCTCAAACTTGATGAAATAAAGGCTCTTTATAAACACTTGGTCTTCGCCCTGAAGTACGAAGGGATCAACCTATTGCTATATAGTTTTATAACCAAACATTATTCATCAAAACAGTTAACAGAATTAGTAAACATTGAACCCACAGGTCAATATAGCAGACGAATATGGTTTATAATTGAATGGATTACAGGAAAAGAGTTAGAGGGTAAGAAAGACCTAAGTAAAAAGAGTTATATAACCGTAGTTGACACAAATCAACAATATGCGATTTCAGGTGAAAAATCATCAAGACATCTAGTTATTAATAATCTTCCTGGAATAACTGACTTTTGTCCAATGATAAAAAGAACAGAAAAGTTAGAACGGTATATTAACAGTAATCTATCGAATCAAAAAAATGAATACCTAAATGGAATCCGTAAAGAAATAGTTCAAAGAGCTTCTGCATTTTTATTACTAAAAGATTCAAAAGCATCATTCTCAATTGAAGGAGAAAGTCCAAAAAGCAAACGTGCGGCTCGATGGGGACAAGCCATTGGACAAGCTGGAACCAAAGAATTATCGGAAGATGAAATGATTAGATTACAACAAGTTATCATTGAAAATTCACGATTTATTGAAATGGGATTTAGACGAAAAGATGGGTTTATCGGAGAACACGATCGATTGTCGGGAGAACCTATTCCAAAGCATATATCTGCAAAATGGCAAGATTTACAACCACTAATAAAAGGGTTGATTGAAACAAATAAACTACTAATCAACAGCGATTTTGATGCCGTTCTAGCTGCAACAATAATCGCATTTGGGTTTGTCTTTATACATCCATTTGAAGATGGGAATGGAAGAATTCATAGATATCTAATTCACCATATTTTACACCCGCATTTTCCATAACTATATTTATTTCCGGCAGTTTTAACTCATCCGGCGGAATTTCAAATATTTTTTTTCTATTAGTAATAAAAATATTTTTAATGTGGTTTGAAAAAATCGAGTAAGATTCTCCAAGATTCAATTTAAGCAGGATTTCTTTCTGATCACCGGGAAGTTCATTAATGATCTGGCTGATAAGAGAATCATTAAGTGAATAAAAATTTTCAAGATTAGTTTTGGATTGTGGAAATACCACTCCGCAAATGAAAATCGGAATAATGATAATATTTCGCAGGAAAAAAGACGAAATATTATTGAGAAAAAATCTGTACATAGCTAGTACTAATATCAAAAGAATAAGTAATTATTTCAAGCGGAATATTTTGATTGGGGATGTTAATCAAATCAAATTTTTAATTTAACACCTTAATAAGCAAAGGCGACCAAAATGACCGCCTTTCTATTTACCTACCGAAGGTTGGCTTAATTCTAACTTCTGACTACTTCAAAAGTATCATCTTCTTCACATCAACATAATCGTTCACATTAAGTCTGTACAGATACACATCACTAGCAAGAGATGACGCATTGAAGTTGACCTCATATCTTCCTTCTGTTTTAAATTCTTCTATCAACGTGGTAACTTCTCTTCCAAGTATATCATAAATCTTTAGTGTTACATTTCCACTTGCAGGTATTTGATATTTTATTATTGTTGATGGATTGAACGGATTTGGGTAGTTTTGAGAAAGATCATATGTGGTTATAACTCCACTGCCCTGGTAGTTAATTTCTTTTAGTGTTGTTTTCCCTAATACTGATTCATCTGAATAGATTTTGGATAACGAATAAACCGGAGTAAAGTTATCCTCTACTAATAATTTTAATCTTACAGATCTGTTCCCAATTCCCTCTGTATTCACCCGGTAAGAGATATTGTTATACTGATAAATATTCTCCGAATCATATGTAACATCATCATGTATACCTATTATCTCACCCGTACTATTATCAATGAGCATCACTTTGAAGTTTATCAACATATCTTCTAATATTGCTTGTGATGCTGACAACGAGTCATTTATTCCATACTGAACGCTGTATATAAAATCAGAATTATCTGAAATGTTGATTGGATCAGTTACCATATATTCATTAAGGGTACTTAGATTATTAACCGAAACTGAATCAGCAATTTCAATAAAATCAATTGGCTGTCCGTCAACCTGGATATCACCCAGTGAGAAATAAAACTCGGCACCATCAATTGATAATATTCCCTCACGACCTGAAGTAAAAGCAAAGTAGTTTGTTTTTGGCAATTGATAATAGCTTCCCAAATCATCACTCATTGTAAAATAGTAAGGCACACCGGAATTGTATTCGTAGGACATACAATACATATTATTTTTATCCGGACCATTACTCATTTGTGGTTTCTGCCCGGTTACATTATCAATTGTTCTAACGGTAGAAAGAGAATTATCTGCAAATTTAATTTGGCTTAAATTTTCACTCCAGGCAAAAGCATAATAAGTATTATCATTTTGCTTATTGAAGTTCGGTGATGATACATTACTTCCAAACTGCCAGGCTCTACTAGGATTATTTGGATCTCTAAACACAACTTTGTATTGAGGCGTGCCTCCCCCCGCTTGCGCTTCATCAAGTTTATATTGCTCTTCATCCTGAAATATCTTTCTGTACCCGGTCCAGCACACTCTTGCACCACTACCCATAGCTATTATGGAAGGATCGTAATTCTGAGTAAAGCCGTAACCACTTGAAATGTTTACCGGGTTCGTTTGGGATAGTGAGCCTGTGCCTGATTGTCCACTAGCTTCCCAGTAATAGATGCTGGAATTATTTTCATAAGCAAGATGGAAGTAGTTATGTTCTTGTCCACCAGTAACAAATTGCCCTGCAATAGATGGGTGCACAGAATTTGTTCCTGTATTTGTGATATGCACATCATTAGTGTACCAGGCAAGCTGATACGTAAGTAACGGATTTAGCCAGCCATAGGAGTAGAATAGCCCTGAAAGAGTGGCGGGGCTATTACCATTTATTGGTAAAAAAGCCGGCATCTTATACACAACCAGGAAATCTCTCTCTTCTGCTAAAGCTATAACCGGTTCAATATTTATATCGTCATACTCACTAGCCGGATGATTAAATGATGTAACACTATACCTGTAATTGATAGGAGTCCTGGGTTCACCATCTATAAAAACATCAATAACAACCTGTGAACCGGAGGATATTTGGCGCTGATAAGTAATTAGCACAACATCCGTTCCGGGTAAATAATCAATTGAAACACCCTTAGGTTTCTCACTGTTGATCCGTCTTCCAGAATTCATAATTTCCCAGGTGCCGCCTTCATCCGTGCTTCTTTCATACCACAAAGCACCTAAACTAGTATAGACGGAGTGAAGATCCCCGCTGCCTGTCCTTACAAATTTTCTCTGGCTGTTGTTATCATATGCTTTGGTATCATCAGACAGGTTTGTGCCTTTTAGAATGGCAGTAATTGTAGAATTTGCAGCGTTAAATACTATAGGGGTTTCTCTATTATTTGGGTTTACAATGGATGCTCCGACATCTCCTGTCCACTCATAAAGAGAGAATGTGTGCTGCCTGTTATTTATTTGAATTTGTTGCGATACAGGAACACGGACTGAATAATATGGTTTATTAGGTTGAGAAGGTATATATTCCTCATCAAGGAATATTCCGCCTGTAGATTGATTGTAAGCACCTGTAAACCAGTTAGGGTCATCATTAGATATCCAGGCATCATTTTGATTTTCTTTTTGGACATCACCTGTAAACAAGTACCAGGGATCTTTGAATTCAACATCTCCCACCGGCGCTTCTAAAGTAACTGTATTCTCTGCTATTATATTAATTGAACTGATTGAATTCATTTCATTGAAATAGGCAGTTCTTTCATAAGGGGTTGGGAAATCAACACTAAAGTTTTCAGATAAGCGGTATTCAAATTCTTCCACATTCAAGTTCCAGTCGTGATGTTTTATATCGTTCGAAAGATAATCCTCAAACCTTTCCTGGTTCGTTTTCCCGGTATGTTCGCCATCATTTAAAAACGGAGCATCATTAGAACTAAAATCCGCACCATCAATACTTAATGTACTTATTTGATTTTCATCATCGGTTATGACATTATCATCAAACTTATTTGCAATTGTTGTTTTTACCGTGTTCTTCAAATAAAGTAATCTATCATCTAAAAAATCGTGCATCCTCTGTATTTGATCATTTGTAAATTGATATCTGCTGCATCCTGTATTATATGCCATAATGTTATGAATTAAAACAGTATTATAATAAGGAGTCTGACAAAGTGAATTGTCTCTAATATTATTACTATTTTCAAAAACACATCCATCAAGAAATTTCGCAATATCTCCTTCAGTGGCAATAGGGTCTGCGGGGGTGTCTTCTATTAAATCTCCATTTGTTGACCAGTTTACACAATTTCCTGATCTGTTAACCCATTCGGGATCATATTGACCTCCGTCAGACCAACTTATTGAATTAGTTGGTTGAATAGTAAGTTTATTTGTTTCATAGGAATGCAATAAACCAAGACTATGAGCCACTTCGTGAGCCAAAGTTGTTGTAAATAATGCTGCTTCGTTGGTAAGAACAATTTTATTACCCGGTATATCTTCCACCACTCCATCAGCAGCATCAGTGGTGAACTGCTTAGCTATAAAGTAAATATGTATTACTCCAGGAATATTACGTTCACTAAAAAGAGAAAGCAATTTAGGATCATCAAATTGGAAACCATTAGGTCGGAATTCAATTTGATCTCCTTCTGTATAATAACTATTATCAATAAAGTCAAAGTAAGCTAATTCAAAATGTATATCAGTTTGATTTTGATCCGTATACTTTTCATTTATATTATCTATTAATGTTTGAAGAGTGCCTTCCGGGTTTGATAGTCCATAGTTTCCATTACCATCCCTTACAATGTGAGCTGCTAATTTTATATTGTACGTATAGGTCTGACCATAACTCTGGAAGATACCATTTAATATGAGAAACGATAAAGTTATTATTAAATAAAGGTTTTTAGTAGATAGGTTCATAATTGCACCGCATATTTTGTTAATAAAACAGTTATTTATAATTTGATTGTCTTATTTATTGTTAGTTTTACCTCCTACCCCTTATGATTAATGCATTTGTCAACAGAGTACTTGAGTTTACACCGACAGTAATTATTAAATTGCTTTTCACATCCAAAGAGAATAGTGTATCTTCCTCTCTATTTAATGAAGAATAAAATTTCCACGTACTTCCATTAAAGTGCCAAACCATTGCATCATCGCCAACCATAAATACATTATTTGATGAACTACCTCTTATCTTATGAGAAGCGTTCTGATTATTAAATGTTAAATGATCAATCACTGAATTTGCTTTATAAGATTGTCTGTAAACACCAAATGCAGCACCAGTAAACCAGGCAAAAAATCGATCGTCTAGCCAAATTGTTTTAATTGAAGAGCTGTTATATATATTTTCAGCATTAAATACATTTCTTTCCCAGATTCTTTCCCACCGATTAGCATTTAATTTTATGATTATACTTTTCTGCCCGTCTGCTCTGCCACAAGCCCAAACTTCACTGCCATCCGGCGTACCGTAAATATCAGTTAAGTTTATATCTGTATTTGAATTCATTTTTATAAAACTTGAGCCGTTAAATTTTGTTATTGAGCCGTTGGTTCCAATAAAATAAATGTTGTTCGTCGATGAACCCCAGATTTTATAGGTTGATGCTGATGCAGCATCATTAAATTCAGTATGCCAGATTCCATTCTGTAATCGTGCATAACCCCCAGCATCTCCTATAACCCAAATTTCGTTTCCGACATAATAAATAGCTCGCAACGGCGCTCTGCTTAAATGTCCTCCAAATGCTTTAATCGGTATGTAAACAATATCCCAATTATTCCCATTCCAATGCGCTGCGTTGTAAGAAGTATCACTTCCCACCTTAAAGAACTTTCCTACAACCCAAATATCATTTTCATTTATTATTGCAACATCAAATGCAAAACTGCCCGGTCCGCCAATTGTTTCAACTTCCCAAATAATATCATGACTTGTGGTATCCATTGTTGTTACTTGTAACTGGTTGCTGGATACTGGTCCGTCTGCGGTGGACTGGATGCTGGATGCTTGAAAGTTGTAAGTTGTGTTGGGTAGAAGAGAATCTATGTAAAGCAACGTATCAGCTTTAACTAAGTTTATTGTGCTTCTAATTTGGTCATTCAGCTTAAGTGTTAAGGCAGCTGGAAGTTGGAGGTTGGTTGTGGTTAGTTTTATCCAGGCTTCTATGGAAGCAGCATCTTCAAGTGTAAGCGTAATCGTTTTTTCCGGCGGAGGCGGTTCTGTTGTGTTGCAGGACGGTAATAAGCCAATAACACTAAAAAGTAAAACAACTATTTTTTTGGACATTACGTAACCCTTAAATAATTGTTAAATAAAATCTGGTAAGACAATCTAAAAATAAAAGAACTAACAGCAAGTTATTTTTGAAACCTATTTGTTTTTAATATGCAGCTTAACAACCGTATAAACACAAAATGGAAGAGAGAGTTGTGGGCTTAATTACACACCACTTTCAAATATCGTAATTCCTGGATTATATATCCAAATTCTTCCCTTGCGATTATTTTTGATTATAGTTAAATAGTTGCAGTAATTTTAAGGAAATTGATGAAAAAAATATTCATTCTTATAACAGTAGTTGTTTTAGTTGTCGTTGGTAATGTATTCAGCCAGAATACATACGATTTTTTAAGAGTTCAGTCAAGCGCACGTGCAGAAGCACTTGGGGGTAGTTTCCTTACATATTATGGGGATGCGGACATAATCTTCTATAATCCTGCCGGTATGAAACTCGCCGAAGGTTCACCTGTTTCATTCTCTTTTACAAAACATTTGCTGGATATCAATCTTGCAAGTCTGGCATACTCGACCGAGATTGAAAACATTGGCAGGTTTGGTGCCGCAGTGCAATACATAAATTACGGAACCTTTGATAGAGCTGATGAATTCGGTAACAGAAACGGTGAGTTTGGTGCAGGTGAGCTTGCTGTGTTATTAGGTTATGCAGGAACATTTGATGAGAATTTTTATTACGGAGCAAATGTAAAGGTGATTTACTCAAGCATTGCGGACCGCTCATCAAGCGCGGTCGCGTTGGACCTTGGTATTCATTATGCAATACCATCACAACAAATAAACATTGCTGTAGTTGTTCTTAATCTTGGCACTCAAATATCTTCTTTTATTGATACGGATGAGGATCTTCCTGTTGACGTTGCTATTGGAATCTCTAAAAGATTAGAAAATCTTCCGCTTCGTCTCTCGCTTAATTTTTTCAAACTTACAGAAAAGCGCGATGATTTTGTACAGCGCTTTAAAGCTTTTACAGTTGGTGCAGAATTTTATTTGAGCAAGGTACTCTCGTTAAGACTTGGTTATGATAACGAGAAACGCTCAGAACTTAAAGTCGGCACGACTGCCGGTATTGCCGGTTTTAATGCAGGAATTGGAATACAAATATCTTCCTACAGGTTTGATTACGGTTATTCATCTTTGGGTTTGATTGGCGGACTGCACAGGATAAGTTTGGTTACAGCGTTTTAAAACGGATTAATATTTATTTTTTTCTTCCAATTTTTCAATCCGATCCAAATATTCATAGGCTAAATCGTGAGAAGTACCAAACTCTCTCATATCTAAAACTTTTTCATAATACATATTTGCTGCTGCGTAATCCCCGTTTATTTCTTTAATAACTCCCAAATACAACATTGAGTTTATTAAAAATCCCGATTCTTCATCTTTATCAATCTTTTGAGAATAGCTGACACATTTCTCAAAATAAACAAGAGCAGAATCGTACTGACCGGCGTTACGATATTTATAGCCAACATAATATACCGCTTCTCTTTTTACATTTAATGTGTTATAACCGGTAAGGTTTTCTTTAGCTTTCCATAAAATATTTTTAAATATAGAGTCTGCTAAAAATAAATCACTTTTCTTAATTGCAATTCTTCCACGCCATCTTTCAAATACAGGATTGTTTGGAAATTCCCGGCTCAGTGCAGCGGAGTATTCTTCGGCAGCATCAAAATCTTTTTCAAAATTGTAATAAAGCGTCATTAAAAAATAGTATGCTTCATATTTTGTGTACTTACCGTTAACGGCAATACTCTTCAACTGCTTTATACCAAGCTCTTTATCGCCTGATGGCAAAAAGATCATCAGCGGAGTTACTATTGGATATTGTTCCGGAATAACCGCAGCGTAATAGTTATAAATGCCAAAGCCAAGTTTTACATCAATGTTATCCGGATCAAGTTCGGCTGCCCGCTCAACCAATGGCAGTGCTTCTTTCCCGTCTCCGGCAGCGCTAAACCAGTTATTGCGCAGTGAATTTAGTCTGCCCCTGAATCCAATTGCTCCACCTTTAAAAAATAAAGCGTCAACATTATCAGGTTCATTATCAAGAATTCTGTCACATTGAGTGATAACATCTTCAATTTTTCTCAGGAATGATTCATCATATTCTTCAGTAGATGTATCGAGAATAATTTTCCACCATTCAATCATCGCAATAAAAAAATTCCCGGCGGGATGATTTGGATAATCTACCGCTAAGCCTTGAAAGGTTTTTAATGCCGCTTCAAAATCTATACTATAAATCTGCCGAATTCCTTTAACAACAGTCGAATCAAATTTTACATCCTGTGCATTAATTCTCAGACTAATACCGATAAAGATTATCAGCAGAGCTGCATTTTTAATCATCTGTTTATTGATTATGAAGTTTGCTCAAAATATATCCGGTAAGTTGATCGGCAGCTACTCTCTCTTGTTCCATCGAATCTCTCTCTCTCACTGTTACTGTTTTATCTTCAAGTGTTTGATTATCAATAGTAATACAGTAAGGTGTTCCGGCTTCATCCTGTCTGCGGTAACGTCTGCCTACCGCACCTTTATCATCATAAAATACTTTTAAACTTTTACGAAGATCAACTTCAATATTGCGTGCAATTTCCGGCATACCATCTTTATTAACAAGAGGGAAAATTGCCGCCTTAATTGGTGCAAGTCTTGGTTGAAATTTTAGAACGACCCGTTTTTCTCCCTTTACTTCTTCTTCATAATAAGCATCAATAAGGAATGCCATAAACGATCTGCTGGCACCGGCAGAAGTTTCGATTATATATGGTATATATTTTTCTTTTTTATTTTCATCAAAATATTTTAATGATTTACCCGAAAATTCTTCATGCCTTGTAAGATCAAAATCTGTTCGGTTGTGTATTCCTTCAATCTCTCCCCAACCAAAAGGAAATTCGTATTCAATATCCGTGGCATCCTTTGCATAATGTGCAAGTTTATCTGTAGGATGATCGTGATATCTAAGTTTTGAAGGTGTCATGCCAAGAGATTTGTACCATTCCATTCTCATTTCTTTCCAGTATTCATACCACTTTGTATCTTCACTGGGATGTATTAAGAACTGCATTTCCATCTGCTCAAATTCACGGGTACGGAAGAGAAAATTCTTTGTGTTTATTTCGTTGCGGAATGCTTTGCCAATTTGTGCAATTCCGAATGGCAACTTCTGCCGCGATGCATTCTGTACGTTCAAAAAATTAACAAAAATACCCTGTGCCGTTTCGGGTCTTAAAAAAACCACAGAACCACTGTCTTCAACCGGACCGATAAAAGTTTTAAACATAAGATTAAATTTACGGGCTTCTGTAAATGTATTTTTATTTCCGCACTGAGGACAGTTTAATTCCTCTAATAACATCTTACCAAGATCTTTATCTTCCAATAAAATATCGAACGGATTTTCATCACCTGGATTTGCATAAATATCATCTATTTTTTTAATTAGTTCATCCTTCCCATTCAATTTACTCTTTAATTGTTCAATTGCTTTCTTTTGTTTTTTATCACTAAAGGAATCAGCAAAAGCGTCCAAACGGAAACGTGATTTACATTGTTTACAATCGATCATCGGGTCTGTAAAATTCTCAACGTGTCCGGAAGCTTCCCAAACTTTTGGATGCATAAGTATAGAAGCATCAAGTCCTTCCACATCATCGCGGTAGGTCATTGCCTTCCACCATTCTTCCTTAATATTCCTAAGAAGCTCAACTCCAAGCGGACCGTAGTCCCAGCAACCGTTTAAGCCGCCGTAAATTTCGGATGATTGAAAAACAAAACCCTTTCGCTTTGCCAACGAAACTATGGTCTCGACCGATGCATTATTGTTGTTTTTGATGATCTTACTCCTTTAGGTTGTACTTTCAGAAATTGAAAATATAAATATAGTGAATTTGATTAATTTGATTCCTCTATCTTTCTCAATTCCTGTACCAATAATTCTTTAATCACTCTATGCGATTTATTCAGCTGCCCGTGCTTTTCTTCTACTAAATTTATAAGCAACATTGATTGGACAATGTAATTTTTTAGAAGCATTGAGCCGGAATTACCACTGAGCTTATTATTTAAATTTTTTAGTGAAGATAAATGGTTTTTAATTGTTTTAACATCTCCTCTATCAACAGGTCCCGATAATGCATTTGCGGGGCCAACATTTTTAATATTACGCAGGGTTGAATTAATTGTTGAACTGAGTATATTAAAAAATTTATCCTGTTCGATGTCGTTCAGTGATAATAATTCTTTTGAGTAATGAAGATTACCTGTAAGAAAATTAGAAGCAAAAACCCCGGCAAGATGATAATAGGATTTGTTTTTTGAATCAATTCTAAACGGAATTAAATTGAGTTTGTTTGAAAGCTGTAACAAATATTTATAAGATGATTCATCATCTGTTTCAATAGCTGCGTAAACATTTTTAAGTTGAACAACTTTTTTTGAAGGAAATGTTTGCATTAAATGAATTGAAGCTGTTTTTGATCCTTTGATTTTTAGAGGTTTTAATACGTTTATATTTTCGGCACCGGAAAGATGAATAAACATAGATTGCTTAAAATTTAAATTTAGTTTTGAAAGTTGATTGGCTGTCTTTTCTATTTCACTATCCGGAACAGCCAGGAAAAAAACTTTTACCTTTTGGGAGATGTATCTTAAATCATCGGAGTGATTCTTAATTCCAAATTTTCCTGCAAGGACTCTGGCAGAATCAGAATGCTTGCTAATTATTGTATCAACATTGTAACCCCCTTTCAGCAAAGCCGATGTAAGAGAATACGAAATTCTTCCCGCACCAATCAGTGCAATTATAGTTTTCATATCCCAATTTAAGCAAAGAAAGGATTTAATTTGCTTTGTGTTCTTTGCGGATTCCAACTTCGCGAACTTTGCGTGAAACAAGGAGCCAATTAGTTCACGCCGAGCATGCAAAGAAGAAAAGCTGAGTTCGCAAAGAAATTTATCGTACTTTCAAGTGTTCATAATTCTAATCGCACAATTACAAAATATAACTCACTCTCCATACACTACAGCAGAAAGATAACCAACCACTTCCCTGTCATCACCTGTAACATCCCCCGAATCGCTGCGATGAACAACCGTTGAGTGATTCTTATTTTTAAGGGCTGCAGCTTTCATCATTGCAATTATAGGTCCTCCACCGCAAGCTTCAGTGTTATGTGTGTTAAGATCCTCTTGCAGTGCGTTGTAATCAAAATCATTAATTCTTTTCTCAATAATTGAGTCCAGCTTCTCTGCCTCGGATTTTGAGTAAAAGTGAGACATATCTGAACTGGCAACAATTAAAGTATCGTCATCCGCGGATTCTGCAAGCTTTGTTGAAAGCTCATCCACATACATTTTTCCCTGATCGCCCATAACAACCGGAACGATTTTAAAATTATCCAGCACAGACTGTAAGAACGGGAGCTGCACTTCAAGTGCATGTTCTTTTCGGTGTCCTTCTATCCCCCTGAAGATAATCCTGCTGTTTTCAACCAGCTTATCTGCAAATTCATTATCTACCTGTAAAATGCCAAGCGGGGTTTCATACGCATCGCCTTTAAAAACAGAAACACCGGGAAAGTATTCACTGTGACTTGGGGAAATAATAACAACATGTTTATATTTTTTCCCTTTGACCAGATTAAAAACATGTGCAGCAGTTTTTCCCGAATAAACATAACCAGCATGCGGTGACACTAAACCGAAAATATTATTAAACTCCTTTTCGGGTTTTGAAACATCCAGCAAAGCTCTTATATCATTTTTCAACTTTTCCGGATCAGCCGGATAAAATGTTCCGGCTACGTGTGGTGCTCGTATATCTCCCATTTCATTTTTCCTTTCATTCTTCTGAAAAAACTGTGGCTGTGAATATTTTTATTTTCAACATTCTTTCTTTCCAGTATTCTCCGTACAAACCGGCTTTATGACAAAGTGCAGTTAAAAACTGTGCCCGGTTAAAATTATTTTCAGTTGCAACTTGTGGTAGCAGCACCGCTCTTCCTCCTTCATCTAAAAGTATACCGTGTTTGCCTGTCTCAATATCATCGTAATTTGTAATTGGCTCTAACGGGGATAATACTGAGATTTCAATTTTAATTTTATCAAATTCCTCTCTCGTTAGCGAATTGAATCTCGGATCATTGAATGCTGCAGAACGTGCGGTTTCACAAATTGTATCGAACAATGGACCCATTGCAACTATGTAACCAATACAACCACGCAATTGCTCATTTATTTTTAGCGTAACAAAGGCACCCAATTTTAATTTAAGCAGCGGGTATACTGAATAATCGATTGCTGGCTTTGTGGATTCATTTAGAGCGGATAGGATTGATTGTCTTGCAGTACTTAATAATAGTTTTTTTTCGTCATCGATCAAATTCATTTTGCTTTCTCATTAAATCAATTTATGATATTGTAAACTCCCAGCTTTTTTCTTTCAATTAATAAAAACAACAGATTGTCCTTCACAAAAAACGAATCGGGAACAAAAGCATTTGTGCTGAAGTTAAGTGTTACTTCTAATATATACTTTCCTTTCAATAAATCAACTGCTTTGAACTTATTATTCAAAGAATTATCTGCATTGATCTCATGAAAATTAAACATCAAAAGATTATCCTTCAATGCAAATTCAATTTTACCCGAAATTAAGTGGTTTTCCCTTAGCTTAATTAGCCATTCATTTACATTCTGATTTATTTCTTTTGATGAATCAAACATAGTTGGAAATATATATGCACTAAAATCTTCCGATTCAATTACTTCTTCACGCAATAAATTTATTGAAGATGAATCATTTCCTAATTCTTCTATCACTTCGCCGGTGGTATAATTTAAAGTAAAGAATTCTCTGCCTTCAAAATTTTGTTGGAAAGAATACACTTTATCATCCTTAATAAACAGGAAAGTATTTTCTAAGTCCTCCCATATCTTTTTCTTTTTTTCTATATCATATGCTATTATCCCCCGGTGATATGGCATATCGGGTTTTTGAAATTTGTGAAAAAATATCACATCATTGTAAACGGTTTCAATCCTAACCCAAAATTTTTCATCTAACTGAAAATTTTTTAATATCTTTTTTCCGCTTTCGATATGAAGACAATTAAAATATGCCTGTTTCTTATCCGCATCTCTTTCTTCTATTATTATTTTATCTGTATCTGTAGGGATAAGTCTGAAAATATTGCGATTATTATTATGTATGTATTTTTTTTTAAGCTTCATCAATTAGCTGATCGGTTCAAACTTTGCGGTAAAGTGTCTGAGCATAGACGCTTCATATATAATTTTGTAACCCTTAAGTTTGTTTCGATTGTTAAAGACTTCGGTAACTATTTCAATTACATAATCAATATGACTTTGAGTGTACACCCTTCGCGGAATTGCCATTCTTACAAGTTCCATCATAGAGGGAATCAGTTTTCCGTTATCATCGTATTTGCCGAACATTACGCTGCCTATCTCAACAGCACGTATTCCGCCTTCAAGATATAATTCACACACAATTGATTGCCCGGGATATTGTTCGGGCGGAATATTTGGGAGGAATCTCTTAGCATCAATGTAAATTGCATGTCCGCCGGGCGGTTCAATTATCGGCACACCTGCTTCAACAATTTTGTTACCAAGATATTCTACACTTTTTATTCTGTATTCAAGATAATTTTCATCAACAACCTCTTCCAAACCTTGAGCAACTGCTTCTAAATCTCTTCCGGCAAGCCCACCGTAAGTAGGAAATCCCTCTGTTACTATTAAAAGATTTCTGCACTTCATTGCAAGTTCATCATCGTTTAATGCAAGAAAGCCGCCAATGTTAACCAAGGCATCTTTTTTAGCACTCATTGTTGCACCATCAGCATAAGAAAACATTTCCTGTGCAATCTCTAAAGCAGATTTATCCCGGTATCCCGGCTCACGTTTTTTAATAAAGTAAGCGTTTTCTGCAAACCGGCAAGCATCAAGAAACAACGGAATGTTATGCTTTTTACAAACCTCTTTTACTTCACGAATGTTTTGCATCGAAACCGGCTGACCACCGCCGGAATTATTTGTTACTGTAATCATACAGAGGGGAATATTTTCAGCACCTTTATTTTTTATGAATGTTTCCAGTTTTTCAACATCCATATTTCCTTTAAAGTCTGCACGTATCTCAGGAAGCTTACCAATTTCGATTAGAAGGTCTTCTGCTTCCGATCCGCTGAATTCAATATTTGCACGGGTTGTATCAAAGTGTGTATTGTTTGGAAAATATTTGCCGGGTCCACCAACAACTGAAAATAGTATTTTCTCAGCAGCCCTTCCCTGATGAGTCGGAATGATATATTTCATGTTCGTGATTTTGTTTACGGCACTTTCAAATTTGTAAAAACTTTTTGATCCTGCGTATGATTCATCACCCTCCATCATTCCCGACCACTGTTTTGCACTCATTGCTGAAGTACCGCTATCTGTAAGCAGATCAATAAGCACATCATCGGCGTACAGCAAAAACGGATTGTATCCGGCATCTTTCAAAAGTTTTTTTCTTTCTTCGTGTGTTGTGAATCTTATGGGCTCTACAGTTTTTATTTTAAATGGTTCGATGATCGTTTTTGGTTTCATAAGCTCTTTCTAACAGCATTAAAATGGGAATGAAAAATTAACGTTCAAATTTAATAAATAGCATAATACTTTTCTCTATACTTATTTAATATTATTAAATAAATTTCATTTTAACTTATATTTTTGTTGTCTTTTTATTAAAGTATAGATAGTTTTTTGGTACACAATCTAAAACAAATTTTAGAGGAGAGAGCAAATGGATCCTTCAGATACAAATGAGGTCAACGCACAATTAGGGAGCACAGAACCCGAGACACCGCAGGGAGAGGAACTCAGTCATTCCGATAAAATGATTGGTGTATTCACTGAGCCGGGAAAAACTTTTGATGTAGTTGCAAAGATTCCACCAAAGGCAATTGATTGGCTTCTTCCCGTAATCAGCTTTTTGGTTATCGCCATTATATCAAATTTCATGCTGTTTCAAAATCCCGAATTAAAATTGCAATTTGATGAAATGCTCGATAAAAAAGTTGCGGAAGTAGAATCCCAGTTAGATGAAAAAGTACAAAAGGGCGAAATAACCGAATCGGATAAAGAAGCCGCACTGGAACAGACAAGAGGAGTAATGAAATTCTTCACCGGTCCTGTTATGCGTTCCGTTACTGTCGTTGTTTATACTTTTATCGGCTTGTTCTTTATGGCATTAGTTTATTTTCTTCTTTCAAAATTTGCACTTAAAGGAGAAGGGACTTACAGCGGCACTCTGATTGCACGAGGTTTGCCTGTTTACATTTTAGTTGTGCAGGTAATTGTTGTTGCAATTCTATCAGTGGTTATGAATAAATTGTTATTAGATACAAGCGCTGCTTCATTTTTAGGCACTGATAAAGGAACTATTGCTTCTTTTCTTTTAGGAAGAATTGATCCGTTTGCAATTTGGTTTTATACAGTTGTGGGAATTGCGCTGGCTAAAATGTTCAAATCTGATGCAACAGTAAAATATATTGTTATGGTGTTTGCATTTTGGATAATAGGAGATTTGATTCTAATGGCATTAGGGATGGGATTTGGTTGAGAGATAAATGCTTTTTTCAAGTGCTGGTCATCAAGTGCCAGTCACCTCTTACTCAGCTATTTCAAAGGTGACTGGCACTTGATTACATTATACTCTGCGGATCAATATCATAAAAGAGTTTTACATCTTTATATCTCGATTTGCGGTTAAACTTTATAAATGATTTGAGAATGACTTCACGCAAAATTGCACCACCGGGATCATCTTTTTTATTACTTTTTATCAAAATATGAAAACGGTAATATCCTTTTAACCGGGCAATAACTGCATAAGCCGGAGCGGATATTTTTAACCACTTTTTATATCTTATCAATTCGGAATAAAAATCATAAATTGCTCCTCTTGCTTTCTTTTCAGATTGATCTTTTGTTTCAATCAAAGCAATTCTTGTAAATGGCGGATATCCCAATTTCTTACGGTCTGCTGCTTCTTTATTATAAAATCCATAGTAATCATTCTTTAAAACCATTTGTAAAGTAAAATGTTTTTCATTTTGTGTTTGTATAATCACTTCACCGGGGACTTTGCTTCTACCTGCTCTTCCTGAAACCTGTGTAAGCAATTGGAATGTTCTCTCATCTGCTCTGAAATCCGGAAGCCATAAAGTTGTTTCGGCGGCTATTACTCCAACCAAAGTTACTCTGGAAAAATCCAATCCTTTCGAAACCATCTGTGTTCCGACCAGGATATCAATATCCCCTTTTCCGAAAGAGAGGAGAATTTTACTAAGTACTGCTTTGCGTGAGATTGAATCCGAATCGACCCTTGTGATTTTTGCATTTGGAAAATAGAAATCAAGTTCATCTTCAACCCGTTCCGTACCTGTTCCAAAGAATTTTATTGCAAGGGAACTGCAATGCGTACAAGCCCCCGGCACATTTTTTACCAACCCGCAGTAATGGCACTGAATAATATTTTTATTGATATGAAATACCATCGGAACGGAACAATTATCACATATCTCAACTTCTCCGCAATCCTCGCAATAAATTTGTGTGGAAAATCCTCTTCTGTTTTGAAGAATGATTGTTCCCTCTTTTTTCTTAAGCCGGTCTTCTATTTTATCAAGGAGCAGTTTGGAAAAGACATTCTCCATCCTTTTCCTTTTACGTTCTTTATTAATATTAACAAATATTATTTTAGGTAATTTTGCATCATCAATTCTATCGGGTAATTCAAGAAGTTTATACTTACCGGCTTTTGCATTGTACATACTTTCAATTGAAGGTGTTGCAGAACCAAGCACAACGGGACATTTGTGGAGACTGCCTAAATAAACTGCAGCATCTCTTGCATTATATCTTGGAATTAAATCGCCTTGCTTATAACTCGAATCGTGTTCTTCATCAACAACAATTATTCCGATATTCCTTAAAGGTGCAAACAATGCCGAGCGCGCACCTATCACAACTTTGGATTTTCCGCGTAACACTCTCCGCCATGAATCATAACGCTCTCCGGCTGACATCCGGCTGTGGATAACCGTTACAGTGTCCCCAAAATTATTGAACAGTCGTGAGGTCATCTGGGGTGTAAGTGATATCTCAGGAACTAAAATCAGGGATGATCTCTTTTGTTTTAGTACTTCCTGGGTTAGTTCAATATACACCTGTGTCTTACCGCTTCCGGTTACCCCGTGAAGAAGATATGTTTCAAACTTTTGTTTTTTAACAGATGGGAGGATTTCTTTGATAGCCTTTGTTTGCTGTGCTGTTAAGTTTAATTGCTGATGATCTTCCCGATATGCTTCGGAAAACCTTCTCTCAACTTCTTTATCGAAAACAGTAACAAATCCTTTTTTCTGCAAAGAGTCAATTGATGATTTGGATGAATCGGTTTTGTGAAGAAGTTCAGCAACGGGAAGTAATTTTTCTTTTGATGCAATAACTTCAAGCAATATTTTCACTTGTTTTGGTGATCGTGTTTCGAGTTCGGGGAAAGCTGCATAAACCTCTCCGATAGTTTTGCTGAGTTTAGCGAACTTGATCATTTTGGGTTTTACTTTTGCTTTCTCAACATCATTTGTAATAGTTATTGCACCTTGCTTTTGGAGTGTTCGCACCTGGGAGTATATGTTTTTTCTCCCAACTAATTTGCTTAGATATGATTGGGTAATTTGTGTGCGTGTTGAAAGCTCGGATAAAATCTTTGCCCGTATGGATGATTTATTCTTTTCCTCTGAAAGTAACTTTTCACAGAATTCGCCATCGATCTGAATTTTCCTTTTTGATTCAACCTCAGTACCTAACGGAACGGCTAACCGCAGTGCTTCCCCGGGGGATGATAAATAATAATCGGATAACCAATTGTAAAATTTTAAACTCCGTTGGTCTATTATTGGATTATCATCTAAAATATCGTAAATAAATTTAATTTTCTCCTTAACGGAAGTTTTAGAAGAAGTGTTAACTATAAACCCGGTAAGTGTTCTTTTCCCAAATGGTGCTACCGCACGAACACCCATTTTTGCAGAAAGTTCTAAATCTTCGGGGACCTTGTATGTAAAGGTTTTTCTGAATGGTAATGGAAAAATAATTTCAACA
>JADFPP010000063.1 GCA_022562275.1 Bacteroidota bacterium
AATCTACACTTTCAATCGTAGAAACAACATTATTATCTAGATCATTATTATCTAAAAATAGATTGCCACCATTATAATAAGAAATAACTTTTGAGAAGAGTTTAGTTTCAGAACGCAATTTTTCCTCTGAAAATTTAGAAGGTGTAAGAACTAGTTGAACACCTCTAAATTTAGTGATTGCGAAATGTGCAATTTGATAGAGTGCCTTTTCAATAAAATTGTAATACTCATTTTTAATAAAAATACCATGGTAATTAAAAATAACTTTTCTCTTTAAGAAAATGTTGCAAAATCCTGCAATGATATACGGTTTTAGATAATGAGTATGAACTATCTGAATATTTTCATCACGTACAATTCTTATAAACTTAATGATTGCTTTAATTGGAACCTTGGAAGTGATCTCAGGTAAGATTATCACCTTTCCACCTAAATTTTCTATTTCTTCCTCAATGTTTTTATCGCCTTGAAAACAAAGGTAATGTAAAAATTTACTTCGATCAGAATTTCGCATAATCATTTTGATATGCGTAAAGATTCCGTCAACCTTTCCATTAAGGTGGTCTGCTAAATGACAAACTTTTATAATCATCTCAGAAACTTCAATGCAAATCCAGATAATTTTATTTAATTTTTTTACTTTAGTCCGGATTTTAACTAATTACCTAAATTTATATTGTTTAACAATATAACATTTCATATTCCCTTACCATTATGCTGGAATCAAATTGTTCGACACTATTTTTTGCTTGAGCTCTACAGCCTTCATTGGCTTCCATAACCACATTGGCAATTTCTTCTGCTCTAATTTCATTTAATAAATAACCATTGAACCCGTTTTCTATTATCTCTTTATTACCACCATTATTATTTGCAATAACAATCATCCCACAAGCCATTGCCTCCAAAATAACTAAATCAAAAACAACTCTTTCAGATGCCATAATAAAATAATCAAAGTAATTCATAAATTTGATTATTTCATCATTACTCAATGAACCTAGTAAAATAACATTATCCCTTAATGCCATTTCATTAATCATTTTTTGCAAATAATTTGTTTCAGGACCTATTCCAACATTGACAAGCAAAGGATTGCGATTATATTCCCTTTTAAGGTAATACACAGCTTTAATAATTGAACTTATGTTTTTCACTTTAATGTGGTCAGCAACATTCAGCAGAAATAAATCATGATTTTCTTTTATTCCATAATCAATAAGGATATTATTTGAATTTGAAAGTTGTTTTATTTTTTCTATATCGATTCCATTATAAATAATTTTAACTTTTGATTCGTCGATTGCAATCTTATTATCTGAAAACAATTTCCTCGCTTCCAAGCTTGGAAAAGTTATTACATCTGCCGCTTTTATTGATTCTTCCTCCATAAGGTTGAATCGGGAATACCAGTTTTTCATTAAATCTGAACGAGAATGATAATCTTTCAAATCCTAAATGATCGGTCCCTTACTATGAATCTTTAAAATTTTTTTTGCTGGATGATCTTTAAAGTAATATAAGCTGAGAACATCATGTGCATGAATTATATTAAAATTAATAAGTAAATCGGTAAAATCTTCAAAAGATTTTCGTGCTGCTCTGTAATGATAATTGAGATAAAATGGTGTGGTTACTACTTTTCTATAAAGCTTACTATTACGAAAAAAATATCTACCCAGACCCGATTTACTCACCTGGATTGAATCCACCGTGTAATCTGATCCGTTTATATCACTAAATGTCTTATGATAGTTTTTGGAAAAGTAGGTGACCGAATTATTCCTGTAATCTAATTTCCTAAGAATCTCATAAATAATTCTATTTGGTCCCCCTGTCAAATGAGTTGGGAAACCCGTAAATGTTGTTAATAATATTTTACTCATTTCACCAACATTTGAATTTTCGCTAAGGTGTTAGCAACCACCTGATCCATATTATAATACTGGTATTCTGCTAACCTGCCACAAAAAATTACATTTTCTAATTTGCTGGCTTTATTTTGATATAATTTCAATAGCTCGTTGTTAGCTTTATTGGGTATTGGATAATACGGCTCACCATCTTTTGCAGAATATTCAAAAGATAAACTTGTGGATTCAATATTTTGACCAGTTAAATGTTTGTACTCGCTTACACGAGTATATGGTACTTTTTTATCTACGTAATTGACAACTGCGCATTCTTGCAATACGTTATCTTTGTAATTTTTAAATTCAAACCTAATTGACCTATACGGCAGTTTGCCAAACTCATAATCGAAAAAGTAATCAATTGGTCCAGTGTAAATCAACTTATCAAATCTAACATCATTGATTATTTTTTTGTAGTCGGTTTTCAGTACAATTTCTATATTTTTGTGCGAGAGCATTCTCTCAAACATTTTTGTGTAGCCGTCTTTGGGCATAAATTGGTATTTATCTGTAAAGTATCTGCAATCATCATTCGTTCTTACCGGAATTCTACCGCAAACGGAAGCGGAGAGTTCTTTCGGTTCTAAGTTCCATTGCTTTTTTGTGTAATGCCTGAAAAATTTTTCAAATAAATCAGTTCCGATTTGATTTACAATTATATCTTCAGAGTTTTTAATAGGATATCTTTTCTCTCTTACTTTTTTATAAAATTCTTCCACGTCTTTTTCTGTCTGTAAATTCAAATCATATAATTTGTTTAGCGTAATTCTGTTAATCGGGATTGGATACAACTTACCGTCTAATTTTGCCAACACTTTGTGCTCGTAAGGTATCCATTCAGTAAATTGAGAAAGGTACTCAAATACTTTTTTACTGTTTGTGTGAAATATATGCGGTCCGTATCTGTGAACCAATATTCCATGCTCATCATATTCATCGTAAGCATTTCCACCTATATGATGACGCTTTTCAACAATCAAAACCTTTTTATCTAATTGAGTAGCTAATCGTTCAGCCATCACTGAGCCGGCAAAACCTGCACCTACTATTAAGTAATCGTATTTCATTAATGCAAGATAATAACTTTCGATTTATGAATGTTTTGGAATAAAATGAATTATGAAAGAAAATTCATTTAGTTAAAAAAACGGATATTTTTGTAAGTGTACTTATCTAAATATCGGATATTTTTACAAGTATGGTTTAAATATTATGCGGTTTTATGATTGTGTTTTTGTAGTGACTTTAAACTTTTAGGAGGCTTCGCATAACCTTATTTAATTGAAAAAGTATTTTCAAATACTTATAATTCTGAGCGTATTCTAACTTTATTGTTTCGCTACGCCTGCCTTGCAGAGGTTATTCAAAGGTTACTTTTATTGAAAAATTTTAGCCGCTAACCTGTCTGCCGTCAGGCAAGTTGCTCGAATTAGAACGAATTGTTTGATTTAAGATTATGGAAGAGCGTAAAATTCTGCATGGTCTGTGCCACTCGTCTCTTAATTTTCTCACATAATCCAGCCCACCAATTTTACGATATTTCCAAATACCGGATGTTTTAGAAAGTATATCAACTTTTGTTTGATTTTCCATTTTCGAATTAAAGGATTTTATGATAAACTCATTTCTATATAAATGACAAATTTATATAGATATATTTCTATTAAAGTTTGGTAGAGTTATTTATTCTTTTTCCTTTTTCCCAACCACTTTTTCAATGATTGCTGCGACTCACCGGAAGCTCTGCCCAATAGCAATGCCTTAACACTTATATCTTCATCAATATCTTCCCAATGAATTCCCACTCCTCTTCCGATTAATCTCCAATTTTTTTTCTCTTTTTCAGTCGCATTCAATAAACGCGGGTACCAGGCGAGTGGAACCGAGATAGTTCTTCCGTCACTTAATTCTACACTTAAAGTTTCATCCGTAACGATTACGTTTTCAACTTTCGGGATTTCAACTTCTATTGCTAAAGAATTCATTCCATTTTTCCGTTAATTTATTTTTATTCTTTTCAACGATTTTGATTATTTCTGTGATTTCGTTCCTTGTAAATCCACCACTTTTTTGCAACCTAATTGGATCAAGCCAAATTTTTGCAATGTAATTATCACGTTCAACATGAATATGGAGCGGTTCGTCACCATCACTAGAGTAGAAAAACAATCTATACGGACCGATTCTAAGAACACTTGGCATAAATAATTACTTGTTACATTTATTATTAAAATAAGTTTTCATCAAGTTAAAAGCAATTAAAAATTGATTGTTTGCCTAATTAAAGTTTTTGCTTGTAATCAATATCTTCTTCCTCATAACAAACAAAAAAGTTAAAAGTGTAACGACAGACTCAGTTATAACTACTGCAATTGATGTCCCAATTGCGAAATATGCAGGCACTATTACTATCAATAAAAGGATATGCAGCAATGCAGCCGAACTTATTATTCTGTTAAATGCTCTATCATAACCAAGCGGAAGCATTATTTGAATTCCAAATATATTACTTAAAGAAATTAATAACGGCAGCGCAGATATGATCCTTAACAACTCCCCTGATGTTACAAATTTTTCACCTAATAAAAGTTCTACTAACTGAGGTGAAAAAATAAATAATAACAAACTAACAGAGAAACCGATGGTAACTTCCAATTTTAGAAATCTTTTTATGAATAAAATGAATTTCTCATAAGATTCTTTTACCAGACTATTTACATGAGGAAACACAGTTTGTGCTAACACAGATTGCACTCCCTGAAATGCCATTCTTATTTTATCCGCAGCAGCATAGTAGCCAACTATAGTTTCACTGACAAATAAACCAAGAATAAAAGTATTGGATGTTGTGTAAACATTTATTGCAATCATCGATTGGAAAATATTCCACCCGGATTTTAATTGAGATTTTATCTCCTCAAACGAAGGCAATCTGAATTTAATTTTAAATTTTATTCCGGCAACAATCAATCCTGCAACACCAATTAAGATTTGGGCTGATGAATTTAATAAAACAAGGAGCAGATAATCATTTTCCTCATTTACTAACATGAATATTAAAACGGTTGCAATGCTTCTAACAAAAACTTGAATAATTGTAATGTATTTCATCCGTTCAATTCCCTGGTAAAACCAACCCGGAAAGAGAACTCCACCTATAACAAATCCGTAACTCAAAACGTAAACTTCCCAGTTGTTTTTGAAGAAAGGTATAAAATAAACTATTAGAATGAAGAGCAGAAAAGAAACAACTGAAAGAAGAAGTTTGATTGTAATGATTGTTGAAAATGTTCGTGAGAGTTTTTCTTTATCATCTCTTATAATTGATATTTCTTTCGTTCCTGAAAGACTAAAACCATAATCACACATCAAACTAAAATAAGCAATAAATGCCGCAGCAAAATTTATTAAACCGTACTTTGCCGGTCCGAGAATGCGAACAACGTACGGTAAGACAATAAGAGGAAATAAATAGTTTGCTATTTGAAGAATAGACAGTGATGTAAAATTTTGTATTAATATACGATTGAGTTTTAATTTTTCGGGAAGGTTTAACAATTATATTCCGATATTAAATATTATTTATTAGCTAACCATACTTCCGGATTTTGATTCTCTCTTGAATTCCAAATTTCAAAATGCAATACTTTCCCATCAAGGGAATCACCAATTTTTGCAATAACCTTTCCGGTTTTAAGTTTTTCCCCCTCACTCACATATATTTCCGATAAGTGACTGTAAACTGTTCTATAATCTTCTTTATGAGTAACAATGATAATACTGCCGTAACCGGGAAGCCAGTCTATTGCAGATATAATACCGTCTGCTACACATAAAACATTTGGATCGTTCGCAGCAGAAATATCAACGCCATAATTAACAGTTATAGTATTCAGATCCAAATTTTTACTCTGACCGAACCTTTTTATAATTTTACCATTATGCAATGGCCAAATCATAATACCTTTCAACTCAGAAAAGGAAGAAAAATTGTACGTGTCTAAAGAATACTCCCAACTGGTTATAGACTCTTCATTTAAAGTTGATTCGTTTATAATTCCTTCATTTGACGCAAGCAATGCTTTTTTTCTTAATTTTTCTTTTCTTTCAGCTTCTTTAACAAGTTTAGAAACTAAAGATTTTATTTTTTCATGTGATTGCTTTTTAACATCAATAATTTTTTTTAATTCATCTTTATCTTTTTTAACTGATGCTAATATCTTTTTCCCTTCTTCAAGTTTAATTTTTAACTGCTTTTCGTCCGATTCCTTTGCAGCAACTAAAAGTTTTTTCTTTCGTTTCTCAAATTCCAGTTTTGTTTTTGCAACTAATAATTCTTGCTTTTTTACTATAAATTCTTCAAGATCATCTTTTCTTCTTTCTGAAAACTTGTGGAGATATTGAATACGGACTAATGCCTGTCTTAACGATTCTGCATTTATTACATTTTCTATTTCAAGAAACACGCCCTTTTTATACAATGCCACAACATAAACAGCATAATTATGCATCAATAAATCGATTTCATCTTTTGTGGAAATTATTTTTTTTTCAAGAATTTCAATCCCTTTTTGTATAACTGCTTCTTCATTTCTGAACTTATTTATTACTTTATTTAACAGAAAAGCCTGCTTATTATAATTTTCTAAAGCATCAAAAGATTCTTTCTCTTTCTCCGATTTCTTTGAAAGATTATTTTCAAGTTGGGATATTTCATTTCTTATTTGAAAAAGTTCAGCTTGTTTTTCTTCGATTTGCAATTTTTCCTGAAGATGAGCTATTGAAGGAAGGATGAGAATAATTAACAATATTTTACATAAATATTTCATCACCACGAAATTATAGTTGCATCATCGGGTATAATAAAATCAATATATACACCTTGTTGATTCGCAACAATATTTCTATAATCTATACTTAACACCTGATCGGCTAATTTATTTTCTATCTTTATAGAAAACGGAATAGCAACATTTTCCACTAATTCAAAGTTCGAGTATTTGCCTTCAATATTCACGGAACCATCTGCAGCGCTTAATTTGTAATCTGTAATACTCAATTCTCTAATATCCACCTTATAAATTGTTGTAATGTAATTAACCGAGTCGATGTACGTTAGAACATATTTATCATAATCCACTTCATAACTATCAGGCTGCTTGTATAGATTTTGCGTCATGTTCACAGAGCCAACAAAAGCGTCCATAAGATCACTGAAAGACAAATTGATCTTGAAGATGTCCTTTAAAATATCCGCGTTTACATCACCTTTATACGCAGTGTTTTCAATCGCATCATAAAATATATACTTATCATTAGTTACTAATGCCTGTGCAAGTTCTATCCCGAAAGGACCAAATATTGTAAGATAAATCGAATCAGGTTTCTGCATCATAATTCTAAAGTTGGCACTGTTATCATACCGTTCGGATTTTATTTTGAGAACACCAACCCCTTCAAAGTTTCTTATTTTCCTTCTATTCGCCTCAAGTTTATTAATTAATCTTTCTGAGGGAAGTATTTCTATTTCATCTAATGGTTTAGAGGGTACACAGCCCCAAAAGAATAAGCTGAAAACGATTAGAGAGATTTGAGAAAGCACTATAAAAGATTTCAAATAACACCCGATTTAATTTTTTGAAGAAGGGATTCATTCCCGGAATCCAGGTACAGTGCTTTTTTCCAGATTTCTACGGCTTGTATTTGTTTATCGCTCATAAACATAATATCACCTAAATGCTCAAGCATTACCGCATTCTCACCACCCTCATCAATAGCCTTCTCAATAAACTCCTTAGCTTTTTCATATTCACCAAGTTTAAAATATATCCACCCTTTTGTATCAAGATAAGATGAATTTGCAGAGTCGGCATCCAATGCAATGTTTACCATTTTTAGGGAACGCTCAAGCTCCAACCCCCTTTCTGATAACGAATAAGCATAGTTATTATTTATTAATGCATTCTGCACATCCAATTTAAGAGCTTGCTCGTATGTACTATCACTTTGAGCCATATAATTTAAATTATTATAACTCAATCCTAATTGTCCTAATAGATTAACATCATTAGGCTCAATTTTTAGAGCAATTTTAACGTACTCAATAGATTCTTCTTCGCGGCCTAACTGACTAAGAGTGAATGCATAAGCAGAGAGTGCAGTAAGATCTCCTCGATTAAGCTGAACCGACTTTAGTAAAAACGGTTCCGCCTCTTCGGTTTTACTATTTTGCGCAAGTGATAATCCAAGAATAAGATTTACAGCAAAATCATTTGGAAACATATCGACTGCTTCTTTCATTAATTTTTCAGCTTCATCATATTTTTTATTATCGAAGTATAACCCGCCTAACCGAATCCAGGCTTGAGAATTCCAGGGTGCATTCTCCGTAACAAAATTAAAATGTTCTATCGCAGTCGAGTCATCACCTTCATTCAATGCTATTGCACCAAGATAAAGATTAACCTGCCAATCGGATGTATCCTTATCAATCGTCTCAAATATTTCCTTTGTAATTGGAAGCACTGATGAATCAGTTAATGCTACTACAAAAAAAGAAGCGCCAATACCAATTTTTACTTCAAGAGGAATATCCTCCTCTTTAAGGATCAGTTTATATTCCTGTGATGCTGCTTTCCAATCCCCTTTCTGAATTAATATCTGTGCCTTCTTTTCACGGGCATCCAAATCATCAGGTGTTAAATCAATAATATCGTCTACCATTATCAATGCAGTATCATAGTTTTTGTTTCGCTGATAAAAATCAATAATCATTTTTTGTAAGGCTATGTTACTTGGATCAATCGCCAATAATTTTTCTAATGATTCGGCAGCTTCTTTATTAAATCCAAGTTTTTCATATAATTCAGATACGTGGATCAAAATATTCCATTCCGGTCCGATAACATCTGTTAACTTTTCATAGATTCTAATTGCCTCAAGCGGTTTCGAATTCTCATAAACTCTTGCTAATTTATAATAAATATTAATCTCATTAGGCGCCATATCTATAATTTTTTCAAGTACAACGGCAGCTGAATCATTTTCCCTTGCTACAATAAAAATATCTGCCATAAGATTGTAGTACGCCAGTTCGTTTGGTTCGTACCGGATCGATATACGTGAATTTTGAAGAGCATTTGAAAGTTTATTCTGAGCCAGGTATGATTTTGCCAGGGCATAAAATATTCCACCACTAGAATCGTACTGTAAGGCACTTTGATATTCTGATACCGCCTTTTGATAGTCTGCTTCTTGCTCTGCAACACTACCGTTCAGAAAATGTTCCATAGCTTTTTGTTTGGGATTATCAACCACATCTTTAGTACTTGAACCACTCAATGCTTTGTTAACTTCTTTATTTCCTGAACAACCGGCAATAAATATTGTTACTAATACTATGTATAAAAAATATCTCATAAACATTATTAATTATCATAAAAATATATTGTTAAGCCCTTTGAATAACAAGGTAATTGTTGATTAAATATTATTGATTCATAAAAGTTAAATAAAAATCGGTATTATTTTAACAGATATAAAACATATTTTTAATGTGCAAAATAATTAATTAATTTCAATGAATTATTCAAACAGGTTCACATCTCTCTAATTGCTTTTATTAAACTGCAGTGTTCAAGATAGGAGATGTGAAGACAGATCATAAATAATTTGGTATGAAACAAACAAGGATCAATTAAATATTATAATGAACAACGCGTTTAAGTTTTTTTCTCTTGCAATTCTGGTATTATTTTTAGCAGGATGTATTCTGTACTATTTTATTTTCAATATATATGAAATAGAAATAACGGTTAGTCCAAAAATAGTTTTTGCTGATCCATCTTGTGAAATACAAATTGAAATTAAACCCATAAATGCGTTGGGATGGAAAGTTCCTTTTAGAACTGCGACCGGGAAATTTAAAATTGTTAAAGGAATTAATATTGTTGAAATAATTAAAGTAAAAGAAGATGTTGGTATGTTTATACTAAGATCAAAAGGTATAGAAGGTATTATTGGTATTTATATTGAATCCGATTTTTCTTTATTTCCAACTTATGTTGAGGTTTCCCTGCTATCAAAACAAGTATGAATTTGTAATAAAATAAATTAAAGTTATGTAAATAATTATTATTTTTAGTTATAACTCGTACAAAGATTTACTAAATATGAAAATATGAATAAAATTTTACTTCTCACCGTCTTATCATTAATTTTAACAAATAATTTTTTTGCTCAAGGAACCGCAGGCGAATCAGCTAAATACGAATACATGTTTTTAATTGATATGCCCACAGCAGGAATTTTAGAAAAGGGATTTGTGGATGTTACAACAGATATTATGGCTGATGGAGTTTTTATTGCTTATTTGAATGTCGGTGTTTTTAAAAATCTGAGTTTCGGAATATCTTATGGGGGTTCGAATGTAATTAGCAGAGGTTCCATTGATTGGTATAAATGGCCGGGTATAAATGTTAGGGTAAGATTATTAAATGAGTCTTCAACTTTACCGGCAATAACAATTGGTTTTGATTCCCAGGGAAAAGGAAAATATTTTGATAGTGAAAACCGATACACTTTTAAATCACCCGGATTTTTTGCCGGGACTAGTAAAAACTTTGGGTTATGGGGTTTTTTATCTCTACATGCCACAGGAAATTATTCTCTTGAAAATAGTGACGGAGATAATTTTGTAAATCTTATGGTTGGATTAGAAAAGACGGTCGGTTCTCAAGTCTCTTTCATTTTAGAATATAATTTTGCACTTAATGATAACAACGGAGATTTTGGAGACGGAAAAGGATATTTGAATGCCGGATTGCGCTGGAGTGTAGGAAATGGATTTACACTTGAGTTGGATTTTAGAGATTTGTTAGAAAATAGTCTTAGGGAAGATGGCTCTCCCGATAGAGGTTTGAGGATCAATTACATTCAGGCTATATTTTGATCAATTATCCTGTTTCTGATTCTTTAATAACTATTGAAATTGTATCATTTAATATACATTTTAGTTTAAGGATTTATACAGAATAAAATACTTTTCACTAAATTCAGCTAAAATTCATCAATTTCTAACTTGATTATTAGGCGTAAAATTTGCTAAATATGGTTAAGTAAAAATTGAGAGGTGCAAAATGAAAAAGATCGTAATCAAATATTTATTAGTTATCGGAACTTTACCCTTAATCTTAACAGGATGTTACACACAGTTAGCCACACAGGATGATTCCTATTCTACTTTCTCAAACCAATCTTACGATGATTATGAGTATGAGAATGCACAAGTAAGTAAAGGGGGATATTTTGATGAATCTGATACACTGGATTACTATTATGAAGGTGAAGATAGCTCGGATTATGAAGATGAAATAGTAATCAACAACTATTATGGTTACAATCCTTACTATCCTCAAGATGACTATTACTCATACTATCCTACAGTATCAGTTTTATTCGGATTTGGTTTTGGCTACGGCTATTCCTACTACTATCCCTGGTACACCGGATGGTATCATCCATATTATCCGGGGCATTATTACCTCTATCCACCTTATTATTATTTCCCTACATATTACTATAGTTATTATCCTTATTATGGTCATGGAGGATATTACGGTGGACACTATAGCGGATATTATAATCCACATTATAAAACCAGATCAGGTTATGTGACAAGATTACGAAATTCGGGTAATAGGGGTTATAGTAATAGAAGAAGGGATCTACTCAGAAATCCGACATTAGTATCCGATAATGCAGGTAGAAACACTGATAGAGAAAGAAATTTATCTCGAAATGAAGTGAGAAAGAATACGAAGGACAGAGAGTTATACACAGTAAATTCAATAAATAATGATAAAAACATTAAAAAGAGAACACTGGATAAATCTAAGTTTATCAGTAATTCTAAAGAAACGAATAGAAATAAAACTAAAAAAACACTCGGATCACGAAATACCGATCAGAAAAAGAAATTTAATTATAGTACTAGAAAATCGAACACACAATTAAAGGGCAATAGAAATACTCGAACTAAAGAATTCACCACGAAAAGTAATAGAACCACTAAAACAAAGAGGTTTACTAAAACTAATAGAAATAATTCCAAGAAGTATACTAAAACTAATAGAAATAAGTCTAATAGGTATTCTAACACCAATAGTAATAAAACACAAAGAAAATATAACAAGACCAGAAAAAACAATACAACCAGACACATTTACAAGCCACCGAAACGGAATACAAATACAAGAAGTTATAATCAACCGAGAAATAATACACCAAGATCGTATTCATCGCCCAGAACAACTTCGAGGGGAACTAATCACGGTGGTTCCCGTGGATCAAGTCACGGTGGTTCTCGCGGATCAAGTCATGGGGGTGGCAGGGGACATAGATAATTTTTGATGGGAGAAAAGAAAAATGAAAAAGCGCTTATCTATACTATTGTTTGGAATTGGAATAGCCGCTTTTAGTTTAACAGGATGTTACACACAAATTGCTGTACAGGATGATGATAGTTATGTGTATCACGAACCACCGCCCATTATTATATTTCTTCCGGCTCCTTGTCCCCAACCTGTTCCTGTACCTCCCAGACAAAATATACTATTCCCGGAGAATCCGCCGAAAAAAGAAAAAATAAGAAAGCCCGTAACACCTCCGGCAAATAATGATAGGATAAGAGATGACCTAAGAAATTCCGGCGGAAGAAACCAAGGTGGAAAAAGGAACAGGCGATGAAGTTTAGAATTATTATAGTTACAATATTAAGTTTTGCAACTTTCTCTTCGGCGCAGAATTTCAATGATGCACTGCTTTTAAGCGAACCGGGTCTTTATACCGGAGCTAAAGCACTCGGAATGGGAAATAGTTTTATAGCATTGAGTGATGATTACTCCGCAGTGATTTTTAATCCCGCAGGATTAGGATTAGCAAAAAAGTTTGGATTATCGGTTACTTTAAACACTAATTCTTTTGATAACACAGTTTCATTTTTAGGCAATAATTCAAATGCAATAAAAACTACGGTTAATCTTAATCAATTTGGATTTGTCTATCCTGTACCTACCGTAAAAGGCAGTTTAGTATTTGCTTTAGGATATAGTAGAGTAAAAGAATTTAATTCTCTCACTGAATTTGATGGATTTAACAGCGGCAGCACATCTATGATCCAATTTGTTACAGGTGATGTTAATGAGTTAGTTCCGATTACAAACGATATCCGATTAGCTTATGAAATTATTGATTCGAATACCGAAAGCTATTTAAGAGATACAACTTTAATAAACGGTTTACTAAATCAAAGCGGAAGAACCAGAACCGAAGGAAGCATTAGCAATTGGTCTTTTGCAATTGCAAACGAAATGGCAAAAGGTTTATTTGTTGGCGGGACTTTTAACATTCTAAGTGGAAGTTATAATAGAGACAGAGACTATTTTGAAGATGATACACAAGACATTTATGGTAACGATATTGAACTTGTTCCGGGAGATGTTTCTACAAAAGACTTCCAAACATTTTATTTTAATGATATTATAGATTGGGATATTAGCGGATGGGATTTTAAACTTGGTGTTTTATATGATTGGGAAAGCTTCTTCAAATTTGGTGCAACGGTAAAATTTCCCAGTTATTATACTATTAAAGAAAGTTATTATGTAAATGTATCAAGCGAATTTGGAAACGGTGCCGGTTTCGAATTGGCAGAGCCGATTATAGATTTAGTTGAATATGAAATTAAAACTCCTTTTGAATACAGTGCCGGAGCATCATATAAAGTATCAATATTAACTTTAAGCGGCGAAGCAAAACTAATCGATTACACTCAGATGAAATTTACAGAGGGTTTGGGAACTCAGTACAGAATTGAACGTAATAAGGAAATTGCCGATCTTTTTCGTACTGCAGTTACATATAATGCAGGTGCCGAATTAAAAGTTCCTTCCCTGCCAATATGGGGACGCATTGGTGCAATGTATATTGAATCGCCTTTTGCAGAAGACCCTGCTGACTTCGATAAAAAATATTTAACAGCAGGTATTGGACTAATGTTAGGAAATGTTTTTAAAATAGATGTTGCTTATGCTTATGGCTGGTGGAAAAATTTCAGTGATAATTACGGCTCAAATGTATCGAGAACGCTGCATGATGTAAATGTTCAAAATGTGGTTTTAAGCATTTCTGCCAGCTTAAATTAAGCTATTACCGGGAAGTTACCCTCATTCAATCACACTTTATTTTTAGTAGTGCCTCTCTTTTAATATTGCGATAAAACTTATTCGTTAATATTTTTTGTTATCTTTCATTTAAATATTTTTGAGGAATTGATCAAAGGACTGATTACTAAAATAGAAAGCAAAGATTTTTATGTTCTTACCGGTCAGAATAAAACATACCGCTGCAGCCTTCGGGGAAAATTCAAAAAAGTATTTGCTCTTAAAAAAGATAAACTATTTTTGACTGATATTGCGGCAGTGGGTGATCATGTTGAATTTGACATTAATAAAAATGAAAGTGGGGTGATACATTCAATAAAGCAAAGAACAAATTATCTTTCACGAAAAGCACCTAAACAAAAAGGCGCTGGTTACCGTGGTGAAAGACTTGAACAAATTATTGCAGCAAATATTGATCAGGTTTTTGTTATCTGCAGCATTTTTGAACCGGATTTTAATAACCGAACTTTAGACAGATTTTTAGCTGCATCAGAAAGTGCAGGTATAAAATCATTCATTGTTATCAACAAATCAGACCTGGACGATGATAATAAAATTGAAAAATGGAAGGAGTTATACGAAAATACAGGGTATGAAGTTATTGCTTCCAGCATCATAACAAAAATGGGAATGGAAACAATAAAAAATTTCTTACCTGAAAATATTAGTCTGTTTTGGGGACAATCAGGTGTTGGAAAGTCTTCAATTTTAAATGTAATCTTTCCGGATTTAAATTTGAAAATTGGCGACATAAGTAATTACACCGGAAAAGGGATACATACTACTGTCACAAGTAATATGATACCAATTGATAATGATACATTTATAATTGATACGCCCGGTGTAAGAGAAATAGAGCCTTACGGTATAAGAAAGGAAGATCTCGCACATTATTTTATAGAATTTACACAATTTTTAAAAAACTGCAGATACAATTCTTGTATTCATGATCATGAACCAGACTGTGGGGTTATTACAGCCGTCGAGAATAACAGGATCCCCATAGAACGATATGATAGCTATTTAAGATTATTAGCAACAATAGAAGATGACTTACATTTTTAATGATTTAATATCATTAAATTAGTGTTTTAATTAGGATTTAATTTGGAAATAGTAAAAACAAAAGATTCGGCTGCAGCCTCAAAAGGAATAATAGATTTTCGCACCTTTGTTAATATGAACAAAGATAGGCTGGACGATAATACTTTTCTAAGTTTTGCATTTCCAATAAATAATATAAATCTTATCTCTATACTTAACTCAATCAGCAAAAAGTATAAAGACGTTTTATTTTACAGAAAAGCTCAAGACAATTATTCATTTATAGCAATTAATCGTTTAATTGAGCTGCCATTAGATAATAGTAATCTATTTAACTTCACTCCAATTATTACTGAAATTAATTCTCATATTATAAATAATTGGGCGAACTATAATCTTGAGAATTTACCGATTATAACAGGTGGAGTAAATTTTGATGAGAATAATTTTTCGGATGAATGGGATGATTTTAGGGCAAATAATTTTTTTATACCCGGGTTAATCATTTTCCAGAATCGTGACAAAACTTATATAGTATATAATCATAAATTTAATATTGAGGAAGACATTGAAAATATATTCATTAGTTTCAATCAATCGGTTTCATCTATATTAAATTTAAATAACATTGGTAATATTAATACCACTGTTGCTATAAAGAAAATTGGGGAATATAAAACTGAAGAGTATTCCTGGATTAATCTTATCTCCAAAGCGAAAGGATATCTTAAAAATAATTTAAACAAAATTGTATTGTCTCGCAGGATTCAGTATAAAGTTAATGATGAAATTAATTGGACCAATTGTATGCAAAAGTTAGATTCTGATTATCAGGAATGTTATCTATATATGATTAAATCGAATGGAACAATATTTTTTGGTGCTTCACCGGAAAAATTTATAAGCGCACAAAATAAAAGAATCGATTTAGATGCGATGGCTGGTTCAGCGCCCGCAAATAGTCAGGATATTGAAACAGTTTTAATGAACAACAAAAATTTAAAAGAACATAAGTTTGTTACAGATTTTATTGAGAACACCCTATCGATGTATACCGATGAAATAACTGCGAAGAAGAATCCCACGATAATAAAACTCAGTAATGTTCAACATTTATATACTAAGATAAGCGCAAGATTATACTCCGAAAATAAAGTTTTTAATTTAATGGAATCACTATTCCCTACCCCGGCTGTCTGCGGATTACCTAAAGATAAAGCTCGGGAATCAATTAGAAAATTAGAAAAATTTGATAGGGGATTATATTCAGGATTGATTGGTTGGATAAGTCTTGAGATGAATTGCGAATTTGCAGTTGCAATTCGATCAGCTCTTTGCAAAGATGAGAAACTTTACATCTATGCCGGCGCAGGTATTGTAGAAGAATCAGATCCAAAAGAAGAGTTTTTTGAAACCGAGTTGAAGTTCAAGACTATCCTGAATTTATTTGATGAGCAAAAAGCCAGTTAACAGAAATTTTATCTGGGCGCAAGCGTTTGTAAACCAGCTTTATGGATTAGGAGTTCGTTATGCTTGTATATCACCCGGATCAAGAAGTACACCTCTTACTGTAGCCTTCGCCAATCAAAAAGGAATTAAATGTTTTGTTAATATCGATGAAAGAGTATCCGGATTTTTTGCATTAGGATTAGCAAAAGCAACAGATATTCCAGTTACTATTGTTACAACTTCAGGTACTGCTACTTCGGAACTTTATCCGGCAATCATAGAAGCGTTTCAGCAAAGGGTTCCATTGATAATATGTACGGCTGACAGACCACTGGAATTATTGAACGTAGGAGCAAATCAAACTATAAATCAATGGAATTTATATCGAAACCATATCCGATGGTTTAAAAATGTTGGATCGCCTGATCTTTCAGCAAAAAAAATTACCTATCTAAGAAATATAGCTATTAAAGCATTTGAGATAAGTTCAAATAAAAATAAAGGACCGGTTCATTTAAATTTTCCATTCAGTAAACCACTTGAACCTAATACATTTAGTGATGAAATAGATGCCGATTCATTAATGGAAGCACTTAAACCAATCACATTCAAAAACAAAACAACAAAGACTAATAAGCTTACGAAGAAAGAAGAAAAACAGGTCAATAAAATTGCAAACTATATAATTGAAAAACCTAACGGTCTTATTGTAGTTGGTCCTATGGGTTATGACCCAACGTTCAGAACTAAAGTAAAATTACTTTCAAAGACCACCCGGTATCCGATTATTGCGGAGGGTGTATCACATATAAGATTTAACAATAATAAATCAGATAACTTTGTTTGTGTAAATTACGATGCATTTTTAAGATCAACTAAATTTAAAAAAAATCACAAGCCCGAATTTGTATTACAATTTGGCAGAACCGTAACATCTGGAATTCTTGAAAAATATCTCGAAGTATCAAACCCACTCCGGTTTTTGATTAATGATTTCGGAGATATATTTGATCCTTCAAATAAGTCAAGACCGCCCCTCAAATTTAGCCCAAGTGTCTTCATTGAAAATCTAATCCAAATCCTAAAGGATAAAAATCTTAAGCGAATGAAAAATTATTGGATAAAAGATTTTGAAACAGTCGACACACTTGCTGAAGGTATCAAAACAAAATTATTAAAAAATTCAGGTATTCGAATCGAACCGGGAATAATTCAAGATGTTATTTCTATCATCCCGTCTAATACAAAAATAATGGTCGGGAATAGTTTACCCATTCGTGATTTTGACGGCTTTATTGGAAAAACCACAAAGAATTTTGAAGTTTATTTTAATCGCGGTGCCAGTGGTATAGACGGAGTTACTTCCACAGCACTTGGTATTGCATCAATAAAAAAACCAACCGTCTTAATTACGGGCGATCTATCTTTTATTCATGATTTAAATGCACTACTGCCTGCAAAAAGATATTCCATTCAACTGATTGTAATATTAATTAATAACAATGGCGGCGGAATTTTCGAAATGCTCCCGATTTCTTCAAATAAAAAATGGTTTAAAGAATATTTTAAGACACCGCACAACCTAAACATTTCATCTATAGTTAAGTCGTTCGGATTAGAGCATCACATAATTAAAAGTAAAAAAGATCTTCAAAATAAGTTGAATAATTCTCTTAAAAATAAATCGTTTGCGGTGTTGGAAATAAAAACTGATTCCGATTCATCTAAAAAATTGCGTAAAAATTATTGGGCAAATGCCATCAAGCAAATTGAGACGGAATTTTCATAGGTATGAAGATCAACTCAGATTATGTAAAACTTAATATTGAACATTTTAATTCTTTCAATCGGGAAAGAGATACAGTACTATTGTTTCATGGTTTTAGCGGCTCACTGGAAGATTGGCTTGATATCTCAACTTCGCTCGATTCGCGATTTAATTATACCGGTGTTGATTTGATCGGTCATGGAAAAAGTGATTCACCAACTGATGCTGCAAAATATTATCCGGATATTTTGGTAAGATATATTGATGATATTCTTAAGCGCCTCTCAATTTCTAAAGTGATCATTCTCGGTTATTCCATGGGTGGAAAAGCAGCACTATTTTATGCAGTTAATAAACCTGAGAAAATTAAAGGACTGATCCTGGAAAGCACAACAGCCGGAATTGAAAATGAAAATGATCGAAATGAAAGAATTAAAAGTGATGAAGAATTAGCACAGTACATTGAAAAAAATAACATTGAAAATTTTGTAGAACTTTGGATGGATAAGGAAATATTTAATACTCAAAGAAGATTTTCGAACGAGAAGTTAAGCAACATTAAAAGAAAGAAAATATCAAACTCAAAAACAGGATTGGCAAATTCGTTAAGAGGATTTGGAACTGGTGTAACGCCTTACCTGGGTGATAAATTATCCACCCTTGATTTTCCTGTGCTCTTAATCTCAGGTGAACTCGATTCAAAGTTCACGCAGATCAATAGTGAAATGGTTAATCAATTCCCGAAGGCAGAACATAAAATAATTGCTAATGCGGGGCATAATACACACCTGGAAGAACCCAAAAGATTTGCTACTGCTGTTAATGAATTTCTGAAGAACAACTGAGAATTTTAATTTTTAGAATTTCATACCTAAACTATTTCTATTCAACTTATTGCTGTGTAATATATTTTATCATTTATTATTAATTTATTTACTAAATTAATAAACTCAACCCCCTAACCCCCTTCTCTTAGTAAGAGAAGGGGGAATTATCAGTTAAAATATTAACAAAATATTTTGAGAAGATGTGATTCGTCTTAATAAACTGATTAATGTTTAAGTATTATTTTTAACTTTGATAGTACATTATCTAAATTGTTCAATACTTCATCATTGCGAAAGCGGATAATATTCAATCCCATATAATTAAGAATTTTTTCTCTTTCTTTGTCCTCTTTTAATCTATATTTATGTATAACACCATCTAATTCAACAACCAACTTTTCCTGGTGACAATAAAAATCAGCGACAAAAAATGATTCCTTTCCCGTGATATCATAAAATAAAGGATATTGCCGGTAGAATTTTTTGTCAAGAAGCTTCTTATTCCGTATTGTCTCCCAGAAAATCTTTTCAGTCTCTGTGGCGTTCTTTCTTAAATCCCTGCAAACAACTTTTGCTACTGCAACTAATTCTCTTTTACGGTTTAAACTCATTGGTAATTATTTATTGTTTACTACAATGATAATCAAACTCACCCTAAATCCCTCTCTTAAAAAGAGAGGGACTTCAATTCTCCCCTTCTCTTTTCAAGAGAAGGGGCCGGGGGATGAGTTCCCTAAGCAAACTTACAAATCTATTTATTTATTATAACGCTGTTATGCAATTTATTAAATGATTCCATATGCCGGACACAATACACATCTTGAAGAACCGGGAAGGT
>JADFPP010000064.1 GCA_022562275.1 Bacteroidota bacterium
TGCTAATCTAACTTGCTTAAGTTTTAGTAAGAAATTCATAAAAAGTAAATTGTAAGATGGTTAAAATACTAAACATTCAAAATTATTAAAGAGTAATTTGATAACCAATTATACCAAATAACATCTGTCCAAAACAAATAGAACTCTCTCTAATCCCTGCCTGCGGTAAGCAGGTCTCTCTTAAAAAGAGAGAGAGACTTATTGACAATAATTCGCTTTATGGTCATGTTGGAACAGATTATTAGCATATAGAGATCATTATTTAATAATCTCTTCTCTTGGTAACAGAAGAGTTGGGATGAGTTCAAATGTAACTAAGAAAACCATAAAAAATTTTATTATTCAAACTTTATATTCATTTTTCAATTTATCTTGGACAGCACTGTACCTAATAACAAAGTTAAAACTTTGTACGAGCAAAATGTTGTCAAAGTTAAATACTTGAAGTAAAAAATGTAGGATATTATTTGAAGATTATAATTTTGGTGAATATACCCAACTTTCCTTAAAATTATCAAATATAAATTATTATTTTTTTTTGCTAAAATACTTGAATTACTCTGGGAATTGAATGATATTTCACATGTGAAATCTATTTTTCTATGAATATGAATTAAAATCAGAAAGAGTTATTTAACTCTATTTTGTCTAAACAACTAATTATCCCATAAAAAAAGGAGAGGATATGAAGAACAGTTACATTAGCAAATTTATATTTGCTTTTATTCTGTTATTGGTAACAAGTTCCGGTTCTATGTTTGCACAGGGTGTAACAACTTCAGCTATGAACGGTACTGTTACTGACGAAAATGGCGATGCTTTGCCCAATGCAAATGTTATTGCCGTTCACGAACCTTCGGGGACCCAATATGGCGTATCGACAATGATTAATGGTCGATTCAATCTGTTAAAATTACGTCCTGGTGGTCCATACACATTAACAATTTCTTTCGTTGGGTATGCTTCTCAGAAAGAAGAAAATATTAATCTGAAACTGAGTCAAAACTTAGAATTAAATTTTGTGCTTACGCCAACAGATTTTGAAATATCCGGTGTTACGGTTGTAGCTGAGAAAAGCGCTATCCTTAGTGGAGCGCGAACAGGTGCAACTCAAAACGTAACGTCTGAGGATATTGCATCAGTTCCTACCATCAACAGGCAATTTCAGGATTTCTCGAAACTATCACCTCAATTTTCAGGGAATAGTTCATCTGCTGCAGGTAGGAATAACAGGTATAATAATATTCAAATTGATGGTACCCAGCACAATGATTTATTTGGTCTTGGCGCTTCCGGTGCTCCGGGCGGACAGGTAAATACAGCCCCAATAAGTCTTGATGCAATTGAAGAATTCCAGGTTGTAATTGCTCCATATGATGTTCGATTTGGAAGTTTTACCGGTGGTGGCATTAATGCAATTACAAGAAGTGGAACCAATAAATTCCACGGTTCAGCTTATGGATTTGGCAGGAACGAAAATTTTGTTGGTAGTGCTGGATTTTTAGATGAGAATAAAGATTTTCCGGAATTCAGTGAATACCAATATGGTTTGCGCTTAGGTGGACCTATTGTTGAAAACGAATTGTTCTTTTTCCTTAGTGGTGAACTAACAACACGCGATCAACCATTTACAAACCTTTCATTACAAACCGGTGATATTAGTGGTAATACTACATCAGCCAATAGATTAAGTGATGTGTTAAATAGTCAATATGGACTTAATCCTGGTGGATTTGGAACTCGTACCGCAGAACAACCCAGTAATAAACTATTTGTACGGTTTGATTGGAATATTTCACAGGATCATAGTTTAACTGTGCGGCATAATTTTGTTGACGCTGACAGGGACTTTTTGAATAATAGAGGAAGCAGCAGCCGTTTGGCATTTGATACTTACAATTATAGTATTAATAGTGTTACTAACTCCACAGCAGCACAATTAAATTCAACATTTGGCAATAATATGTCTAACGAATTGATTGTAGGGTTTACAACCATTCGTGATCGCCGCGCAGGTCTCGAAGATCCATTACCTGAGATTGAAGTTGACGAAGGAAGTCTTACTATGCATGTGGGACCTGACAGATTCTCTTCTGCAAATGAGCTTGATCAGGATATCTTCGAGATAACAGATAACTTTACTTATATCACAGGAGATCATGCACTCACTTTCGGAACACATAACGAATTCTTTTCATTCAGAAATTTATTCATTCGTTCCTTTTTTGGTTATTATACATTTGATAGTATAGACGATCTTATAGCCGGCAGCCCGAGTTTTTATCAAAGGGTTTTTTCAAGAACCAGTGATCCGAATCAACCTGCAGAATTCAGCGTAAATCAGTTTGGTGTATATGCACAAGATGAATGGACTGTAGCTCCTAATTTTAAAATAACTGCAGGTATTAGACTTGATATCCCGTTTTTGCCAGATACCCCGGCTAATAACGATTCTATTCCTGTCTATTTCCCGGGCAATTCTACTACAACTGTTCCTGATGGGAATTTACTATTCTCCCCACGCGTTGGTTTTAACTGGGATGTTTCCGAAAACAGGACTACCCAAATCCGTGGTGGTGTTGGTATTTTTACCGGCAGAATACCTTATGTCTGGATGTCAAATAATTATGGAAATACGGGTACATTATATGCTGAGGTTAGAGGAAGCGGACCCGATCTGGGATTCCATCCAGATCCTTTTAACCAACCTGGTCCTGGTGATCCGGGAACCGGCAGTCCCCGGCTCAGATCAGAAGTTGATTTAGTTGATGGTGATTTCAAGTTTCCTCAAGTTCTTCGTTTCAACGCTGCAGTAGATCATCAACTGCCATTAGGATTTATTGGCACATTTGAATTTTTATATTCTAAATCCGTAAACGATTTAGTTTACGAAAAGATAAATTTGATAGATCCGGTGGCTGGAAACGAAACAATAGTAGATGATGGTAGAACTCTTTGGGGTGGGACAAATAGCGGTAACGGTAACTTTTTTGATGTTTTATTGTTAAAAAACACAGACGAAGGATATCAATATAGTCTTACCTTTCAGGTACAAAGAACCGTAGCACGCGGATTTTCAGTGAATACTGCTTATACCTTCGGTGAATCAAAGGATGTGAACAGTGTTCTTTCTTCTCAAGCCAGATCTCAAATACGTAGAAACGCAATTGTTGATAATCCGAATACACCACCCCTGGGTTATTCTCGTTTCGATCCAGGACATAGAATATTTGCATCCATTTCTTATGTGCATGAATTCTTCAAAAATGCTCCAACTACTATTTCAATATTCTTTAATGGTCAATCAGGTTTGCGATTCTCTTTTACTGTTGATAATGACTTGAATAATGATGGATTTGATAATAACGATTTGTTTTTCATTCCCGCAAGCGAATCTGACATCTTGTTGGGCAGTGTTAGTGGTGGTGTTTATACACCAGCTCCACAGAGTGAGTATGATGAATTATTCAGCTTTATTAATAATAATGATTATTTGAGTGAAAATAAGGGTACAATGTCTGAACGTAACGGTGGAAGAAATCCCTGGCGAAATAATCTTGATTTAAAAATTATACAAGATATTCCTACTTTTGGATTTGGACACATTCAGTTAACGTTAGATATATTAAATGTTATTAATCTATTGGACAGCGAGTCAGGTTGGAATGAAACAACTCAGTTCCCGAACTATGAAATAGTTGATTTGACCTTTGATGAAAACAGAAGACTTGCATTTGACCCAGTTTCTGGAAGACCTGTTTACAGTTTTAACAGTAGAGATAACAATGTTCCCTGGGATCCGGATGATCTTACCTCCAGATGGGCAATGCAGTTTGGTGTAAGGTGGTTTTTCTAAGAATAATTTCTAATTCTTAACCTAAAAAGCCCTTAGATTTTTCTAAGGGCTTTTTTTATACAAGTAAAAAAGAAATTTTTAAGAGAGAGACAATTTCAAATTAATGTAACAATTTTAATACTCTGTCCAAACGAATGGAGCCAAGAAGTTTAAAGAATTGCGTGAAAGGAATATTTCTATCCCATGATAATAATATTATAAATGCTTGTCCAACCACCATATCTCTTGCTACTAATCCCCAGAACCTGCTGTCCATGCTATTATCTCTGCTATCACCCATCATAAAGTAATAATCTTTTTTAAAAGTATAAGATGAAACAGGTATATTATTTATTGTTACTACATCATCCTTAATATTTACTACTCGTTTTCCATATTCACGATCAATTGTTGTACGCCATTGTTCAATATTAAATTTATTGAGCGGAATGGTATAACCCTCCCTGGGAATAACAAGCGGACCGTAATTATTCTGGTTCCAATTTATTCCCATTGGAAAAATATTCGGATCTCCATAACCAACCGGTCTGGAATTATAATGAGTTCTCACTCCCACATTATTATATTTTATATGCGGTGGTCTCCAAAATTCTTTACCGTTAATAAAAACAACTTTATCTTTAATTTCTAAAGTGTCTCCCGGTGTACCAATGCATCTTTTAACATAATTTATACCTAATTCATCAGCCCGCAATTGATCTCTATCGCCCGGATATTCAAAAACAACAATATCAGTTGCCTTGGGATCTTTAAATGCCGGAAGCCGGAAAAAGGGGATCTCTATTTCAGTGAAAGGAATATATTTTGGGGACGACGAACCGTAGATGAATTTATTTACAAGAACAAAATCTCCAACGAGTATCGTATTTTCCATTGAACCTGTTGGAATGCGTGTATTTTGAATTATAAATGTTATAATAAAAAATGCTGCAATAGCAGCAAAAAATAACTGCTTGAAAAATTCAACGATTTTTTCTTTAAGTGTCTCTGGTTTTTTTCGTTCTTTCTTTTTTGTAAATATGTTTTTAATCTTTTCTTTTAATGACAATTTATTTTCCATAGGGATTAAATCGGGACAATTTATCTTATTTGAAATTTTTAGCTGACAAATATATAAAAGTTAATCTACACACCGAAAGACAATTAATATATTATAATCTCATATTTATCGGCTGTCCTAACGAAATCATTTCGGAATCTGAAAAGTAATATAAAAGGAAGATCATAAAATGAAATCAGGAATACAAAATCAATCAAAATTCAATTTTCATATTTCCTGAAGTAAAGAGATAATTGATTCCTCCCCAGGATAAATAATAATGAGTATAATTACACCGGCGGTTCTGTATTTGAATCGGATGGCAGCTTGATTTTTTTCAATTCATCCAATACCAGTTTTTTCTTCTTCTCATAAAGTTTTCTCAACTCTTTCTTTACCGGGTGGGATGGCGGTATTTCAACTTTTAATGGATTTACTGTTGCTCCATTAATATAAAAATTGAAGTGAAGATGCGAACCGGTTGCTAATCCGGTACTTCCTACATATCCTATTACATCTCCTTGTTTTACAATGGAACCTTTTTTAATTCCTTTACCGAATCTGGACATATGCAAATACATTGTTGTGTAGACTGAGTTATGTTTTATCTTTATGTAATTACCATTACCCCTGGAATATGAGGCTGTTATAATTTTGCCATCACCCACAGTTCTAATTGGTGTTCCGGTTGGTGCTGCATAATCCACACCGGTGTGGGGGCGGTATCTTTTTAAAACAGGATGAAATCTTCTTTTGCTGTATCTTGAGGAAATTCTGACAAATTCTATAGGTGTTTTTAAAAATTCTTTTCGAAGGCTGTTTCCATTTTCATCAAAGTATTGAAATACACTATCCTGAACAAAGGGAATTGCATAATATTCCTTTTTGTAATTATAGAAATATGCTCCTAAAATTTTTCCTATTCCAACCATCTGGCTATCTACATATTCTTCTTCATAAATTACTTTAAAATTATCTCCTTTTTGTAAATGGTAAAAATCAATTTGCCAGGCGAATATTTTTGATAGTTGTATTGCTAATTCGATACTTGCGTTATTTTCTATTAGTGCATTATACAATGAGCTTTTAATTACTGCTGATTTAGTTTTTTTTACTATTGTTATTTCTTTTTTGCCCGCAAAGATTTCAATTGAATCGCAAAAATTGTAAGTAATAAAATTTACAGGATCTTTTTCATAAACAAAGTATTTAATTGTATTACCGGTATCATCATTAGTGTAGAGATGATATTTTTTACCGGCTCGCATTCTTCTTACATCAAATATATTTTTTGAAATCTTTGAAATTTCTGAAACGTCGGTATTTTCAAGATGGTACAGATATAAAATATCCGACAATGTTTCATTCTTACTTACAATTCCGGAATAATGATTTAGGGAATCGTCGATAAATCCAAAAACATTTTTTTTTGGTTGCTTAATCTGCTGCAGGTTATCAATCTTCTCAGGATCGGATCCTGATAATCCTTTTAAAAGAATAAATAAAAGTATAAGGGTAACGCCCGGATAGAAATATCTGAGGAATTTTGCCAGGTTTTTATTTTTGTTCATTAAGTATTTATAAATATAAATAGTATAGAGTAAAATTAATATAAACGCACAAAGATTCCAATGGATATGAAATTTCAATTCAAATTATTATTCGGTACATATTAAAATTTATTCTTGATTAATAAATAATCATTTTAATTCATCATTTTAGTGTAATTATAAAGATAATATGAATGCCGCAAAAAAAATTGGTTTGATAGTAGGTTTAGTTGCTGCGTTAATAATATATCTTTTCGGAAACTTTGATCCCTCAAATCCACAGGTTACTGTAATGGCAGCCATTGCTGCATTAATGGCTGTCTGGTGGATAACAGAAGCTGTACCTCTTGCGGTAACTTCGTTGATCCCTTTAATTCTTTTTCCGGTATTTGGTATTCTTAAATCTGATGAAATTGCCGGCTCGTATATCAATTCAATCATCTTTTTATTCCTTGGCGGGTTTATGATTGCTTTGGCAATGGAAAAATGGGGATTGCATAAAAGAATTGCATTAAAAGTAATTACACTCTTCGGCGGCAGCCCCAATTCAATTGTTTTTGGTTTTATGGTTTCTGCCGGCTTCCTTTCTATGTGGATATCGAATACAGCAACTGCAATTATGATGCTTCCGATTGCAATTGCGATAATATCACGAATGGAAAATCAATTCGGCAAAGAGAGCACTCATAATTTTACATTAGCATTATTACTTGGTGTTGCTTATGCTTGCACACTTGGCGGAATGGCAACGCTTGTTGGTACTCCCCCAATTTAGTTTTTGTGAAGACATTAAATATCATGTTCCCAGATGCGCCGGAAATATCCTTTGGCAATTGGATGCTTATGGCATTGCCCGTCACATTGATTATGATTTTTGTTATGTCACTTATTCTAACTAAAGTAATTTATAAGTTCGATCATTCATTAAAAGTAGATAGTGAATTTATAAAAGAAGAATATCTAAAACTTGGTAAAATGAAATTCGAAGAAAAAACTGTAAGTATCATATTCGCGTTTACTGCATTTCTCTGGATATTCAGGACTGATATCAATATTGGAATATTTATTATTCCGGGTTGGTCTAATCTTTTTTCTTATTCAGATTTTATCAATGACGGAACAGTAGCAATAACAATGGCATTTATTTTATTCCTGATCCCATCGAAGAATGAGAGAACAACACTCTTGAACAATGAAGTATTTGCAAAAATACCCTGGGGAATAATTCTTCTTTTAGGTGGTGGATTTGCGCTTGCAATGGGTTTTACCGTAACCGGTTTATCGCTATACATAGGCGAACAGTTATCCGGCTTATCGTTTTTACCTCATTTTATAATGATAATTATAGTAGCGGCTACAATCAGTTTTCTAACGGAACTAACATCCAACACCGCAACAACACAGATGATTTTGCCAATACTTGCTTCTGTTTCAATAGCACTTGGTATGAATCCAATGTTGCTGATGTTAACAGCAACACTATCCGCCTCAATGGCATTTATGCTTCCGGTAGCCACTCCACCGAACACAATTATTTTTGCAAGCGGAAGGATAAAAATTTATGAAATGGCAAAATCAGGGATAGCATTAAATATTATTAGCATAATTGTAGTCAGTATTATAGTTTATTTCCTTGGTACTATGATCTTTGATCTCGGTACAATGCCTGCCTGGGCCATTGTTGAATAATATTATTCTAAGGAAGTGAACTTTTAAGAAAATGTGGTACTTAAATTTACATATCATTCCTGTATATTTTTTAATAAACTGAATTAAAAGTAATATTAGTATATTTATTCAAGTTAATTTCTTAAATGAAATGATAAGAAAAATAAATTATTTCTGTCAACTTTTAACAATTCTTTTGCTTCTTTTTGTTTCTTGCAGAGAAAATATAATTACACCGGATAATTTTACAAGTAACATAAACGAACCTATCCTAATAAGTGAACCAAATTCATATACATTCTTTATTAATGCAGAAAATATTACAATAGATGTTGTTAATAATGCCTCGTTTTCTTCCACTACGTCCAGAATAACAATATCTATTGTTAATTATTCATCGGGGAGTGTTAGTGTTCGCGTAATTGATCGGCAATCAATATCAAGATTCAATTATTTTGGTAATGATGAGGAAAGCTTATTTACAGAGGCATTAAGCGGCTACATACCACAATCCGTCGGAATTAGAACAGTTGGTTTTAGTGGAAAATTAAAAGTCCGGTTAACCAAAACATTTTAGTTCGATTCAAATTATTTACCCAGATCAGTATTCTCGCTTTTACTTTCAAAATTCAGCAATAATAAAATATTATTCTTTGGAAATATTACGATAAGGTTAAATAAAATTTTATATAATTACTAAAATTCATTATTTTAATAAACTTTTAAAATCATTTAATTTTTCGTTTTGTAAAGTGGGAATACTTGAATGTTAGCTATTTTCGATAAACACTTTAAATTTTATCATGATACGGAAATCGCCTCTGTACCCATTCGCGAAGAGATTGAAGGAAAGTATAAATGGAATCTTTCTGATATTTATTCTTCCGATGAACAATGGGAGCAGGATTTTCTTTGGGTAGAAACTAACCTGAACGGTTACAATCATTTTGCGGGAAAACTGAATACAAACTCCGGGACACTTCTTGCATGTTTTAAGTTTGATGACAGCATTGGAGTCAAGCTTGAACGTCTCCATCTATATGCCATGCTTGCAAAAGATAGTGATTTGGGAGCCAATAACTATCAGGCTATGGATGACCGGATTAAATCACTATTCTCAAAAGCTTCTGCAATCAGTTCATTTATAAAACCGGAAATTTTAGAAATACCGGATGATAAACTCCTGAAAATGATCGATTCTCTTGACGAGTTAAAAATCTACAAACATAAAATTGATGATCTTCTTAGAACAAAATCTCATTCGCTTTCCCAACCTGAAGAACAAATATTAGCATTAGCCGGTGAGATCTCACAGACACCCTATAGCACTTACTCTATGTTTACGAATGCGGATCTCAATTTTCCGATGATAGCCGATGAACAGGGTCGGGATTTAGATATGTCGCATGCAAGGTTTTATTCAGCAATGTATGCCAGGGATCGTGAGTATAGAGAAAGAGCATTTAATTCATATCTTACTCCTTACAAGGATTATGTAAATACTTTCACAACTCTGTTCAACGGAAATCTTAAAGTAAACATTTTTTTTGCAAAAGCAAGAAAGTATAATTCTTGCCGGGAAGCTGCACTTGATAGTAATAATATACCGGTGATGGTATATGATAATCTGATTAGGGAAGTGAACAAAAATCTTGCACCATTGCACAGGTGGGCTGCATTGAAAAAGAATTTGTTAGGTATCGATAATTTAAAACCGTTCGATGTTTATGTAACTGTTTTCAACAATTTTCAGGAAAAATCTTACTCCTTTGATTCGTCAAAAGAAATTGTATTAGAAGCATTAAAAATTCTTGGAGAAGAATATCTCAGTTCGCTTAAGCTCGCTTTTGATAACAGGTGGTTAGATGTGTATGAAACAAAGGCGAAGAAAAGCGGTGCTTATTCTTCAGGTACTACTTATGGTATACACCCCTATGTGCTGTTAAATTGGACTAACCTGCTCAATGATGTCTTCACTTTAGCGCATGAGATGGGTCATAATATGCATTCATATTATACTGGTAAAACACAACCGTATCCTTATGCAAACTATTCAATTTTTTTAGCTGAAGTTGCCTCAACTTTCAACGAATCATTACTTTTAGATTATTTGAGTGAAAATGCTGAAGACCACAACGAAAAACTTTACCTGCTTGAAAAATATCTTAACAATATAACATCTACATTTTACCGTCAGGTAATGTTTGCAGAATTTGAGATGATAGTTTATAAAATGACAGAAAGCGGTGAAGCGTTAACACCTGATGTACTATGTAATCTGTATAAAGATATGTATCAGAAATATTGGGGACCCGCTGTGGCAGTATGTGAGGAAGAGACATACACGTGGGCACGTATTCCGCACTTCTATTATAATTTTTATGTCTTTCAGTATGCAACAGGTTTTGCTGCTTCAGAGGCATTAGCAAGTAACGTAAAGGCTAATGGTGCAACAGCAGTTGAAAAATATTTAGGTTTTCTTAAAGCCGGAAGTTCAGATTACCCGATAAATATATTAAAATCTGCAGGTGTAGATATGAATTCACCGGACCCTGTTCTTGCTGTATCCACAAAGATGAATGATATTTTGGATGAAATGGAAAAAATAATTTCAAATATGTGACCCCAAATGCAGATATTAGTATAAATTTACACAGGGCTTTCAATATTATAGAAAATGAAGTAGCCGCAACCCTGCCCCGTCCGGCAGGCGGGTTTCAATTTGTGTGTACTATATAGAAAACAATTTTGCGGCTGCCATCTTATTTTATATCTTTCATACATGTTCTTTCATTCGGGGTTTTTAGGCAAAGATGGAATAATAAAATTTTGAATTATTAAACATAAAAGAAATGAAATTATTTAGTAAAGAAGATCTCAATAAATACCATCAATCACTTACTTACGATGATATCAGTTTAGTTCCCACAGAAATAAGCAGGATAAAATCGAGAAAAGAAACGGATACTTCCTGTGAATTTCTAAATGAACAGCTTTCTTTGCCTATTATTTCCAGTCCGATGGAATCTGTAACCGGATTGGAAATGGCAAATGAGCTGGCAAATCTTGGCTGCCTTGGTATTCTTAACCGTTTCGATTCATCACTGAGAAAAATATTAGAAGATTCCAGTAACGGGAAAGAGATTAAAGGTGTTTCCATCGCTTTGAATACACCAATTGATGTAGTAGAAAAACTTGCAGTTCAGAATTATATAATTTGCATTGATACAGCCAATGCAAATAATCAAGAAGTGCTGCAAAAAGCTGAAGAAATAAAGAAGAAATTTAACGTAAGAATTATAGTTGGAAATATAGCGCACGGTTCTACACTTATGGAATTGGAAGATGCGGGTGTTGATGCAGTAAGAGTAGGTATAGGCAGCGGAAGTGTTTGTACAACAAGTATCCAGACCGGAATAGGAATAGGGCAGGTTTCCTCTTTACTGGATGTTTACTTTGCACGCGAAGAATCTAATCTGAAAATAAAAATTATTGCAGATGGCGGTATAAAAAGTCCCGGTGATATTGTAAAAGCTATTGCACTTGGTGCAGATGCAGCAATGTTAGGAAGAATGCTCGCCGGTACTAAAGAAACACCGGGCGAAGTAATTAAATATGATGATCAGTTGTGGAAAAAATATCGCGGTTCGGCTTCTTTTGGGGTCAAGATGAAAAATGAATTTATCGAAGGCGAAGAAACCATGGTCCCTTACAAAGGCGCCGTTAAAAATGTAGTCGACGGAATCTCAGACGGTTTGAAAAGTTCTATGAGCTATATGAATTGTTTTAATCTGAATGAGTTACGAGAGAAAGATACTTTTACAATTCTTAGTGATAGTTCATTCATTGAACGGCTCCCGAAAAAGTAATTCTTTTATTTTGATAATTCGCAATTTTTAAAAATTGTATTAAAATAAAACCAAATGGGTGATGGATTCTGAATTTCAGTTCAGAGGATTTTATAAACTTATGACGCCGTTTATTAAAGTTATGATTATTAGGAGGCTTCGCGTAACCTTGTTTAATTAAAAAAACAATTATTTAAAATTGACAACACTTATTGTATTCCAACATTTTTGCTATGCTGCGCCCACCTTTAAGAGGTTATGCAAAGGTTCCTATTAAAAGAACTAATTCAGATATGAATTGTTTTAAAAATTTTGCTGAGGGTAAATTAGATTAAAAACTATCTTATTAACTCACCTTACGTAAAATAATATTTGAATTACCACGACTTTTTCCAAAGGAATCACTTCGTGATAAGTCGTGGCAAGAAGAAACTACGAAAACCGGGCTTCAGCCCATTAAGTTTTGTTTTTTTTTGGACTAAAGTCCAGAACTTTGAGGTCTTTTTAATCCACGCCCTATCTGTCTCGGCTTGGCCGAGCCAAGACGGGAAGGGCGTGGCAAGTCATAACAGATTTTGCGTAACATGAGTTATTAAATTGTGTTCTGTAAATTGATTTCCCTCCTCTCATTCGGTCGGAATCTTGTTAATATTTACTTAGTCAAGCTATAGAGTTTTTATTATATCTTAAAAGGATTTCTTATGAATGACTTTATATTCCTCGTAATGTAAATTATTAAGTTTCAGCTAATTCTTAAATGGTCAGATAATTTTAATAGGAACAAATATGAAGCAAATAATTATAGGGATTTTATCATTACCGGTATTATGGCTTTGCTGGGGGGGATGTGCAAGTAATATTTATCAGGATAATTTAACAGGTACGTGGGGTGGGAAACACATTGGTATGACAGTTATGGATAGCAGTATAACATTGGAATATGACTGTGCACACGGCACTATTGATGAGCCTATAAATCCTGATGAACAAGGTAGATTTGAAGTTACTGGTGTTCACATTATTGAGCATGGAGGACCTGTCCGCTCAGATGAAATCCCTGACAAGCACCCCGCACTATACAAAGGGAAGATTGAGGAGAACGTAATGACTTTGACAGTAATACTAACTGATACGGAAACAGTGTTTGGAGAATTCACACTTACTCACGGAGATTATCCTAAGATCTATAAGTGTTTGTAAAAAGTTTCATCGCAGAAAATCTAATTTTATAAAACAGAACAGATCATCTATGATCAGTTAATTATAATATGAACAAGAATTTTTTAAGGAACTTAATATGCAGTTTGAAAAAACCAATCGCACAAAGCTAAACCGTCATCCGGATCGCGGTTCATTTGATAAAGAAACAATCTATAAAATAATTGATGAAGTGTTTTATTGCCACGTTTCATTTCTACAGGATAATAAGCCATTTGTTATTCCTACAATTCATGCAAGAATGGACGATAATATTATATTGCACGGAGCAAAAGCCAGCAGGATGTTAAAACATATTTCGGCTGGTAACGAAGTATGCATCGCAATAACAATAATGGATGGATTGGTTTTAGCCCGCTCTGTGTTCCATCATTCAATGAATTATCGATCGGTTGTTCTGTTTGGAAGCGGTGAGGAAGTGACGGATGCAAATATAAAGTTTAATACCTTTCATGCTATAACCAACCATATCATGCCCGGCAGATGGGATGATGCACGCAGACCAAATAAAAAAGAAATGGATGCAACTGCTGTTGTTTCAATAAAAATTGACGAGGCTTCTGCAAAAATAAGAACCGGACCTCCGGTAGATAATGCGGAGGATTATGATTTACCTGTTTGGGCGGGAGTTCTTCCAATAATTCCAATGTTCTCTGAGCCTGTACATGATCCAGATCAAAATGAAGACATTCTCCTTCCAGATTATATTAAAAAATTGCTGAAGTAGCTTAACATTATCACTAAATACGTATTTAATCACGTATTATGAATTCAAAACTTTCATAACTACAACTGCACCAGTTTGATAATTGTAGCAGTTGGTACGACTTCCGGCACAATGCTTCCGGGATCGACTTACATTTCAAGTGCATCTAAAATCTGCTGTCCGGTTCCGCAAATGTCCGTCCATTTGGCTATTGGAGTTTCGCTAATCGTATGCCTGAACACATAGCAAGTATTATTGTTCTCGGCCGCGCTGATTTAGCATATCTTGAAGAATTGAAGGTCAGGGATTTTTCGGCGGGGTGTGTGATGTTGAGTATCCTGTAACTAAAAATGATTTCTTCACACCATCCAAAATTCCAGGGCATGCAGGATGCTAATAAAGAGTATTAAAGTATTGTACGAAGCTTAAAACCGGAATGAAGATAATTGAAAGTATTCACCGTTTCATCTTCTCTCCCAATTCACCAAATTTTAAGTCTCTTCAATCGAAGAGAATTTGATATAACAGACACAGAACTAAACGCCATAGCAAGGGCAGCAAACATAGGATTAAGCCATCCGATTGCAGCTAACGGAATACCGACTGTGTTATAAATAAATGCCCAGAATAGATTCTGTTTGATTGTTCTGATTGTTGCTTTGGATAATCTCAACGCTCTTGCTACCCCCAATAAATCACCTTTCATTAAAACAATATCACCGGTTTCAATTGCTACATCAGTCCCGGTTCCGATTGCAATTCCCACATCTGCCTGAGCCAGTGCGGGTGCATCGTTTATTCCGTCACCTACCATTGCAATTGTTTCACCCCCCTTTTGATATTTTGCAACAATGATGGCTTTATCTTCCGGAAGGACTTCCGCTTCATAAGCATCTATTCCCAACTGTTTTGCTATGTGCTTAGCGCTGAGTTTGTTATCGCCGGTAATCATGACAGTTCTTATATTTAACTTTTTTAATTCTTTAATTGCTTCAATAGAAGTATTTTTAATTGGATCTTCAATAGCAATTATACCGGAAGATTTACCATCTATTGCAACAAATACAACAGTCTTCCCCTCTGAAGAAAGTTTATTTGCATCTTCTTCAAAATGATTTGCAGCTACATTATAATTAGATAGAAAATTATTATTGCCTACGAGTATCTTTTTATTTTCAACTTTACCTATTATTCCAAACCCGGTTGTGCTTTCAAATTCCTCCGGATCGGAAATAGTAATTCCTTTTACGTTAGCATAGTTAACTATAGCTTCAGCCAGCGGATGTTCTGATCTTTTTTCAATTGATGCTGTAAGTCTTAACAGCTCATTCTCATCATATCCGTTGGTAATAACTTCACTAACAACGGGCTTACCCTCCGTAATTGTACCGGTTTTATCGAATAATACTGTTTTAATTTTATGTGCTAATTCTAAATGTTCGCCGTCTTTAATTAGAATTCCATTTTCCGCACCTTTACCAATTCCAACTATAAGCGCGGTGGGAGTTGCCAAACCCATAGCGCACGGGCAGGCAATAATGAGCACTGCAACGAAATTAATAAGTGCAATTGTGAATGCATCATCTCCACCTATTGTTAGCCAAACAATAAAAGTAATTATTGAAATTACAATAACGATGGGTACAAATACAGCAGCAACTTTATCGGCTAATTTTTGTATTGGTGCCTTTGAACCCTGAGCCTCTTCAACAAGCGTGATTATTTTTCCCAAAACAGATTCTTTGCCTGTTACAGTAACTTCAAATTCAAACGAACCTGATTTATTAATTGTGCCTCCAAATACTTTTGATTCCGGAGTTTTCTCCACAGGAAAACTTTCTCCTGTAAGCATCGATTCATCCACTGTTGAATAACCGGCAACTATTTTTCCATCAGCAGGTATTTTTTCACCCGGCTTAACAATCACAATATCGTCGGCTTTTAACTCATTTATATTAATCACTTTTTCCCCATCTTTGGTTTTGATAAGCGCAGTTTTAGGTTTCAGGGCTATTAACTTTTTTATTGCCGTACCGGTTCTGGTTTTAGCTCTCACTTCAAGCCACTTACCCATTAAAATTAATGTTATTATTACAACAGTTGTATCGAAGTATACATGAGGAATTCCCCCTTCTTTTAAAATTAATTCCGGGAACAGAGTCATTAAAACACTAAATAAAAATGCTGCACCGGTGCCGACTGCTACCAGGGAATTCATATCTGCAGTAAAGTGTTTTAAATTATTCCAGAACGCTATGTAAAATCTTTTAGCTGAAATAAAAATAACCGGAGTAGTTAGTATTAGAAGAATTTTATTTAACTGTGAATCTGTAAACGGAATCGCCCCTCTAAATCCTTCTATCAATTGACTCATACTTAATATGAATATCGGGATAGTGAGAATTAAAGCCAATAGAAAATCCCGTTTAACGTTTTTAGCAAAATCCGATTCAGGTGTTAATTGAGCATCATCATCTTCCACAGTTGTACTATTATCTTTAGGTAATGCTAACTTATAGCCGGCATCTTCAACCATCTTTTTTATTTCATTTAATTTTTCCTGAGATTTATCTATGTTAAATGTTGCTTTTCCGGTTGCCAGGTTTACCACCACATCGGAAACCCCATCTACTTTTGCAATAGATTTTTCTACTCTTGTTACACAACTAGCGCAAGTCATTCCCTCAACAGGCACGGATATTTTTTCTGTTTTAATTATTTTTGAAATATTTTCAGTCATTCTATTTTTCACTCATCTCGTTATTATTTAATTACCGCATACCCTGCATTCTTAATTGCAATTTTAATATCTTCTTCACTTACTTTTGCAATATCGAACTCAACCTTTGCCTTTCCAATTTTCACTTTCTTTTTACCAATATTCAGTTTATTTAATTCTTTTTCCACTGCAATAATACAGTGACCGCAGCTCATTCCTTCGATATTAAAAACCTTTTTCATTTCTCTTACTTTATTAATGGAAAAATTAATTTGCTGTTTAAATATAAAAGTTTGTAAAGTTATTGTATTACAAAATGGATGGAAAGTTTTACAGAATTTTAAGATTAAACTATCTTGTCTAAAGGTTTTCTTTTCTTTGATTTTAGTTTTTTGAAGTAACCCGGTGATAATCCCGTTATTTTTTTAAATTGGTTGGAGAGATGCTGAACACTACTGTAACCAAGTCCGTAAGCTATTTCACTCAATGTCAGCTCAGCGTAAACAAGCAGCTCTTTAACTTTTTCTATTTTCTGATGGATAATATATTTTTCAATTGTAATTCCTTGCATAGATGAAAATAGTGTGCTTACATATTGATAACTTAATCCGGCTTCTTTACCAATTTCCTCACGTAAATTAATCTCCGAAAGATTTTTAAATGAATTATGATGGATCAGATTTATAATTAATATCTTTACACGTTCAATAATATTGGCATTCCTGCTGTCTATTAATTCAAATCCGTTATTTTCTAATGCAGTTCTTATTCTATCCATATTAAAGTTATCTTTATCAATTGTGAGTATAACTTCTCCTAATTCAATCTCAAAAACATTGTAGTTCAATTTTTCCATCTCTTCGCGCACAACTTTTATACAGCGGTTACAGACCATATTTTTTATATGTAATGTTTTCTTTTTCATTTTAACTTAATGTAAAGCAAATATTATTTAAAACGAAGTCTTTTCGATCCAAATAAATTTTGTGAATAATGTTATTTGGTAATTATGGAAAGGGAAGGAAAAATGTATGCTCTTAGAAAATGATAAGCCCGGGTCTATTATTGTTCTTACTAATCAATTTGAATCTTCATAGTTAGTAAATACATTATGGCGATAATCAATCTTGAAATTTTGAGTAAAATCTGCTTTTTGATTTCCATTTACCACCTTATATTTTGGATGATTTCTAATTAAGCTATTTTTATTATTCTGTTTCTCAAAATCCAATTTTCTTAATTGTACGTTTTCTCTGTTTAACAACTGACTACTTAATTTGAATTTATGCTGCACTAAATCCTTATTATTTGCAACAATATTCACTTTGGCTTGATTTCTGATTTTTGAATATAAAAACGCGATTAGTACCGATAGAACTATTGAAGAAGTGAATATGAGAATACTGGATTTAATAATATCAATGAGTTCCATTATATCGAAAAGTGCTTAATTATTTAAGAATTATTACAATTTTTCAATATTTATACCAGTACTATTAACGGTACAAAAGAAAATATTGTCACATTAAAATTATTCATAATGAGAAATCTTATCAGTATGAGATGATTTTGTAAGAAATATTAGAAAGATTTTTAAATTCAAATAAATAGTGATATTTAAATAGCCGTAGCGTTTGTAAGTTATTGTATAGATTGACTTTGCAGAAGAAGATTGATAACTTTAACGGCTAATTTATCAAAATAGATTAGTATAAATAAATAAGAGGAATTCCTTATGACAAAAGCCGACATAGTTGATAAAGTTGCAGCAGGAACTGGATTGACCAAACTTGAAACTGAAGCTATCATTGAAGGATTTTTTAAAACCGTGATAGAATCTCTGAAAGATGGCAAAGGAATAGAAATTCGTGGTTTTGGAAGTTATAAAGTGAAAAAGAAAAATCCCCGTCAGGCAAGAAATCCCAAAACCGGCGAGCAGGTTTTTGTACCGGAACATTATGTACCAACCTTTAAGTTTTCAAGAGAATTTAAAGATATTGTTAATGAAGGTATGAAGAACAATGAACAGGAGGCAGCTTCTTAATGTCAAAGTTTTGCACCGAGTGCGGTACAAAAATAGATGAAAATTTTAAATTTTGTCCGGGCTGTGGTGCTAATATTGTAACCTACCACTCAAATAATCATTCAGAAGCAAACCAATACGAAGTTGATGATTCATCTTCAGAGGAAGAAATAAGTTTCATAGTTTGTGATAATTGTGGAGAAGAAAATAGTTCAGCTAATAAAATTTGTGGGGGCTGTGGTGCAAAATTAAAAGGCGCTGTTTCCGGCAAACCAATTGAACGTAAAGAAGTTCAGACTACTAAAAAAGAATTTGAACGACCAGGAAAATCATTTCCCAAACAAAAAAATAAAGCCGCTAAAAGAAAAGCTAAAACACAAAAAAAAGTTGAAGTTGAAAAAGAAATTGATTCTAAAAAGATATATTTAATTGCTGCTGTAATTGGTATATTTGCCATTGTGGTTTTAGTGACAACCGGTGTACTTGATCAAAATATAAATTCAAGTACTGATCAATCAACGGGGTCGGGAATTGATCTTAGTAATATTCAACTGATTAATAATCTTGAAGCGAAATTAAATGCTAATCCTGATGATACGAAAACGTTATTAAGACTGGCGGATCTAAAATTTGACAGCGGATTTTATGAAAATGCGATACCGTTATATAAGCGCTATCTGGAAAAATTTCCGGAAAATGCCGATGCACGGATTGATATGGGTGTTTGTTTCTATAATATTGGTAACTACGATACTGCAATAAAGGAAATGAAAAAAGCGTTGGAGTACGAACCAAATCATCAGATAGGACATCTGAATTTGGGCGTGGTTAATTTAACTGCAGGAAATGTTGATGTAGCTAAGGAATGGTTTCAAAAAGCTATTGAGCTTGGACCTAATACTGAGGTCGGTAAAAAAGCTAAGAATTTATTAAACTCACATAATTTATAATTAAGGAGCAGAATATGCCTTGTGGTAAGAAGAGGAAACGTCATAAGATGGCAACTCATAAAAGGAAGAAAAGATTAAGAAAGAACAGGCATAAAAAGAAAGTAAGATAAACTTGTTTTTACATTTATGTATAATTTTGAATGGTAAGTGTTTTTAACATTTACCATTTTCTTTTTTAGTTAAAATATCTCATATTGCAATCCATTCAAGCCAACTTAGCTCAGCTGGTAGAGCAACTCATTCGTAATGAGTAGGTCGCCGGTTCGATTCCGGCAGTTGGCTCTGTGTATTCGTTTGGTGGGGCAACGTATTCGTAATGCGTAGGTCGCCGGTTCTCACAAAGTGATTCCTTCGGAAGATTCCGGCAGTTGGCTCTGTGTATTCGCTTGGTGGGGCAACGTATTCGTAATGCGTAGGTCGCCGGTTCTCACAAAGTGATTCCTTCGGAAGATTCCGGCAGTTGGCTCTGTGTATTC
>JADFPP010000065.1 GCA_022562275.1 Bacteroidota bacterium
CATTTATGAAGGTTTTGATAATAATTCAGTATTTAAAAAAATTAATGGACAAACAATTGATGTAACAGTTAAAAAATCTAATAGCATAAAGGAATCGATTAATTCGGTTATTTATTTTTTCACACTCCCATATGCACTTAACGATAAGGCTGTAATAAAAAAATATCTTGGTGGAAGCAATATTAAAAATAAACCATACTATTTAATTGAAGTTACTTTCAAGCAGGAAGGCGGCGGAAGTGATTTCGAAGACAAGTATGTGTACTGGATTCATAAAGAGAATTATTCAATGGATTATTTTGCATACTATTTTCATGTAAACAGGGGCGGTAGTCGTTTTAGACGGATACATAATACAAGAAGTGTGAATGGAATAATATTCGGTGACCAGGAAAATTTTACATCGGAGAAAATAAATATGAATATTGAAGACTACGATAAAATGTATGAAGAAGGGAATTTAAAGAAGATATCTGATATAAATATAGAAAATATAAAAGTTAATTTGCTCGAGTAATATTATTTCATAATTTAAGGCAGTTCTTGGCATAATCAATACTTGCTGTATTTATCTCAATTTTGTAATTTCTTACCTACTTACAATTCATTCCTGGATCGCTTGAAAAAATTAAAATATAAATATCATATTGCTTTAATATTATTACTCTCTCTGTTGTTTCATTTCTGTACTTCAAATAATAAGAAAGATGTAGAAACGAAAAAGATCAGGACGAATAATAAGCTTGTTGCCCTCACCGGCTTTAATGCATACAGCTACTTTATCTATAAAGGTGAGCCGATGGGATTTGAATACGATCTTGTAAAAAAACTTGCTGAGCATTTCAATGTTGAGTTAGAATTGAAAGTAGTAAATAATATTAATAGTATGTTCACAATGCTGAATTCCGGTAAGGGCGATCTTATAACATTTAATTTAACCATTACAAAAGAACGGCTTAAAAAAGTAGACTTTACCCATTCTATCAATACGATAAAGCAGGTTTTAGTACAACGTAAACCGGATAACTGGGAAAAGATGAAACTCCATGAAATTGAAAAACAGCTTATTCGTGAACCCGCAGACTTAATAGGTAAAACAGTTATAGTACGAAACAGTTCATCTTATGTAAGAAGATTAATAAATCTTTCCGATGAAATCGGCGGGGACATAATTATTGTTGAAGCTGAGCTGGAATTAACTACAGAAGATTTAATCGCACAAGTAGCTTCAGGTGAAATTGATTACACTATTTCGGACGATAATATTGCTAATTTAAATGCAGCTTACTACAGGAATATAGATGCCAAAACATCCATTTCACTTTCCCAGAGAATTGGCTGGGCTGTTCAAAAAGATTCTAAAGAATTATTAGCTGAGATTAATAAATGGTTGGACAGTTTGAAAAAAACGATAGATTTTACTTTGATCTATAAAAAATATTTTACTAATCGCTATGCTTTTAAAAAAAGATTATCGAGCGATTATTTCTCAAATACAGGTGGTGGAATATCTAAATATGATGATTTAATTAAAAAATATTCAAAAACTATCGGATGGGATTGGCGTATGGGTGCTTCAGTAATTTATCAGGAATCTCAGTTTAATCCGGACGCAAAGTCCTGGGCAGGTGCAGTTGGATTAATGCAGCTTATGCCAAATACCGGGAAACAGTTTGGTGTTAAAAATTTCAATAACCCCGAACAAAATATAAAAGCTGGATTTAAATATTTTGCTTACCTGGACAGGCTTTGGAAAGATTCAATTCCGGATTCTACAGAAAGAATAAAATTTGTACTTGCATCATACAATATTGGTCCCGGGCATATTTTGGATGCAAGAAGCCTTGCAGAAAAGTATGGCGGAAATCCGGATATTTGGTTCAATGGTGTTGATTATTACTTGAAGATGAAATCGAAACCAAAATATTATAATGATGAAGTAGTAAAAAGAGGGTATGCCCGCGGAAACGAAACTGTTAAGTATGTAAAAGAGGTATTAGAAAGATACGAGCGTTACAAGCAGCTGATAAATTTAACAGCAAATGATAAAGGAATCCCTAAAGTAGGCTCCTGAAATGTAATAGTTCCCTGTAATGCTTAATTAACCATAGAAATCATTGTTGAAAGTTCTTCGACTAATTTATCATCCGAACCGGCAAAGCCGATGCTTTTAAATCTTATATTTCCTTCCCCATCAATTATAAACTTTGTAGGAATACCACTGACTTTATATTTTTCAATTACTCTATTTTCTTCATCAACTAAAACATGAAAAGGGTATTCATTCTTAGCTATAAATTCTTTGGCATTCCTGGTTTTGTCTTCCACTCTTTCCCACGAATCAATAAATAAGAATTTAACATTATTATCATCCTTATATTTTTCAACTATTTTTTTCATCCCCGGAAATGAAGCGAGACAAGGACCACACCACGTTGCCCAAAAATCAACGATAACAGTTTTCCCGGTGAATTCACTTAATGAAACTTTATTTCCCTCAAAATCAGTAAGAGTAAACTGAGGAGCCGGCTCTAAAATCATTTCACTTTTCAACTTTAGTATTAGTCTTTCTTTAGCTGCTTCCTCAAACTGAGTTGCATAAGTTTCAAATCCATCCTCAGTTCCTTTCTCATTTAAGTATGCTTCTTTTAAAAATGGTTTCATCTGAACAGTGCCATGACCCGATTTTATAAATTTCGAAATCTCAGACATTGCAACATCATATTTACCATTTTCAATTAACGATTTCGCATAAAGTTCATTAATATTTTCATCTTTTTCTTTTGTTAATTGAACGGCTTCCTGCAGAACAGTAAGAGCTTCCTCTCTTCTATCTAAATTGTAAAGTACTCTTCCCTTTCCAAACAAATTAAGCCCCAGATAATATTCTCTTTCTTTCAACCATTCTATTTTAGATAAGTACTCTGGCTTTTGAATTGATGAATTACTTAATTCTTTTTTTGATCTTTCAACACCAAGAATGGAGATTTGCAGTGCTATATTCATATCTGCTTTTTCATCAAGCATCCTTTTCACAACAGAATAAAATCGATAACTGCTTGGTTTGTTGATATTATCCTTTAAAAATTTTAGAGCCTTATCATATTCTTTGTTATTCCGATATATATTTGCAATCAGATCGTATAAGTACTCAGAATTTTCACTTTTAGAGAATTGCTTTTCAAATTCTTCTGCCATTTCAATTTTTCTGATTAAATTTTCCTCTCCTTTAAATTCACTTATTTTAACGTTCTGGGCAAAATCACTATTCGGAAATTTTTTCAGTATAATGTTTTTATATTCATCCGCTTTATCTTCCTCACCAATTCGATCATACCAATCGGCTAAAACTGAAAGTTTTTCTTTATCAGATGGATTTAACTTAGCAAGTCTATCTAACTCCTTTTTAATTACATCATTTTTCGTCTCAGGTTTGACAGTAAATACAACTTTAAGAAAAGAATCGAGAAATTGCGTTTTGATATCCGGATTTTCATTAAAATCTTCTGTGATCAATATATAGGCTTTTTCCCTATCCAAATCCAAATCACTATAATATGCACCCCACCGACTTAAAGCTTCACCATACCCTGCACGACTTCCTGCAATTTTCTCATCGTTATCACCTGAAAGAAAAATTACATATCCTTTCTTATCATTATTATCTATTTCATCGCGGGAAATGAATTTTAAAAGGACCCCTAATGTATTATCTGTGGTAATAATTTTACCACTATAAACACTGCCGCTGCGGGTTAAAGGAACATCCAAGGTATTGTTAAGTTTGTTACTATATAGATATGCTATTAGTTGAATATCTTCTTTACCGGCAAGGTTGCTGCTATCAGCATTATACTTTATTGTAATAACACTGCCGGGCTTAATATGTTCAGGTGAATAATAAAAGCTGCCATCAAAATTCTTTTCTTCAGAACATGATATAGAAAGAACAACAGCAAAAAAACCGGTAACAGCATACTGAAGGAATAATCTCATTTTAAACCTTTACTCAAATTGTAAAAAATAACGCTAAATAATAATGATAGAAAAATTAATAATCATCATATTTATGATAGGTGGATTATTTAATGAACAAGCAGCTTAAAGCCTGTACCGTGGATATTAACAATTTCCACAGTACAGGCTCTAAAAATATAAATACCTTTGTAGTTAAATCGGATGGGGAAGAAGGAGGAGGGACGCAGAAGATAATTATTAAATCAGGTGGCTGCGATGAGGATGTTTTCGAATTCACTACAGATGAAGGCGGACATGCCGTTTGGTTTAGTGAAGAAGATGACTTAGAAAGTTTAGAAAAGAATATAAAAGTGAAAATTGAAGATGGCAAAAAGAAGGTTACTGTTACAACAACAGAAAACGGTGAAGAAAAAACAGAAGTTTATGAGGGCGATGAAGCCGACGAGTTTTTAGAGAAAATGAAATCGGAGCATGGACATGAAATGCTAATTGAGATTGATGAGGATGGAAATCATAAAAAGGTTAAAAAAATAATAATTGAAATAGAAGAGACTAAATAAAAATCTGAATAACAATTTATACTTCCACCAAGATAGCGTCCTCAATACCGGGGGCGTTTTTTTATGTGTTGCTAACAAATCATTTCAATGTACTTTCCAAAATTTTATCTATCTTTGAAATCAAATAATTCTGATTCAATATTAATATTTATCAAAAATATAATGCTTGAACCTGACAATCATAGAAAGCAACACCGCAGAACAGTTTATTCGTATGAGAATGAAAGGAAAAAAAGAACAGCTGCTTATTTTTTATTAATAAGTGGTTTGTTTATTTTTTTTCTTACTCTTATCGGCGCTACAGATAGTATATCTGCCTGGACACAAGATTTTCTATTAGCCAAGCTTGGCTACACAAATAAATGGAGCGGGAGATATGGACCCATGTGGTTAGTACATATATTGGATGATATATCTGCTTTCGGTGGCAAAGTTGTACTCCTTATTGCTACTGCTTTTGTTGCAGGTTACTATAAGTTAAAAAATAAACATAAGCGACTCTGGAAATTTTTAATAGTAGTAATTGGCGGCGGGATTTTAATGCTAATCATAAAACTTATGTTTGCTGAAGAAACACCTTATGACCCGAGCGATCTCTTAATAAGCAGTATAGCTAATTTCCCAAGCGGGCATGCAATGATATCAATTATTTTTTACTTAACCCTTGCCGTTTTAGTTTCGAGGAAACAAAGGAAAATTAATTTGAGAATTTATACTTTAATTAGTGCTTCGGTGTTGATCTTTATAATTGGATTAAGTCGAGTACTTGGTGCTTCTCATTCTGTAACAGAAGTATTGGCTGGATGGTCCGCCGGAATTGTATGGCTTTGCTTATGCTGGTTTACAGAAAGATATCTGGGCAAGAAACTATCACATCAGTTTTAATAACACATATCCTGGTAGTATTATTATTTAAATGTAATTTGGTATAAATTATTCAGCATAGTATCCTGCAGTAAATAAATTAATACTTATAGTGTTTTATCTGTTCTCCTTTTTCTCCTATATCGGTCATAGCTGCAATACCAATATCAAGATGAAGATTTGTAAATTTTTTTGTTACGGTTTTATCGGATTTTTCTGTTTTAACACCTTCAGGAATCATAGGAACATCTGAAACAAGCAATAGAGCTCCACGCGGAATCTCATTGACAAGACCCACTATAAACAGAGTTGCAGTCTCCATATCTATAGCAATGGTTGACAGTGTTTTTAAATAATTTTTAAATTTTTCATCCCACTCCCAAACTCTTCTGTTCGTTGTGTAGACAACTCCCGTCCGGTAATCCATGTTACATTCAATTATCTTTTCAGAAACAAATTTATGAAGTTTGAACGAGGGTAATGCCGGAACTTCGGGTGGTTTGTAATCGTTACTGGTACCTTCGCCTCTGATCGCGGCAGTAGGAAGTATAAAATGCCCAATTTCAGCTGATTTTTTAAGTCCCCCGCACTTACCTAAGAATAGAACGCCTTTAGGTTTTCTCGCCGCTAACAAATCCATAATAGTAGCCGCATTTGCCGAACCCATACCGTAATTAATAATTGACAACCCGTCAGCGTTCGTCGCAGTTTGCATCGGGCAGCCTTTTCCTTTTATTTCGCAATCAAACTTTCTGCTAAACTCGTTCACATAATGGTGAAAATTTGTGAGAAGCATATAATCACCAAAATCGTTAATCTGAGTTCCTGTATAACGGGGCAGCCAGTTTTTTGCTATTTCTAATTTTGTTTTCATAATTTTAATATATGATAAACTATTGTAAAAAGTTTAACTTCATTTAAGAATTAATCCGATCACATCTTCTCTAATCCAATTGCCTTAAAACATTAATATGTTTTATCTCACCTGCAATTACTAAAGTGTCATTTTCTTTAATTATGTAGTCAGGGCTCGGAATTGCTTTAATCTTCTCTCCTCTTTTTTCTTTTGTTTTAATTGAAAGAACATCAACACCATACCTGGCTCTGATATTTAACTCTCTAATAGATTTTCCGATAAATGATTTTGGGGGTGCAATTTCATTTATTGAATAACCCTCCATAAAATGTACCTGCGGTTCTTCATCTTTCATAGAAATACTACTGGCAAGACTCGAAGTTATTTCTTTTCTTTCAATTGCTTTATGATATGCATCCAGTATTTCCTTACGGCGGATAAAACCAATAATTTTATTAGAATCTTTGTCCTCAATTACAGGCAGTCCTTCATACCTGGAGTAACGTAATTTTTCCAGCACAATTCCGCAGTTATCACTGGGAGTAATAGTATCAAATGTTGTATTCGCAATATCGCCTGCGATTAAAAGGTTTTGCAGCGAATCTTTCTCGAACAAATAATCTTTTATATCGCCTAATGAGATTATCCCCAATATTTTTCCATCACCGGTTATTACCGGATAATCAAATTCTTTACCTTGTATAACTTTATTAACAACCTGGCTGAAATTATCAGTCGCATTTATAGTCTCAAATTCTTTGGAATAAACATCTTCTACAAGAATAGATTCCATAACATTAGTTTCTATACCTTCTTTCAAACCAATATTTCTAAGAACAAGTTTTAATGTGTAAATTGATTCGCGTGAAAATCTTGCTGAAAGAATTGTACTGATAATGCATGTTATCATAAGAGGTAAGATGATATGATAATCATTTGTTAATTCGAAGACAATGATTATTGCAGTTATAGGTGCACGGGTAGTACCTGCAACCAATCCGCCCATTGCAACAAGGGCATAAGCTCCGGGTGTGGCGGTAATATCCGGAAAGTATTGATGAACAAAAGAACCAAAAAAGTATCCGAGCATAGCACCCATAAATAATGAAGGTGCAAAAATACCACCAGATCCACCTGAGCCTAAAGTAACTGCAGTTGCCAGTATTTTCGCAAAAACTAATGCAAGAGCAATGTACCAAATCATATTACCATATAGAGCATTATTAATAGAATCGTAACCGACACCCATTACCTGCGGAAATGCAAGAGCAATAATCCCCACACCTAATCCTCCAAGTGCAGGTTTAAGATATTCCGGTATTTTTAATTTATCATCAAAATATTCTTCGGATGAATACAATGCTTTTATAAATAGATAAGACACCACACCACTTAATGCACCGAGTATAAAGTAGAACCCGATTTCATACGGTGAAATTAATTCATATTTTGGAACAATAAAAGCAGCGAAGTCACCTTCAAAGCTTCTTGAAATTACAGTAGCCATAACCGATGAAATTACTATCGGTGAGAATTGGGCAACAGCAAAATCCATTAAGATAATTTCTACGGCAAACAGTGCTCCTGCAATCGGAGCATTAAATGCAGCGGCAATACCTGCAGCCGCACCGCATCCAACAAGAGTTTTAAGTCTCCTGCTTGGTACTCTGAAAAATTGTCCGACCATTGAACCAAGGCTTGAACCGATTTGGATAATAGGTCCTTCCCTGCCAACCGAGCCGCCTGTTCCAATAGTAATTGCAGATGTTATTGTTTTTACAAATGCCACCCTGGGACGAATGGCTCCGCCTTTAAGCAATATTGCCTGCATTACCTCGGGTACACCATGACCCTTTGCCTCGGGGGCAAAAAAATAAATGATGGGTCCAACAATCAATCCGCCTACGATGGGAACAATGAGAATCCAGTACCAGGAAGTGTTTAATATGTTTTCTAAATATGAGCCCGTTCCTGTAAAAGATATCTCCGAAACCCATAAAATGAGAGCACGAATGGCAATTGCAGCAAAACCGGTAAGTACCCCAATAACTATGGCAATAATTATCATGAACGTATGTTCGGTAAGCTGAAAACGTTTAAAAAGTGCCAGAGTTTTTAATAATACAGTATTAAAAGCTTTTTGTATTGTTCGTCCTTCCACGTTTAAGTATCTTTTTAATTTACTGCCGGGTTAATATTACTTTTATTGTCGTTTAGATTACTCACTATAAAAGTCAATTACATTTCTTATTGCAAGTTCACAAACTTTGCAAAAAGGTTTATCACCTTTTGAAAACATAATACAATCAAGCATGGGTCTGTAAAGCCCCAGTGAAGAATAACCCGCTCCTTCAAATGCCCCTACTATTCCTTTAAATTTACTTTTTTGCAAGTACTCATCAACTTTATTTGCATGGATTTTATCTTTTAAATCATATTCTTGCTGAGCTCTTAAAATTTCATCGGAAGGTGCATGACTTTTTTTAAGCTCTGTAATTTTCTTGTTTAATTCGCTTCTTTCGTTCTGCCATTTATTATCCATAGAATCATAACCTGCCTTTTCCCAGGGAGTTGGTACAGCAGTTAGACTACTTACAAATTCTTTCCATTTGAGGTTTTGCTGATCAAGCAGTGCTGTGATATTTGCTTCAACCGGTTCTACACCTCTTTTGTAAAAATCATTATATGCTGTACTTGAAGTGTAATATTCATCTGCAAGACCTCCGAATGAATGACCAAACTCATGAAGAAAAACATAATCTTTCCATTGGTTATCAGAAGTAAAAGTACAAAAAGAATTATATATTCCTCCACCACCGTATCTGCTGCTGTTCACCATAATATATATGACATCATAGGGAACATTTGCAGCAAGATCTCTCATTTTTTTATTATCTTCGGTCAACAAATATCTTTCGATACCCATGGAATTAAATGTACTATTGAGAACAGTGTTTTTAAATATTCCTGCCCGCGGCTCATCCGTTCCGCTCTCAGCAGATACTTTAAGAACTCCGTAGAAATTAAAATTATTTTTGTTAGACCGAAAAGGTTCCTTGCTTAAAAAAACTTTCTTAAAATATGCCAGATCAGCTAAAAAATTATCTTTATCAAGTCTTGTATATCCTTCGCCCAGAATAACAACATCAACTCTGTTATGCGGGTCACCATTCTCATCTGTTTCAAAAACCATAACCGATAGATCACCAAGGTCATCTCTTTTGATATCAACATCATCCGGATTGATTTCCCGACGAAAGAACTCATTCAATGAATTTTTATCATCTCTTCTTTCTAACGTAAATATTATTTTGGACTTTGGATACGGAATTAAAGCAGATTCGTGAAATGTTTTTTTAATACCCTCTAATGCTGCAGTGCTTGTTTTGTATTCTCCGAAGTAACTATCAAAACCTTTTGAAAAAATTAATTCACCCGACACAGCATCATATATTTTAATATAATATCTGCCGTTATTAAAATTATCAATTAAACGAACCCGGCTGCCAGCCCATATCCCGTACTGATAAACCTGATCTACAGTTATTAATTCAGTATCCGCATCTCCAATATGGTAGTAATCAATTCTCATAGTTTTATCTATGAAGTATTTATTAAAAGTTTCAAAGTTCTGTGCAATTATGTTCAGGTTGAAACTCATCACAGCAATCAATAGTAAAATAATTTTTTTCATTTTTGTATTTCCTTTAAATTGTTAATAAGATTTCAAAATTAATTTGATAAATGGAAATATTAAAATTTCCATGATGGATTAACATTTAACAAAATTATAATAATCATTAGGCAAGCTAATAATACATTTTCAAACAATCTTTATATAATCTCAAGTCTTAAAATCATTTGTAAAAATAATTTCACAGAATTTAGTGTAATGAAAATATTTTTTTAATATAAATCCACCTTCGTCAATTATCTCTTCTGGCTGCTATTCTTTTCCGCTATAGCAGATTAAAATTAATTATGCAGAGAGTATTTCTCGTTAAAAACGCATAAGTTTGGTAACTTATTTTTTATCAAACATGAATATTATTGAATTAACTGAAACAAAGGAGATCTTTTTATGACTCGAAAGAATGTTTTAATAATGGGAGCTGCCGGTCGCGATTTTCACAATTTTAATGTGTTTTACAGAGATAATAAAGATTACAATGTGGTTGCATTCACTGCAACGCAGATACCGGATATCGATGGAAGAGTCTATCCGAAACAGTTAACGGGCAAACGTTATCCGAACGGCATAAAGATATATGAAGAAAAAGAACTTGAAAAATTAATTAGAAAATTAAAAGTTGATGAAGTTGTTTTCTCGTATTCCGATGTTCAGTTTGAATATGTAATGACTAAAGCTTCTATCGTAAATGCATTGGGTGTTTCTTTCAGATTGCTTGGCGCAGATGAGACACAGGTAAAAAGTACAAAGCCTGTGATTTCGGTACTAGCAGTAAGAACCGGCTGCGGTAAATCCCAAACCTCCCGAAAAATTGTTGAAGTGTTAACCGACGTCGGAAAGAAAGTTGTTGCAATCCGCCATCCAATGGCATACGGAAACCTTGTTAAACAAAGAGTTCAGAGGTTTGCAAAATATTCCGATCTTAAAAAACACAAATGTACAATCGAGGAGATTGAAGAGTATGAGCCGCATATTGCACGCGGTGGAGTTATTTATTCCGGGGTTGATTATGAAGCAATTTTAAGAGAAGCTGAAAAAGAAGCGGATGTTATTCTTTGGGATGGAGGAAATAACGACTTTTCATTCTATAAATCCGACGTTACATTCACTGTTGTTGATCCGCACAGACCAGGACATGAAATGTATTACTATCCCGGTAACACTTCGCTTAGAATGGCAGACGCTGTAATTATAAATAAAATTGATTCTGCGGATGCAGAAAATGTTTTAGAAGTAATAGATAACATCCGTAAGGTTAATCCGAAAGCAATTATTATTGAAGGGGCTTCGCCGGTTACTGTTGAAAAACCAAATTTGATTAGAGGCAAGAAAGTGCTTGTTATTGAAGATGGCCCGACTCTTACTCACGGTGAAATGCAATATGGTGCCGGTACAGTTGCAGCAAAAAAACTTGGCGCAAAAAAAATAGTTGATCCTCGTCCTTATACCGTTAAATCTATTGCAGCTGTATATAAAAAATATCCGAACATTGGTGTGTTGCTTCCTGCAATGGGTTACGGAAAAGCACAGATGAAAGATCTTGAAACAACCATAAACAGAACCAAATGCGATACAGTTGTTATTGGTACTCCGATTGATCTTGGAAGATATATCAAAATAAACAAGCCTTATACAAGGGTTAAGTATGAACTTCAGGAAATTGGTGCTGTTACTGTTGAAACAGTTTTGAGAGAAAAGAAAATCATTAAATAATTCTTTTCCGCTCCCTGTTTATAAAGAGTTATCACTCTCGTGGTAACTCTTTTTTATTCTGTTGATTATATTCAGAGAATGGTTTAGTTTTATTTCGTTCTAAATTATTACCATTAAATTATACAAGGGGCAACGTAATGAGTTACAAAAGAATAGTATCCTTAATTGTTTTAAGTACTTTATTAAGCTCTGTAACATTAGCACAAGCAATTCCTTTTCTGTTACTGCCACTCTCTCCTTCTTTAAATGCTATGGGTGCCACAGGCACCTCAATTCCCACTGATGATCCATATGGGTTTCTCTTCAATCCGGCTCAATTGGGATATACTAGCCAGACAACAAATCTTTCTTTTATCTTCTACCCTTCCAAAGTGAATTTGCTGGGTTTCGATCAGTTTAAACTTACTGGTATCGCTCTTAATTTGGGTTACAACTTTAATAATTTGGTGGGAATTCCTCTAAGCATTGGCTTTGGATTCTCTAATCCCGAATTAAATTTTGAGGAATTTAGAAGCGGTGCTAAGGATTATTATAATGCTTATTCTTTTGGGATCGGAATTGATTATTTTGTACAACTCAATGCTGGTGTAACATATAAAGATATAACATCAATATTAGGAGATCAGCTCATTGGAATTACAAATAGTATTTTAAAAGCAGAAGTAAGTACAATTGACTATGGTTTTTTACTCAATATCCCTGTTATTAAATTAATTGATGATAAACTATCCATTAACATAATCGATGACATTCCTATTAAGCCATACTTCAATTTTTCAACCGGTTACTCACAATCAAACATTGGTGATGAAGTTTATTATGTCGATCCAGCACAATCTGATCCACTTCCAAGAACTGCCAGGCTGGGATATGGAATTTCTTTAGGGCTGGATTTCTTAATTGATGAATCATCTATTAGTGTTATTAAATTCGATTTTTCGGTTGATGCTGAAGATATTTTAATTGAAAGAGATATGTTTGGCTTCGAATATCAAAAAGGAATCGGAGATATAGATATAAGCAGGAATATTCTCCAAATAAAAGGAGACGATAAAGTGGTAACACATAGCGGTTATCGTATTTATTTGATGGAGACATTAGCTATAACTAACGGTAAATTCTCAGGAAGAGGATTTAATTTATCCACCACAAATGGAATTGAAATTCGCGCTACAGGTTTGTTAAAAATGTTAGGTCAATATTCATCAAGCAAAGTGTTTGAATTCATAGCCAATCATTTCGATTTGCGATATTATCGTACAACTTATTCACCAAATAAACTCGATACAGAAATGGATGGTATTGCGTTATTTATTAGCGGATTAGAATTTAATTAGGAACGATTCCTTGCGATATACAAATTTCTCAGCGTCATTTTTAATGAATAGTTAATATAAAGAGAAGAGTTATCACACTATCAGTGCTTCTTTTTAATTCCAATTTATTTATCTTAATTAGAAAAAGTATTTGAATAATGAGTCCACTTAAAAAAGGTAAATTTATAAGTAAGTAACATAATTATAAACGTCTGCCGAAGGTATCCCTTCGGGAAAAACGGTTAGAAAAAAGTTAAGTTGTTATTAACCCACGACTTAAGAGCTTGTGTGAAAATAAAGAAATTGCATTAACCCACGATTTCAATCGTGGGAATTCAGAAAAAAAAACAAACTATGTTACTAACCGTTTCAACGGTTTTTACAATATTCACACAGTCTCTTAAGTCTTGGGCTAATGAGACCAAAATTAAAACTTGAACCGTTTTAACGGTTTTCATTAGTTTTTTAATGGACTCAAAAATCATTTCTCTAAAAAAAGAATAAATCAATTATGCAAAAACTAATAATATTTTTCTTACTTATTTTTAGCAGCATCAGTTATTCACAAGATTTTGATAAACTCGCAGATGCAGTGGTTGACAAAGACTTAGTTAAAGTTGATAGTCTTATTATAAGCGGAATAGATGTTAATATTGTTGATGAAAATAAAGGTGCCACTGTTCTCCTGATTGCATGCAGCTTTAAAGGATATGAAGAAATAGTACAGTTCCTTATTTCAAATGAAGCTGATGTTAACTATAAATCCAAAGATGGTAAAACACCGCTTATGCTGGCAGCAGGAATTTCATTTGAAACTACAAAAATACTGATTGAAAATGGTGCTGATGTAAATGTAAAAGCTGAAGATGGCATGACTGCATTTTTTCACGCGACGTTTGGCATTTTATCAAAAAAAGTTACAACCGATGTAATGGATCTTCTTTTAGAATACGAAATTGACATTAATCATTCGTTAACAGGAAAAGATGCTGCCGGCTGGACAGCATTATTGTTCGCTACAATTAACGGAGATAAAGACCTGGTAAAATATCTTATTTTACACGGTGCCAATGTTAATCATACATCGGATGACGGAGTAACGGCACTTTCATTGGCAAAGCAGGAAAAATTTACTTCACTGGTAAAACTGCTTAAAAAACATGGCGCTTTAGAATAGTTACTACGGTACAATTACTAACTCAGTTTACGCAAAATGATGTTTTATAATAATTTTTTCATTTTTTATTTAACAAACACTTAGCTGTCATTCACAAAGAATCTTGTTAAATGATCTGTTAATCAGAATTTTTGTTTATCCTGTTTATATAAAAAGATTCCTGCAGAATGACAGCTGCGTAATGTGTGTTACTAACCTTTAAAATAATTTTGGGAATCAGTAAATATGTTAGTCTGTCTCAATGGTTGTTAATTGGCTGGGCTTATTGGATTGATAGAAACAGAATGCCAAAAGAGATTTACTAAAAAATGTGGAGTTAGTTAATACCTTATAATTAGTATGCTGTCGTAATTTGGCATAAAATAACAAATGACAAATCCCAAAATTCAAATAATATCTAAATTCAAAATACCAATGCTCGAAAATAGTTTAGAATTTTGTTAATTGAGATTTGAATTTTATATGTTCGAAGAACTCCTTCGGAGAATATTGATACTTGTTTATTGTCCCGAAAAAATCGGGATGGTAGGTTCAGGTTAGGTTTAAGGTTATTTAATTTGCATATTTTGCCGATATAAGAAATAAGAAAGAATAAACTTTTCAAACCCAAGTAATAATATTTTTGAATAATCTAAATAAATAAAGTAACTTATGGCGAAAACGTTATAAATAAAAAGACTGTTAGAAAGACATAGCTTTCCTTCTAACAATCCAAAATCATTAGGTTTTCGTCGGGTTAAATAGTAGTTATGCCACTAAAAGGGAGAAGAAATGAGAGAATATATCTCCTTAGTTATAATTTCTTTTTTATTATTTTGCAATTTCGTCTTTGCAAATGAATGGAAGCAAAAGAATGATTCGTCTAAATCTTACACAAATGAAATCGTTCTTCAAAATTTATATGATAATCTGAAATTTGAAAAATGGATCAATTATTGGAAATCAGAAATTCCGGAAATATCAAATTTCCATATAGAAAAGGTAGTATATGTAAAAAATCGAATCCAACTAAAGCTAATGTAAATTATTGGCTTCAAGCAAGAAGTTTTAGGAATATAACATTAAATTTTTCACCTCGAAAGAATTTTATAATTGATTTATATGCACATGTAGATTTTAAAAGCAATAATGATACTATTTATGTTGATGGTGGTGATATAGATCCATATTTCGAAATATTAGATAGAGAAGATTCATTACAATATTATTTTACATTAGGTCCACAAGTGTTTTTTGATGAGAATGTTTGGACATCAGATAGCACTTGTTATATATTGGGGTTTAATCTTTCACCTAATGCTGATAAAGAAAAAGCACATAGTAACATGATGATTTTACAATGGAATATAAATCGTGAAATAGTAACGATATATTTTAGTAGAAATTATCCTTTTAAAAATAGGATAATGAATTTTTTAACATATATGAGATATTTGTATCCAGAATTTAAATATTCACAATAAAGTGGCATAACCCGCCGCTCAACCCGGACAGCTGTCCGTGCGGCATTTTAATTGCTATAAAGTTGTGTTTGCAAAACTAAATTGCTCTTTAAGGTAGTTTGTTCTAAGAAACAATTTTATGAATAAATAGTTGTTGCAATTATTCGGCATTCATGTTCTTGGTTGCCGGTTATTTGCCTCGCCATTAGGCACTTAATAAAAAGGTTAAAAAATGAAAAATACAAAATTGCATTTTTTAAGAATATTAACCTATACTTCGTTAATAATCGTAGGTTGTGAGAAAGAAGATTCGATTATTACTCCACCTGAGAAGCCTTCAGAGTTGATTCCTCTTCAAATTGGAAACCAGTGGACTTTTATTAGAACTGAATTCGATACTCTTGGCTTAATTACAAAAATGGATACAATTCAATACAAAATTACAGAAGATACATTGATTAACAATCAAAAGTGGTTTAAACAATCTTATTGGCAAGTATTCTATAGAAACGATGAAGAAGGATTTTGGGAATTTTATAGTGAACCAAAACTAGCATATAAATATCCTGCTCAAGAAGGTTCTAAATTCTATAATAATTTCGGTTGGGAAGTTACAGTCATATCAACTGATACTTTAATTAATACTCCACTTGGAAGTTTACATTGTTATCAGTATCAACTTGATTTCTATGGATTTAAAACAAATAATTTTTTATCACCCGGTTTTGGTTTTGTTTATATGGAAAGTGCAGCACGATGGTATGCACCTTATCCACGTTTAACAGAACCATTTTTATTTGAAAAGTGGGAACTGATTTCAGCAGATATTACTAAATAATTTTATAATTTTTGGTGTTTGTTTTTCATCCAATATCGCTGTTTGGGACGGACCCTCCTTCGCTACGCTTCGGCAGGCAGGCGGGTGAAAAGCAACGATGTTAAAAACTATTGAGATTATTAAAACAACAGGATATTTGTAAATAGCATTATTGAATTACAAAAAAAAGAAAAAGTTAAATTTTGGTAACTACCTTAGATAAATTTGGTCGGGTACTAATTCCTAAAAAATTTAGAGAGCATCTTGGTATTGGTTCTATTACATCATTGAATATTTCTGAGGACGGAAAACGAATTGTAATTGAACTTGTTCAAGAGAAAGAGCCGCTTGTTGATAAGGATGGAATTCTTGTTTTTACAGGGAAATTAGACTATAAAAAATACAAACTTATTAAAAATGAAAAAACAATATGAATTTCTTTTCTCACCTCGAATGCGGCTACTGTAGGAAAGAATATCCGGCAGACAAACTTATAAATTTATGTCCCGAATGCAGCAAACCTCTTCTTGCTCGTTATGATTTAGAATCCGCCAAGAATAAGTTTAATAAAGAAGATCTTAAAAACCGGGAAACAACTTTGTGGAGGTATCATGAATTGCTTCCTGTACAAAACGAAAAATACAGGCTTTCTTTGGGTGAAGGATTTACACCGCTAATAAAAGCCAAAAGACTGGGCGACGAAATAGAATTTGCAAACATATTTATTAAAGATGAAAGCCTGAATCCTACAACATCATTTAAAGCAAGAGGTTTATCTGTTGCAGTTTCCCGCGCTTATGAGTTAGGTGTAAAAGAAGTTTCAATTCCCTCTGCAGGAAATGCAGCAGGTGCTATGAGCGCTTACGCAGCGTTAGCCGGATTGAAATCCTACGTGTTTATGCCGAAGGATGTTCCGTATCCCTTCATCTCTGAATGTAAAGCGCTTGGTGCCGAAGTTACTTTAATAGATGGGTTGATTACCGATTGCGGAAAAGCCGCCGCCGCGGGTGTTAAGAAATATGGAAGATTCGATCTCTCAACATTAAAAGAGCCATATAGAATTGAAGGTAAGAAAACAATGGGATATGAAATTGCCGAACAGATGAATTGGAATCTGCCTGATGTAATTATTTATCCAACCGGCGGCGGTACAGGTTTAATTGGAATGTGGAAAGCGTTTGATGAAATGGAACAACTTGGTTGGATCGATTCAAAAAGACCACGAATGGTTACGGTGCAAGCAGCTGGTTGTGCACCAATTGTTAAAGCATTTGAAGAGGAAAATGAATTCGCAGAACCCTGGCTGGATGCTGAAACTATTGCTGACGGACTTCGGGTTCCATCTGCAGTGGGTGATTTTTTAATTCTGCGCGTACTTCGAGAAAGCAATGGAACCGCTATAGCAGTTAGTGATGATGAGATGTTGAATGGATCAAATATGATAGGCAAAACCCAGGGCTTATTTACGTCGCCTGAAACTGGCGCCACTCTAGCAGCATTTAATAAATTAAAAGAGCAGCACTGGATTAATAATGAGAATAATGTTGTGCTGTTTAATACAGGAAGTGGTCATAAATATTCACATCTGTGGGAAAGTGATTAAATCTATTTGCTATGTAAAATTACCACTTTATAAAAACAGCCATACATTTGCTATTTCCCTAACAATGCTTAATGAGGTTGAGAGGGGTTTTTATTATCAAGCTGTTATTACCAATGGTGTTGAAAGTTATTTGGCGATCATAGTAATGCGAAGATAAAGAATGAGTTGTTAGTTATGCCTGATGTTATTTATCTAAAAAGGCATGCTGAAAATATATTCTTGTTTACCCAATCATGTCGTTGCTGTGAGTAATTCATCAAATAGTTCTTTTTTTATTCCAAGAGGTTGATCAACCAGGGGACCATTAAGCAGAACCGGTTCAGTATCTTCGTAAGTTGGTTTTTCTATTTTATACATTAATCCAATAGGAATCCGGGATCCAAATTCCATAGCTTTGGTCATAGCATAGGAAAAATCGGTGATATCAGCGTCCGGTTCTTCGTCTTCAAGTTTGTACACTCGCTCCTTAAACCAGGAGTAGGTGTTAACTTTATTGTATGTAACACATGGACTGAATACATCTATTAACGCAAAACCCTTGTGCGCAATACCCTGCTCAATCAATGAAGATAACTGCGCTGGTTGACCCGAAAAACCCCGGGCAACAAATGTAGCTCCTGTACTGATTGCCAAAGCAAGCGGATTAATCGGCATTTCAACGTTACCCCTGGGAGTTGTTTTTGTTTTGTGTCCTTCAGCTGTAGTCGGCGAAGCTTGTCCGGTTGTTAGTCCATAAATTTCGTTATCCATTACAATATAAGTTAAGTCCAAATTCCGACGCATTGCGTGGATGAAATGCCCTATTCCAATACCATATCCATCGCCATCACCCCCGGTAATCACAACCTTCAAATTATGGTTAGCCAATTTGGCGCCGGTAGCAACAGGCAACGCCCTGCCATGCAAGCTATGAACACCGTAAGCATAAACGAATCCCACAAGGTTTGAGGAACAACCAATCCCGGATATAAGCAGCATCTGATGAGGTTTCAATTCCTTATCAGTAGTTGCTTTCTTTAGTGACCGTAATACACCGAAGTCTCCGCAACCTGCACACCAGTCAGGGTCTACAACTACTTCACGGGTTTTGCTTTCTTTTTCTAAAGTTGAATCCATAGTACTCATAATTAAAATCCTTCAATATAAAATAGATTAAAGTTCAATTCATTGGTTAACTAAATTTATCCCATTTGTGTGTTGAACCTGTTTCCACTCCAACTGTAAGTTGACCTTTTAATTCACCATTGGTTCGATCAACCAGGTCCAATACCCACACCGGCTCATTGTAACCATTATTAGAATTCTGCAAGATTTGCATTGGACGAAGCTTATCCTTTAGATGAACGCGAATATAATGGTAAGCAATCTCACGAGCTTCTTTTTCGGTTACCCTTAGATCTAGAGGTTCTTGATTGAGAATACTTTTTGTTCGATTTGTGATCATCCTTGGCTCGAATGGCTCACCGTCATACTTTAAAATAGTATCGGTGCAGGAAAAACCTGTCTCGGCTCGGAGATGTCTGGCAAACTGTCCGGTAGAGTTAAGTTCAACAACGATCGTGGTTTTGCATTTATTTAGAATCTCAAGCGCTTCCTTTGTGTGGAAAGGCAATAGATATTTGAAGTGCAATTGATTTACAGCAATACCTTCTTCTTGTAACTGCTCCACCGCTTCACGAATGACCCCCCAGGTTGAACCCCAGCCAATCAAAGTAACTTCAGCATTTGCCGGACCCTCTAAGGCAGGCGGTTCTAACTCTATGAGTACGCTATCCATTTTGAGCATTCTTTTTTCGTTTATCTTTCGCCGAACGGCAGTGTTCGTGAAAACGTCGCTTATGAGAACACCGTCTTCATCATGATCCGGTGGCTGCCACGTAAACCATCCCTTCACTGCCAATAACTGGCCTGGGTGATACACCTGATGATGTAAAG
>JADFPP010000066.1 GCA_022562275.1 Bacteroidota bacterium
TTGTATGTTCTAACTGCCATAGAAAATTTGAATATGCCTACGTCCAAACTTCTTTCAATATTGATGGCTGGTTAATGAAAGTTAATTTCAATGAAACCGAGTATCATATCAATCAAGCAATTACGAAACTTGCAAAAGATGAATTCATAAAAACAGTTTATTTATGAAATCTGAGAAAATAAATAAACTCCCCTATAATGGTATTCACTTGATGCTTACATCACCACCATTGTGCAATTATTCTGCATCACAATTCCAGGGCGCCGGTTATTTGCAACATCGTTAGAGAGAAAAATTGAAATTAGATATCGATAGACCATTAAAAAGGACCTATCTAAAATTTAAAAGATTTCGCGGCTACATTAAAGAAAAAGTTACCAATTTATCTATACCTGATTATATAACGTTTACGGTTTTTGCTGTTATTACCGGAATAGCTGCAGGAGATTTTAGATTTGATTGATGAACATAATACGTATAACTGTTAATAATTAAAAATAGAAACAAATTCGGCAGAATCCATCTGCCAAATCATAAATAAAAAAGAATATGTAACGTGGCTCTTATAAAGAATGATAATTTGCTATAAATGAAGCAGCCTAACAAAAACGATTAGAGAGAAAAATTGAAATTAGATATCGATAGATCATTAAAAAGGACCTATCTAAAATTTAAAAAATTCCGCGGCTACCTTAAAGAAAAGGTAGCCAATTTATCTATACCCGATTATACAACATTTACAGTTTTTGCTATTATTACCGGAATAGCTGCCGGACTTGCTGCCGTATTTTTTCACGAATCTATTGTATTCTTTAATAAGCTTTTCTTCAAGCAAACTACCGAAGGGTTATTTTTCCTTGGCACAGCTGCTGTAATTTTACTGCCTGCTATCGGAATGCTTATACAGGCAATAATGATAATCATATCACCTAAAACTGCGGAGAAAAAAGGTGTTTCAGAAGTTATTAAAGCGGTTGCCTTGCGCGGTGGTTACATACCATTTAAAACAACCATATTTCATTTCATTGCACCTGTAATTTCAATTGGTTCGGGTAATACAGTGGGACCCGAAGGTCCTGCTGCACAAATAGGCGGGGGAGTAGCAAGTAAGATAGGATTTCTTGCCGGGCTTTCAGATTCACGGGTACGCATTTTTACGGCAGCAGGCGCCGGTGCTGCGATTGCTGCTATATTTAATACTCCTTTAGGTGGTGTTTTTTTTGCATTAGAAATTGTTCTTTTAAATGATTTTCAGGCACCTACATTTTCAGCTTTAATTCTTGCTTCTGTTACCGCAAGTGCTATCTCAAGAATTTTTTTAGGAGATGAATCCATATTTTTATTCAGCATTCCTGAGATTGGCAGTTACTCATTATTATATCTTTATGCGATACTTGGTTTATTTGCTGGAGTTATTTCAATCCTGTTTATAAAATATTCCAGCATAGTTGAACATTTATTCAGAACAAAAATTCTTAGCAGTAAAATTCCACAATGGCTTGTAATGATTATCGTTGGATTATTGGTCGGCATAGCAGGTTACTTTTACAAAGAAATATTTGGTGTTGGTTATTTTGCTATAAATGAAATTTTAGACGGCTCTATTACGTGGAAAGTTATTTTAATTTTATTGTTATTGAAATTTGTTTTGGTTCCACTAATTATTCATTCGGGAGGATTCGGCGGACTTTTTGCTCCATCTCTTTTCTTAGGAGCATGCTTCGGTTATCTCTTTGCTATTACAATTAATTCAATTTGGGGATTAGATTTAGACACAACTACCTTTGTTTTAGTCGGGATGGGCGCAATGCTTGGCGGTATAAACACAATTCCTATTTCGGCTATTATGATAATCTTTGAAATTACACAAGAATACAGTTTTATACTTCCCTTAATGCTTGCTGTTATCGTTAGTACAACTATGGTTCAAATAATCTTGAAAGGTTCGGTTCATATAAAACATTTAGAAGAGCAAGGATATAAAATAAAGGAGGGCAGGGAAACTAATCTTTTAAGATCCATCCATGTTTCCGATGTTAAATTAAATGAAATTGAACTTATTCCGGATCAAACACCATTACCTGAATTAATTGCTAAAGTGATGGAAAGTCCGCATCACACATTTTACACAGTAAATAGTAAAGGAATAATGACCGGGACGATAACAGAAACAGAGTTACGCCCGATAATTACAGAATATGAACATTTGAAAGATGTTATTTGTGCAAGTGATATTATAAATCCGCAGGTTATAACAATTAGCAAAGATAATGATCTGGATTATGTGCTTAATTTATTCGGTAAATGGAATTTAGATCAATTTCCGGTTGTTGATCCTGAAAACCCAAATAAGATATTAGGAGCTGTTACACGTCAGGAAGTGATTTCAATTTACAACAGAGAAAGTTTAAAAGTAAACCTTGCCAGTGGACTTTCTAAAGAATTAAAATCAATTAAGACAACTACAACAGCAAAAGTATCTACAGGATATTCAATTGCCGAATTGGTGGTACCTCAAAAGTTTATTGGTAAGAGTCTTGTGGAATTGAAAATAAGAAATGAATTTGGGTTGGAAGTATTAATGATAAAGCGACCAAAGGAATTTTTAACTGATGTAAATTACGAACCCGAAATAATAACCCCGGATCCTGAATATAAATTAAAGCGAACAGATACCTTAGTAATTTTCGGTGCAGATGAAAAAATTGAAAATTTGAGAAAACTTTCGAAAAATTGATTTATTCGCTCTTTGCTTTGTCCGATAATGTATATTATGTAAACTTAATTATTCCCCGTTGTCACACTCCATTTTTAATAAGTTAGCTAAACACTTTGTTTATATTTATGGATAGATGGCAGATGTTATTAAACGGTTAATTGGATGATTGGATGATTGGATGACTGCATGGTTGCATGCATAATTAATCTTATCCATACTTCTGAATCAAACAGTGCCGGATAATTTTAGGATTATAAAAATAACTATTAGAATAATAACTAAGAAAATAACCGGACTTATTTGGCGGGATTTATATTTTCTTTTTCGTGAAAATCCTAAACGTCTTTTCGTTCTTGCAGCCCGATCTTCCTCAGGTTTGTAATGTCGTGGTGTATAATCGAAAATGCGGTGTCTTGGTTTTTTCATAAACATGATCAGTTCGCCTAAGCAGTTCCAAAAATTGCATCTACAAATATTCTAGGATCAAATGTTTGGAGATCTTCAATTGATTCGCCAACACCAATAAATTTAACTGGAATGCTTTGTTTATTACATATCTGGAATACAACTCCGCCTTTAGCAGTTCCGTCTAACTTTGTTATAATCAAACCGGATATATCAATCACTTTTGAAAACTCATCTGCCTGAATTAAAGCATTTTGACCGAAAGTAGCATCCAGTATTAAAAAGGTATCGTGCGGAGCACCCGGGAGCACTTTATTAATTGCTCTTTTAATTTTACCCAATTCATTCATCAGATTTGCTTTATTATGTAATCTGCCGGCTGTATCAATTAGTACAAAATCATAATTCTCGTTTACCGCTTTTTCAACAGTCTCAAAAGCAACTGCGGAAGGATCGCTTCCGGATTCTTTCTGTACAATATCCGCACCGGCGCGATCAGCCCAAATATCGAGCTGTTCACCCGCAGCAGCTCTAAATGTATCGGCAGCCCCTATTAAAACTTTTGTTCTACCGGATTTAAAATTATACGCTAATTTTCCAATAGTAGTTGTCTTCCCTACTCCGTTCACACCAACAATTAAAATCACATATGGTTTGAATATTTTTGTAATATCATCTTCTTTATTCTTATCATCAGTGCTGCCGTTGCTTATTACGGATACTAATTCATCTTTAATAGTTTTAATAATATTAAACTGCGATCTGTCTTTTTCACTTTTTAAATTAACACGTAAATTTTCAATTATCTTTTCCGCAGTATCAAAACCAATATCCGATGTAATTAGTATCTCTTCGATTTCATCAATAATGTTTTCATCAATTACAGCTTTGCCTGTAATCTTTTCATTAATTGAGTTAACAATTTTATTTCTTGTTTTACTTAAACCGGATTTTAGTTTATTAAATTTTATGTTATCGAATAAAGCCATTATTTATTTTCTTTTTTTATGTATTCAACAGCGCGGTAGGCATATGCGAAAAATGAAACAATTATTAATACAATACTTCCGTAATAAAAGAATTGGAATAAATAAGAGTTACGGCTCATTTCCAAAACTATTAATAATATTACAACTCCAATCATTGATACTGTTATTTTGCCTAAAACATTTGATGGAAGAACTTTGCCGATCATTTTAGAGACAATAACACCGCCGATAAATATTAACACGTCTCTTCCGATAATTAGAAAAAAATAATATTCGGGTATTTCACCAACCATGTATAACCTGATAATAATAGCACCGATTGCAATTTTATCGGCAAGCGGATCTATAATTATTCCAAGCTCCGTAACTTCGTTACGCTTCCTTGCAACGTAGCCGTCAAGCCAATCTGTTAATGCACCGATAAGTGCTAAAGCAGCTATAACATTTCGTACACCGGGTTCATTAATGTTTCCGATAAGTATCCAAAAAGGAACTGCCATTAACAGCCGTAAAAAACTCAGTAAATTAGATATTGTATATATTTCTTTACGCGAATACATATAGATTTTATTTTTGGCTTGAGTTCTTCATGCTGAACCTGCCCGACCGGCAGGCGGGTTTATTTCAGCATCTAAAATCAATTAGTTTTGAGACCCTGAAACAAGTTCAGGGTGACATTTTCAGATTGTACGACAGACTCTAAATTCCGGTGGTCTGATATCATCTTACAACAGCAAATTTACCAATCTTCTCTTCATTTTCATTATTGAATTCATCAAGCATTACAATTCTATAAATATAAATACCGGATGTTAAAAATTTGCCGGCGAAATCCTTTAAATTGTAATCAGTTCCACCATTGCCATCTGTCTCTTCCATCTCACCTACTTTTATTCCGTCCAAAGTCCAGATGGTTATTTGCGCAAGCTGCGGCAGATTTGCAAAAGTTAATTTTGTTATACCGCTTCCAATTTCTGCAGGATTAGGATATACATAAACATCCGAAAGATCATTTGCGAAACCTGTTAATACAATATAACTTCCCGCACCTGAATTAATCTTGATATTACCGGATGATGCAGATGACTTTACATTCCTAATTCTCAAAACATACTCCTTCCCTATCGAGCCAACCGGTTTTTGACCGTTCAATTTTATTAGTATTGTTTTATTATTATTTTCATCAATTGTTATGCTTGTTGCTTTATTATCCGGCTCAAAGGAGTAATTATCAGTCTTAAGTGATGAAGTTTCATCAACATCAAGATTAAATGTTACCCGTATTAAATATGGATTTTCAATTTTAAATGATGAGATAAAATATTCCCGTTTAATGATTGTTGAATCCATTTCAAATTGAATTGTATCTTGTGGAATCGGAGAACCATAAAGATCTTTTAAATCTTTTACAATTAAATTATTTAATCCTATGCGAATTGGTTCTTTAAATGTAAGCAGATATGAATATTGATTAGCGGGTGCTATAGAATTTGGGAATCCAATATTTTCCAGTTCAAGAGCCTGAAGATTTTCAATTGTGTTGTTCATCTTTTCTGAAAAGGTAACCAAAACTGTCTCGCTGCTCTTCCCCTCTGCTGAAAGTATTTTGCCGGGCGTATGGGCAAAAATCTTAACAGGAGTAGAAAGATTTGATAAAGGATTCGGTTTAATCGGATCGATTGCTTGTACTGCGTAATAATAAAATGTGTTTACGATTAAATTCTGATCAATATACTCATCTGTAAATGTTGAATCGATCTTACCCAAATTTTTAGGATCAGTTCCCCGGTATATGTAATACTGATCTACGTTTCCGCTCCACATTAATTTAATCCCGGTTGAATTAATGCTGTATCCGTTTAAGTTATATGGAGTATTTGCCGTAGTCGAAATTGAAAATTCATAAAACTTTATACTTTCACTTGTAGGGAATGCAACTTCTTTTACTCCATTTAAATTTAAATCGCCTACAAAAATCGAATTGGAATTAATATTTTCTTTATAGGAAATGATCTTGTTCAACCCAAAATCATATTTAAATATATATGAATAAGGGAACATAAAAACAATAAGTTCATCGCTAAGATCATTATCTAAATCAGCAAAACGCAAGCTATTTTCAGAACTCTGAAACGCTGATTTAAATTCACTTGCAGCATCAATCAATGCCTGATCGTAAAGGATGTTAAAATTATCACCAATCAGGTTAAAAACAATTAAACGATAAAACGGTGCGATATCAACCTGCCTGACGGAATGCAGAAGTACAGCTAATTCATCTATACCGTCGCCGTTATAATCTCCCGCAGCAATAAACGCTGCTGAGCCAATAAATCCGGTCGTTACAACACTTCCCTGCCGGTAATCATCTGTCCCGAATATTTCGTAACTGAAAACATCACCATCTAAATCAACCGACCAAAATTCATTTATTCCATCGCCATTAATATCGGCTATAACACCATTTGGTGCATCTATTATATTCTGTCCAAAAGATTTTTCTGTAAAGTTTATTAATTTAATGGGATTAGTTAAGCTTAAATCGTTATTTACTTTCCAAACAGTAAACGAAGTGTCGGAATCGACAACAATTATTTCTGTTTTACTATCACCGTCTATATCCTCTGCCATCACAGGCCAAAAGTCTCCTGTCTCTTGTGCAAATACTTCTGTAAGTAAAGACGAGCCAGCTGATGTTTGTTCGAAAATAAATCCATCTCGAATGAAAAAAGCAAGTACATCATTCAACCCGTTATTATTAAAATCACCAAAGTCGCGTAATATTCTTTCTTCTAATGAATCTATTTCTTCAAATGTATTATTGTTAAGTCTGAATAAAGATGAAACTTTCGAATTTGTATTTTCACGTAAATAAATTTCTCTTGAATCCGTGGTGGTTAAACTAACCGGGTCTTCAAAAATACTACCGGGAGGTAATGAGTATGATAACTCTTTTTCTCCGGAATATTCAGCTTCATACCTTGTTGAAAAAAGGAAGTTTGAACCATTATTGTTAACGATAGTTATTAAGCCAACCAGGTTTTCTGCTTCAAAATATACTTCATAAGCTGAGTTTTGTTCTACAAGCTGTCTGGGAATAAATCCGTAATGCAATTCTTTAACAAATTGATTGTTAGTTGTAAAACCATCAAGAGTAATAAAGTTAAATTCAGCATCGGTCACTTTTCTGTAGAACATTCTTACCAGCGACGGTTCGTCTGTGAACATTACTGCAAGAATAGTTGTCTTATCACCATAAAAAGCCGGTCCTATTGAAATTAGTTCTGTAAGAGGCGGTGTTCTGCTGATATGATAATTAACACGTTCTTCAAGTGTTCTTGCATTGCTCAATTGAACTTCGAGACGGAAAGCGTACACAGTATCGGGTAGCGATGAAATATTAAGTGTATAAATATCTTTATTTGAAAACTGAGTTCTTTCATTTTCGATTAAAGTAATCCAATCCTCAGGATTATAACCTGTTCCGTAATAAAGTGAGTAACTAATAAATGCCGGGGATAAAACTGAAGCATTTATTATAATCTGATCTTCAAGAGTTGCAAAATCCTGTGTGGGACTATTAATCCTGATTACAGACGGAGCAATAACGGTTAATGCCCTGAATAAATTCAACCTCCCTGCCCCGCTTCTTAAATCCCAGCCCGGCTCCCCGATATCATCTGTAGTTGATTTAATAATCTGTTTGACTTCTTCATTTGTAAAATGCTCTAATGAAAGGATTAATGCAGCAGTGGCAGCAACGTGAGGAGTAGCAGCCGATGTACCGCTTATGGATGCATAGTCATTTCCTTTTGCTGTTGTAATAATTGAAGAACCCGGAGCAACCAAATCGAGTGTTGATCCGAAATTGGAATTGCCTGCAATAAAATCTTCCATTGTCGAATTACCTACTGAGATTACTTCAGAGTAACCGGAAGGATAATGTGGATCGGTGGATCCGGAATTTCCTGAACTGCCCACAAGTACAACACCCTGTGCATAAGCGAATCTAATTACATCTCTAAGCACTAATGAAAAGGCGGCGTCTCCAAAACTCATGCTAATCACTTTAGCTCCCATTTGCACCGCATATAAAATTGCAGCGGCAACATCATCTTCCTCTCCGAACCCGGAAGGATCAAACGCACGTAAAATGAGTATTTTAACATTTGGTGCAACACCGGCAATACCTGTAACATTGTTTACTTCTGCACCGGCAATTCCACCCATATAAGTACCATGCCCGTTTTCATCCATAGGATCATTATCCCAATCAAGATAATCTCCGCCGGTTGAATCAAACGGAAAACCAACACGGTCTGTAAAATCCCAGCCGTGAAAATCATCCACAAAACCGTTACCGTCGTCATCTATTCCGTTTGAGCTTTTATCGTTACCATTTGCATCTATTCCTATCTCTCCGGCATTAATGTAAATTTTATTTTGAAGATCAGCATGCAGATAATCAATACCTGTATCAATTATAGCAAGTAGAACAGTATCAGCACCTTGTGTTTTATCCCATGCATCAAACGCCTGAATTTTTTCAAGTGCCCATTGATCGCTTAGTAAACTATCATTAGGTACAAAGTCAATTCTGTAGTTTGTTGATTTCTGAATGTATTCTATGGAGGGATCAATGTCCTTCAGTCCATAAATATTTGTTTCACTTACAGATTTATCGAAAGAGACTTTAATAATTTTGGAAAGGATTTCGTCTCCACTTCCCAATCCTTTTGCAAGATGAGTGACGGATTTTATTTTTGTGTTGAGTTGCGAATTTGTAGAAGATGGAACAAGTTTTTGCTGAGTGATTTTTTCATAAATTTCCTGTTTCGTTACTATCTTTTTGTACTTAATAAAAAATGTATTTTGAGAAAAAAGATTTGAAGCAGAAAGAATAATCCCAATTAAGATAAGCCGGAAATTAAACCTCATATATTTCCTTTTTGAAATTCACATCAACCGGGATGGGATAATCACCCGAAAAACATGCGTGGCAAAAGTTTCCGGATCCGGCTTCCGAAACAGCTTCCAGCATTGCATCGATAGGCAAATACTTCAGGCTGTCTACAGCTAAATACTCCCTTATAGCCTCAATATCATTATCGCAGCGGTTTGCAATGAGTTCATCTTTGCTTGGGAAATCCATTCCATAAAAACAGGGATGGGTTATTGGGGGAGATGAAATTCGAAAATGGATAGATTTAGGATTAGCATTTCTTATAAGTTTTACTAATTGTTTAGAAGTAGTTCCGCGAACAATTGAATCATCTACAACTACAACAGTTCTTCCTTCAAGAACTCCTTTAACTGTGTTGTATTTAATTCTTACGCCTATCTCTCTATTGCTTTGTCCCGGCTGAATAAATGTTCTGCCAATGTAATGGCTTCTTATTAATCCTATTTCAAGTTTACAATTTACCCCAAGTTTTTCCAGTTCCGATTGGTAACCCATCGCGATAGTGTTTGAACTATCGGGAACACTTATTACAATTACTTTATCATCATTTTCGTTTAGCACAGGATGATTTTGAGCCAGGATCTTACCTAATCTTCTTCTCATTTTATCAACGTTGTGTCCAAAGATAAAACTATCAGGGCGTGAAAAATAAATATATTCAAACACACAATGTTTTTTCTCTACATCATTTCCGTTTATTTGGTATGATTTTATTTCACCTGTAATGAGTGTATTACTGTTAACAACAACTATTTCTCCGGGTTCAACTTCTCTAATAAAATCTGCCGAGAGTATATCAAAAGCACATGTTTCCGATGCAATCACAAAAGCATCATTTAATTTTCCAATTGAAAGCGGGCGAAAGCCGTTTGGATCTCTGGCAGCAATTAATTTATCATCGGTTAATATCACTAAGCTATATGCACCTTCAATTTTACTTATCGCTTCATTAACCTGGTCTGTTTGGTCATCAAGCCTGCTGCGTGCAATTAAATGAAGAATAACTTCTGTATCGCTTGTTGTTTGAAAGATTGCACCTTCATTAACAAGTTCCTCTCTCAATTCTTTAGCGTTTGTAAGATTTCCGTTGTGTGCAACTGCAAGGTTTCCAAGTCTGTAATTAACAACAAAAGGCTGAATGTTTTTGCGTGATTTTGATGAACCTGTTGTGGAATATCTGTTATGACCGATTGCAGAATTCTCCTTTAGTTCATCGGATAAAACACTTGAATCTCCAAATACTTCCGATACCAATCCCTCACCTTTGTGAATCAGAAATATAGATTTACCTTTTTCAGAAACATTTTTTGTTACGATTCCGCAAGCTTCCTGTCCCCTGTGCTGCAAAGCATGCAATCCATAATATGTTTCTAAAGAAGATGCAGGTGAACCATAAATTCCGAATACGCCGCAAAAGCATTTTGGTTTATCAGAAATAATCTTGTAATTCATAAAAAATATTTTAACAGATTAATAAAAATTTTAACTAAAAATTAAGCGATAAAATTATCCGTAAAAATAGAATTGTATCAAGAAATAAAAAAGGAATATATTGTTGTACCGTAATTTAAATTCGAAAATCAAGTTATTGGTATTCAAATTCATTTTGGCTGCAAAATTGCAGTAAAAAATTAGTGGTTAAAATTAATTATTCTACCCGATATAATAAATATTTGTATTGAGATATGGATATTTACGATGAACATTTATTATTACCAAAATTGAATTTTAATTTATCTGATTTTAAGCAGCAGGTAAGATAATTATCTATCGAATATTACTCTAATATTAATAATTCTAAAAATTACAATGTATTGGAATAGTTCATGATAAGATATAAATTCAAACTGTGAATAATCTTTTTTTAATTCATATAAACTGGAATTATGGAAAATATTGAATCTGAAAAACCAAAAATAGTTTATGCTGAAGACGATGAAGGAATAGCCCGTCTCGTTGAGTTCAAATTGATGAATAAAGGATTTGATGTTATTCTGTTAAAAAGCGGTCATAACGTTGTTGAAACTATAATTGATAAAAAACCTATTCTAATTCTACTGGATCTAATGCTGCCGATAAAAGATGGCTTAACCATACTGAAAGAACTAAAAATGAACGAGGAAGTGAAAAATATACCTGTAATAATGCTTTCAGTACAAGGAGAAGAAAAAATTGTTGTCCAGGCACTTAATTTGGGTGCTGCAGATTATATGCAGAAGCCTTTTTCTACCACCGAACTAACATCCCGCATTCACAAAGCATTGGCATAAAACTTGCCATTTTGCTCTGTAAATTAAAACAATCTTATTTTTTAGGAGATATTTGTGATAGAATTCCTGAGTGACACAGGTGTAGTCTTGGCAATTGTTTTTATCCTGCTCACTGCAATTTACTTGCTTGTTCTCTTTATTTTAATGCTGAGATTTTTTAAGCAGACTAAAGAACAAATTGAGAAAAATTTTATAAGAAGATGGGAGGAGAGAATTTTTGAATACCTGGCAACTGATAAGCATCCGGTTAAAGTATTAGAACATTTCAATCGCTACAGATATAAAAATCTGTTGCTTTTCCTTAGAAATTATATACTAACACTAAAAGGAAAAGACAAGGATAAATTACTTCACCTTATAAACGATACAGAGTTGTATGAATACCTCATTACTCAACTAAATTCTACAAGAAAAAGAAAGTTGATTTTTGGTGCTTATTTTCTCGGTCTCGCAAAATCAAAAAAAGCGACTGGTGAACTAAGAAAAAAATTGAAATCAAGAAATAAATTTGTTTTTCTATCGTGTGCAATTGGTTTAGCAAAAATTGATGCAGAAGAAACTTTGGATGATATATTTACCGAAGCTCATAAATTTGAAGGTCTCAGTCTGGATACTTTTCAATCAATTCTCCTGGAATTTAATGACTCCATCTGCGGTCTTCTTTTGAAACGACTGAATATTGAAACTTCAAATGAATTAAAGTCTATGATCATCTCAACTCTCAGGCATTTTAAATACTTCCCTCCCTCACCAGATACTTTATTAAAATTGTTAAATGATAAAAATGATAAAATAGTTATTGAAGTATTAAAATATCTTGGTGAGATTGAGTATATCGATGCATCAGACAAAATTAAGATACATCTTCAAAATCCAAACCCGGATATAAAAGTTGAAGCAATAAAAGCAATAAAAAAGATTGGTGATACAAGTCTTGAAAGAAAAATTTGGGATCTTCTTTATGATGATAATCATAACGTTAAAGTAACTGCAGCAGAAGCAATGTACGATTTTTCAGACGAAAGTAGAGAAAAATTAGACAGGATTAAATATAGTTCTCCCGGTACACTGGAATCATCAATAGCAAAAATGATAATAGAAGAAAGGGCGATTCAGCTTTACTAATGGATACATTAAGCAATTTCATAACCTACTATAATTATCTGATTTTCTACTACTTTATAGTGATAATAACCATATACATTATCCTAAATGTATTGTCATTCGCTACTTTATATAAGTATACCAGAAAAGTAAAATTTGTTGAGTTAAAAGATGTATTCCGTCTCCGCAATTACAAACCGATAACCGTAATTGTGCCTGCTTATAATGAAGAAAATTGTATAGTGGAAAACGTAAAATCCCTATTACAACTTGAATATCCTGATTATCAATTAATTGTTGTTAATGATGGGTCTACTGATCAAACACTAAGTGAACTGATTAAAAATTTCCAGTTAAAAAATGTTTCATTTTCACCTTATTACGAAATAAACTCGAATCCAATAAAAGATGTTTATCTCTCACCAACATTCCCAAAACTAGTAGTGATTGATAAAGATAACTACGGAAAAGCTGATTCGATAAATGCTGCAATTAATATCTCAAAAAATCCTTTAATAACAGTGATAGATGCTGATTCAATTCTTGAGAGAGATTGTTTGTTAAAAATTGCCCGTCCATTTACCGAGAATGAAAACATTGTGGCTGTTGGAGGAATTGTTAGAATAGCAAACGGTTGTAAAATAAATCACGGTTATATAGAAGAAGTTGGATTGTCTAAATCCTGGTTAGCCAGATTCCAGGTTGTGGAATATTTGCGTGCTTTTTTGTTTGGAAGAATTGGATTTGATGTATTGAACAGCATACTTATAATTTCGGGTGCATTCAGTTGTTTCAAAAGAGATGCGCTTATTTCTGTGGGTGGTTTTTTATCAGGTTCAATTGGCGAAGATATGGAAATTGTAGTACGTATGCATAAAGAATTGAGAAAAAAGAACCCAAAAGTTCGTATTACATTTATACCCGACCCGGTTTGCTGGACGGAAGTACCGGAAACTCTTAAAACATTAAAATCGCAGCGTATCAGGTGGCAAAAAGGTACCATGGACAGCATAAGGTTGCACAAAGATATGTTTATGAACCCTAAATACAAGTGGCTTGGAATGGTTGTGTTTCCATACTATGTAATTTTTGAAGTGTTTGGTCCGTTCATTGAAATAACCGGGTATATAGTTTTTGTAATATCACTCCTTCTGGATAAAGTGCCATTAAATTTTGCAATTGCTTTCTTCACGGTTGCCTTCCTCTATGGAGTGGTTTTGTCTACTCTGGCTGTATGTCTTGAAGAGTTAACTTTCAAGCGTTATGCAAATGCAAAACATTTAATAATATTAATGGTTACCGCATTGTTTGAAAATTTTGGTTACAGGCAAATGACCGCTTATTGGCGGTTTAAAGGATTTATTGAATATCTCTTCGGTAGAAGGACCTGGGGTAAAATGGAAAAGAAAGGCTTCAATAATAAAGATACAAAAATTATTAGAACCGGATATGAAACGAAATAATGTAAATAAAACAATGATATCAAATTGTTCAATTGGATGTGTTTTACTGATCAGTTTCCTGATACTGTTATCCGGACAGATGATCGCTCAGCATAAACGCGGTGCAGATGAAAGATTTAAGGAAGCAAGAAACCTTGCTTTTTCCGGTGATCGCTTTGCTGCAATAGACTCCTGCAAATCTATACTTACCGATCATCCAAATTATATTGATGTTCGGGTATTTATGGCAAGAGTGATGACCTGGGATAAGGATTATGATGAATCAATAAAAAATCTAAAGCTTGTACTGAAGGAAAGAAGAAAGCATATCCAGGCATTTAACACTATTATAGATGCTTATAGATGGTCGGGTGATCTTGAGAACGCATTACACTATAACGACATTGCGCTTGGTTATCATGATGAGTATGAGGATTTCTATATTAAGAAAGCAAAAATATTACTAAAGTTAGATAGTCCTGATATATCATTAGTAATGATTAAGCGATTATTAGATCTTTATCCTGCTAGCGTTGAAGGTAATAGAATGAAACGATCATTAGCGGGGGTTGCCATTTTCAATAAGATTTCGCTTCGATACAGGATAGATATGTTCCCGGACACAGCACCATGGCATCTTTCGTATTTACAATATTCGAGGAAGCTTAAATTCGGAACTATTATTGCCAGATTAAATTATGCTAATCGATTTAAGAAAAACGGGTTACAACTTGAAACAGATGGTTACATAAAGTTTAGAAGGGGCACTTATACATATTTAAATTTAGGAGTTTCAGATGCCTCTATTTTTCCCAGGTTTCGGTTTGGTATTGAGCCCTATCAAAAGCTTCCTCTCTCATTCGAAATTTCATTAGGATTAAGATATCTTAAATTTTCATCAACAGATGTATGGATATATACAGGAAGCTTGGGTAAGTATATCGGTAATTTCTGGATATCTTACAGATTTTATTTTACACCAAAAACGGAGCGCACAAAGTTTTCATCCGTACTTTATTTAAGAAGATACTTTTTCGATGCCGACAATTATATGACACTACGTTTAGGAGCTGGTATAGTATCTTATACTGCATTGGAAGATGAGCAGTTCAGCGGACTTAGTTCCAAAGGTGCGGCTTTGGAATATCAATTTGGTATTGCTCCTCTTACTTATATACAGGGACAATTAATTTACAGCAATTTTGAGTATTTCAAAGGTAAGTTCCGAGACAGTTACGGAATTCAATTAGGTATTGAGAGGTGGTTCTAATGAAATTTATTTACAATTTTAAAGAGAACTATTTCGAATTAACATTTAAAAGAATTCTGCTCCTTCTGTTCACATGGTTCTTAGTTGGCTTTTCAATGGGGACTGTAACTCTAATGGGTCCTGTTAGATGGGTAGTTAACTTTGGTAAATCATTACAGGCATCCCAGAGTGTCGAATCACTATTAGTAAAACTAGTGATCGTTTTGTTTGTAATTCTCTCCTTTTATGCTTCACTGCTGATAGTGAGGATGATGCTAAAAAAGAGATCTTATGCGATGAATATTTCAACAATAGGATTATTGTTCATACTATCTTCCGAATTCACCTTTCTGTGGATGAATCCATCTCTTATGCAAATGGGAAGCACAGACTTAACTGAGGTAAAAGCCGGAAATGTTGAATTTGTATTTGGTCCTTACCCCACCCGGCAAGATCTCATAAAATTAAAAGACAACGATTTTACAGCCGTTGTATCCTTGTTACATAATGCAGTACTTCCATTCGAACCAAAACTAATATACGATGAGAAAGAAGCTGCAAAATCTATTGGTTTTAACCTTATTCATATACCAATGCTCCCATGGATAAGTGATAATAAATCTGCAATTGAAGAGATCAAAAAACTTGCACAAAATGGAACGGGAAAATATTATGTGCACTGTTACCTTGGCAAAGACAGGGTAAATGTGGTTAAAAGAATTATTCAGCAATTTAGTTCATCTGTAGTTTCAGTTCAGGATAGCTCGATTAGAAAATTGATGGAACTCGGATCATTTGAAAGAGGAAAAATAATTGTGTTAGACAATAATGTTTATGTTACTCCCTTCCCTACCGATGAAGAATTTTTTGGTTATGTTCTGAACGGTACATTTAAAAAAATAGTTTCTTTACTTAACCCAAATCATCCTTCGGATGTAAAGTGGATAAATAAGGAAGAAGAAATAGTTAAGAATAATTTAATGGAGTACGAACTCCTGCCAATTGAGCTGGAACCATTTGATGCAAATCGTGTGCTTGAGATTGCAAATAAAATAAAACAAATGCCAGGTCCGCTAATTGTACATGCTTTTTTAACAAAATCACCGCAGATAGAAGCATTCATCTCAGCTTACAAAACAGGCTTACCTTCATTACCATCTTATCTGTTCAAAGGTTTTATGCTAAACGGTAAATCAGAATTAATATCACCAAACATTTTAATCGGTCCATCCCCCGGGAAAGAAGAGTTCCGCAATTATCTTTATTATAAGGGTTTAAGAAATATTTTATTTATCGGTAACAAAAGTAAAAGTAAAGATAAAATTGCTGCAGCAAACGCCGGCTTAAATTGGTTCAATAAGAAGAAGATTGATAATGAGGTAATTAATTTAATTAAGACCGGCGGACCGTGGTTTGTTTATGGGTTGAGTAATGATAAGATGAAAAGATTGTTAAAATATGTTGATAATAAAGATGATGTATTGAGTGTTGTGAATTAATAGAGATTAAAAAGGCGACCAATACTGATCGGCTTAATTTCATTGACGTTATGCCATACCCTGTCATCATTTCATTTATGACCTATCCTTCGTAGTTTTAACGCAGGAGGATCATTTTCTTTACCATTATATATTCATTTGCAATAAGGCGATACAAATATATTCCACTCGCAAGTGAAGATGCATCAAATTTTATATTGTGTATACCTGCATCCTTAAATTCATCAACTAAAGTTTTCACTTTGTTGCCAATAATATCATATACAGTTAAAGTTACAACTCCACTTTCCGGTATTTCATATTTTATTGTTGTTGAGGGATTAAATGGATTGGGATAATTGTAGAATAGACTGAACCCTTTTGGAATCTGATTAAATATATTTTCATCGGTGCTTACGGGTTGGTCTACAATGACTACAATAGTATCTGTAGCGCTGGCACTATCAGGATCTGTAACAATAAAAATCAAATCAGCAGTGCCAATGAACTCTGAATCGGGAACAATTGTTAATAAACCTAATGAGTCATTAAAATCAAGCGCGATTGAATCTGGCACAGCAAAGAATTGATAAGTTAACAAAGAATCCGGAGTTTCAATATCCTCTACATAGACCCAAACATTTAATATATAAGTAGAATCGACATAGACTATTACATTATCAGGTAAACCTGCAATTATTGGTGTATCATTCACAGCAGTTACAGTAAAAGTTGCATCATTACTGTCTGCCAATCCTTCGGGATCCATTGCCTTAAAGGTTATTGTCTCACTACCGTTCCAATTAATATTTGGTATTCCTATCGTTGCTACTCTTCCTGTATCAATAGTTACCGTTAGCTCTGTGTTTCCTGAGTAAGTCCAGGACATCTGATTGTCAGGGTTATCCGGGTCTTCTACATGATCATCCAATGGTATCGTAACAAAACTGTCTCCCTCCTCTATCGTCTGATCAGGTATCGAGTCTAACTCTGGTGGCTGATTGACTATGAGTGTTATTGAACCATCACTTACGTTGGCTGATGGAGTTCCATTATTAAATAAAAATTCAGTTGAGGTTAAATTCGTAAAACCTACTGGATTTACAACTACAAAGAGTAATTCAATGAAATTTCCACTACCAGTTATTTCAAATGCTCCAAATCCAGCTACTTGTATTTGATCAGATTTATCAATGTTTGGTAGAATTATCCAATCACTGAAACTAATATCTCCAGACGTATTTATTCCTACGGCATTTACCACTGTCGAATCATAGTTTATATTAAATTGAAATGAAATGATACCCAACTCCGTCAGATCGCCTACAGTTATCCAAACTGAAACCGTGTCATCTACATTAAGCCTCGATTCAACAATATCAGTTATATTAACATTTACTTGAGCGAATAATTGAGAGGTAAAATAAATAGTTGCTAATAATAGTAAAATTCTTTTCATTTTAAATCACATTAAAGATTGAGTTTATTTTCACATATGAATATTCATTGATTCATTAAAATGTGAATAAGACTCGCACAAATATGCGAGTCTTTAACTTAATTATTTTATATGGCTAATTTTTATAGCTCTGAAGAATTTATCCGTTTTTATTGTAATGATAAAAGTCCCAGAAGATACGGGAAGGCCAAAACGATTTGTAGCATCCCATTTTACTTCTCTAATGCCTGCTTCAAATTCTTGATCTATCAATTTGATCACCTCTCGTCCAAGTATATCAAATACCTTGATCTCGACATTTGTTTTTACTGGAATAGAATAAATAATCCTTGTGTTTGGATTGAATGGATTAGGATAAGCTCCAATGTTATAATCCTCTGGAATAAATCTTCCCGGCAGAAAGGTGTTGATATCATTTTGAGCTCGTGAGTTGATATAAATTTTACTAAACTGAAAAATGTTACTACTTATATCGATTTTGCTTTTAAGGATTAGTTTAATTTCACTTGCATCAATACCATAAGGGTTCACAATTCCAACTCTATAAAGACTATTTTCAATTTTATTTATTTCTGAAAAATATTCTTCTGGCAACTCAAATAATTCTAAATCAGTTTCATCATTAGGCAACTCTAAATCAAACTGAATAGCGCTCACTTCTTCTGTGCTATTGAAGCCGGTAAAATATAACACTATTATTGTTTCATCATGTAGCTGTTGAATTTCTTTTAACTCGATATTTAAATTTACTTTTTCCAAGTAACCCGCCCGATTAATTGTCACATTTGCACTGCAACAAGTTGATACAGGAGGAGTTAAACCTAATACACAATGCAGAATTAATGCTGCATCGAACGCCAGCACTTCGCCATCCTCATCAACATCTACACACTCCGGATTTTCAAGTGTTATAATCTCAAGGACATGTTGTAGAGTAAGAGCTGCATCAAATGCAAGCACTTCTTCATCCCCATCAGCATCTCCACATATACAACATCGCAAAGTTATACTGCCATTGGTTGTTGAAGCAAGGGGTGTTCCATTATTGAAAGTAAAAGCCGCAAAATTTAATGGTGAAGTAAAACCATCATCACTTGATGTATGGAATAGAAGGTATAGGAGAACACCGCTTCCACGTAATTGTGTTGACCCAAAACCTGCTACAGATATTTGACCTGGTGTTGATGCATTGTACTGTACTATCCAATCACCGAAATCTATATCAGCATTGTTATCAAATCCAATCGTGGTTATCAGTAATGCTTCATCAAATTCTACAGTAAATTGAAATGATATTATTCCTTGGCCTGTCAAATCACCTACAACTATAGGTATTACTATATCCTTATCACATCCACCAAAGTCACTAGCCGGATTAATCCCTACTGGTATACCCGTTGTTCCGCTTCCTGTAAGAGGAACATATTTTGGATTTTCAAACGAATCCGGATCGTTGTTATCAATTTTTAATGTACAAATCTTAGATCCTACTGAAGTTGGATTGAAACTTACTACTACATCATGGCTTTCATTTGGGAATACTGTAAACGGAGCTCCTCCATTGTCTAATGAAAATTCGCTAGCATTTGTACCTGTTAATGTGGTTGAAGTAACAATAAGATCTACATCACCTAAGTTTTCAACAACAAATGTTTTTGATGGATTTGATCCTACTAGTACATTTCCA
>JADFPP010000011.1 GCA_022562275.1 Bacteroidota bacterium
CTATCGTTCTCCAGTTTTATTTTTATTCACCTATAAGGTGATTTTTTCCTTGTAAAGATAACCTCTATTTTTGTTTTTAAACAGCCCTTTCTGTGATTTTTTGTGCTTCTATATCGGATATGAGATAATTCCTCACCTCTATGAATAATTTAATAATTTGTTGTAATTTCAAGTAGTAAAGAATTAAAGAAAGAGAAACATTATGTCTGAAGAAAATCATCAATTGCTGTTTATACAAAACCAATAAATAACAATGATATCATTTGGTAAATAAACAGATTTGAAACAAGAACCAAACAAATAAAAACTAATTAAAGATTAATAATGCTCATCGGTATAATTGCAAACATAACCAAGGAAAATGTTATTAGTGTTGTCTCCTCCTTCATTAAAGAATTAAAAAGAAACAACCTCGAATACCTTCTTACCAAGTCTTTAGTTGAGGAAAAAGATAAAATTAAAATTGAAACTGATAAAGATTTTTTATGCGATGATAAAGAGATTTATGAAAAATGTGATTTAATCATTTCGATTGGCGGTGACGGGACAATGCTTACAACAGCCTACCAGGCACAATTTTATGAGAAGCCGGTACTTGGTTTAAATATTGGCAAACTTGGTTTTCTTGCAGAGGTCGATATCTCCCAAATAGATAAAATTATAAAAGATATTAAAAATGAAAATTATCAGGTTCAGGAAAGAATGGTAATTACAGGGGAATCTGTTAATTATTCCGTAGAAAAATTATATGCAATTAATGATATTGTGATCGATAAAGGCGGGTGGCCAAAGATGATTGAAATTACTGTTCTGGTGGATGGTGAACATGTTGCAACCTTTTCAGCCGATGGAGTTATAGTGGCAACTCCAATCGGATCAACAGGCTATGCACTTTCAACCGGCGGACCTGTAGTTAGTCCTTCGGCAGGTGCAATTACAATCTGCCCGATTTCGCCTCATAGCTTAACGATGAGACCATTAGTTCTATCGAGCAGCCAGGAGATTATAATTAAGGCGGATTCACTACACAGCGAAATACGAATAAGCTGCGATGGGCAGCGGGTATATCATATTCCGCCGCCCATTGAAATTAAAATTGTGAAAAGTGAAAAACCGCTTAAATTAATTCATACTTCTGTTACCACATACTTTCAAACACTCAGAAATAAACTCCTTTGGGGTATTGATGTTAGAAGTAATAACTCGGATAATAAAATAAAATGATCAATAAGTTAAATTTAATTATACTAAGTATTCTGTTTTGTACAAGTATTTTAGCACAGGAATACAACACTGTTACTATTGATGAGAAAACAAAAAAACCAATGCTTATCGGTTATACAACATTAGAAGCTTTTAGCGATACAAGTTTTAGCTGGTGGTGGAACTCAGCTTATAATATGTATGAAGTTGATAGTACTGCTACTGAAGAATTAATAGTAAAATTAGAGGATGTTGATATTAAAATTGTAATGGGAACATGGTGCGAAGACAGCAGAAGGGAAGTCCCGCATTTTTATAAAATATTGGAAGAGATAAACTATCATAAAGAAAAAGTAACGTTGATAAATGTAAACAGAGATAAACAGGGATTAGAAAATGAAGTTGAAGGATTGGATATCAACTTTGTACCAACAATAATTTTTATCAGAGCTGGCAAAGAACTTGGTAGAATAGTCGAAATGCCGTATGAAACTTTAGAGCAAGATATGCTTGAAATTATTTTGGGTCATAGTGAAAACGAAAATTAAATGCATGTAAATTGTACCAGTTTAACCACGCTGCAAGAGTGAGTATTAAAGAACTTTGACAAAACCACTTACAGTTAACTCTCTACTTCATCGAGCACAAGCACTTCAGTCTTCTTTTTAGGCACACTTTTTTTGGCAGCTTGTGCTTTTTTCTTCTTTTTACTCCCAAAGCCATCCGGATTATTTTTATCTGCGTAGTTTTTATATGAGTAAACTTCGTTCTTGTAATTTCTGAGAATGATTTTCTCTTCATCCATATGAAGAACATAATTCGGCAGCAGAGGTATCTTTCCGCCGCCGCCGGGGGCATCAATCACAAAGTGTGGAATAGCCAAGCCGCTTGTGTGTCCTCGTAATGCTTCAACTATCTTCATTCCTGTTTCAATAGAAGTGCGAAAATGATTTGCGCCTTTTGTTTCATCAGCCATATACATATAATAAGGTCTGACTCTTATCTTCAAAAGTTTTTGCATTAACTCTTTTACAACAGCCGGATCATCATTTATATCTTTCATAATTACCATCTGGTTGCCTACGGGAACACCGGCGTTTGCGAGCATCTCGCATGCTTCTGTACTTTCAGGTGTTACTTCCCATGGATGATTGAAATGCGTGTTCACATAAATAGGATGATACTTTTTAATAACATTACAAAGTTTTTGAGTAATTCTTTGAGGAAGGACCACAGGCATTCTGGTACCAAGGCGAATAATTTCTATATGCTTAATTGTTCTTAGCCTTTTCAATATTTTCTCAAGCATTGTATCAGTCAGCATAAGAGGATCACCGCCCGAAAGAATAACATCTCTTATTTCAGCATGTTCTTCAAGATAATCGAAAGCGGATTCCAATCCTTTCATTGATATCTTTTCATAATCGCCAACTTTCCTTTTTCTAGTACAAAACCGGCAATAGATTCCACACTGACTGGTAACAAGAAACAATGCACGATCAGGATAGCGATGAGTTATATTCGGAACGGGACTCATAGCATCTTCCATTAGCGGATCGTCTATTGCAGTAAAATCTTCCAGCTCAACTTTATCAGGAATACACTGAAGCCAAATCGGATCACCAGGATAACGTATTAAACTCAGATAATAAGGATTGATCCGTGCCTGAAAAAACTCATCAAGATCTTCGGCAGTTTTTCTGTCCATATTAAATTGTTCTACAAGATGATCAACTGTATGAACACTTTCCCTTATCAGTTTTTGCCACAGTTCCATAGCGGCTCCTTAGTTTTGCTTATTGTTAAAGTATTTTCCGAAAATTATTAACCTATCACCCATTGAATAAAAATCATTTATCTCAGATAGAATACTGTAATTATTTCTTAAATAGAAATTTCTTGTTCCTTCATAACTATCTCTGGATGAAGTTTCTGCCAATAACCATCTTCCTTTATTTTTCATTACAAAATTTTCTGCATGTTCTATTAAAGTTTTACCTATACCTTTATTCTCAAAATCAGGATTGGTTACAATCCAGTACAAATCATAAACTGCATCTGTCAGTGGTCTTTTACCTGTGCAATGATAACCAATAATTTCACTGCCTTTTTCGTATACAAAAACATTATAATCCGTCTGGTTCGGATCAGAAGCTGCTGCATTAACCAGCTCCATAGCTACATTTACTTCTTCTTCACTGAAGTTTTTTATTTTCCTGAGTATCGATTCTATTTCAGGCACATCATCCGGCTTTAACTTGCGTATCATGTATCAATTTTCTTTTTAATGCAAAATTGGCAATAGCTAAAAGTAATTCAGAATGATTTACTCCATCTTCTAATGCCGCTCTGGCAAATCCCGAATCAGTTGAAACATCCGGATTCGGATTTACTTCAATAACAAAAGGTATGCCATTACTACTTAATCTTATATCTATACGAGCATAGTCCCGGCATTCCAAAGCTTTGAATGCCGACATTGCAACTTTATTTATTTTATTTAGAGTACGTTTACTAAGATTAGCAGGGCATATGGGTTTAGTGTGATTGTAATAAATGCTGCTTTCTATCCATTTCCCATCGTAAGTAACAATTTTAGGAAGTTTTGCTGGTAACCCTGTAAAATCAATTTCGGATACCGGAAGAGGTTTACCATCTAATATTGCAACGTTCAATTCTCTGCCTTCGATGTATTCTTCAAGTATTATTTCCTGTATATAGATTTCTGATAAAAATTTAAAGTGCTTCCTCAATTCCGTAAAAGTATTAACAACCGAAAATTCCGAGACCCCAATACTTGCATCTTCAGTTAATAATTTAAGTATGATAGGAAAACTGAGGGAGATATCTTTTTTTGAAAACCTTTCATTTGGTTTTAGTTTTATAAAATTTGGAGTTTTAATACCAAATGACCTTAATATTTCTTTTGTTCTCGCTTTATCTAAACAGTTGCCTAAAGAAATGGGTCTGCATCCGGTATATTCAAAACCAAGCAGTTCAAACAATCCGGCAAGGCAATATTCAAACGAAGTTACTCCTTCAACTGATTCGACAAAATTAAATATTACATCAGGTGAAAATGAATTAATTCCGTTAATTGTTTTTTGTACATCTCTATCTATTGCTAATGTTTCTACTTGCGTAAAATGTTTCTTCAATGTTCTTTTAACATTATTTAATTCCTTAAGGAAACTCTTTTCGGAAAGATCATCTTCACTATTATTATCTTTTAGCGGCTTACCATTGTAAACAGAAAAAATACTTACCGGGGCATTGAAACAGATTAATATTTTTGATTCGATCTTCATAATAAATTGTGTCTTTTACAAGCAGCGTACAATACACTTTGTATCATTTGGTTATAGTCAATTCCAGCAACGCGTGCAGCTTTAGGGAAACTGGAATTTTCGTTTGGATCGGGCATTATACCCGGCAAAGGATTTATTTCTATAATATTGGGAATGCCATCTTTATCTAACCTTACATCAATACGACTCCAATCTTTACAGTCCAAAACTTTAAATGTTTGTAAAACTATTTCTTCAATATTTTCTTTCAATTCTTCAACAAGTGATGCCGGGCATTCAAACACGTCAAAGTCACTTTCTTTAGTATCAAGTATCCATTTTGCCTCGTATGAGTAAAGATGCTCAACATCTTCAGGAAATTTATCATACCTTATTTCTACTAAAGGGAGAACTTTTGTTTCACTATCATTACCAATTACAGATACAGTAAATTCTCTGCCGGGCAGGTATTCTTCAATTAATGCTGGTTGATCGTACTCATCAATAACCCGCTTTATTTCTGTAAGAAGTTCATCATTATGTCTTACAAGTGAAGAACTAAAAATTCCCCTGCTAGAGCCTTCCGATTTCGGCTTTACTATTAATGGAAAGTTAAAAGAATGATTAATGGGAATGTTATAATTATCTACAACGAAAAACTTCGGTGTAGGTATTTTATGATAAGAAAGAATTTCTTTTGTTCTAGATTTATCGAGGCAGATACCTAAAGTTAATGCGTCCGATCCGGTAAAAGGTATTTGCAGCATATCCAGCATAGCCGGAATTTGAGATTCACGACTTAAACAATTAATTCCTTCGGCAATGTTAAAAACAATATCTGGTTTTGCTTTTTTAAATTTTTCGAAAGCATTTTCATTTGCATTAATCATTATTACATCATGGTAAACTTCTATTGCTTCCCTTAATGCGTTAATAGTCTCCCATGTATCCCACTCGGCAAAAGTATCTATTGCATATTCTGTTTGTGTAACATTATTAGTTTGAACCGGAGATAATTCTTTATAAGAAGTATCACTTTCCGGTTTTAAATTGTAAGTAACTACAACATTCAAACGACGTTTAAAAGTATATAATAAAATATTTTCTCCTTTAAAATATTTTTTTAAACAAATATAACTATTAATATTTTTAAGTCAACAAGTTTTAAAAGTAGTTTAAAATTATTTTTTAAATAATATTAATCATTTTGGAAATAAATGTTGTAATAATTTTTTTTATAGAAGGATTATATTCAAGTAATGAAAATATTATTTATTCTTCCTTTGATGATGATATTGATGGAAGCTCCTGTTTACACGGGCATGCGTGTGATGGATGGATAAAAATGTTTAGCCGATCTCAGCATACTTCAGGTTTTCAGAATAATAGTTCGTTAGATTTATTCTTACAATATTGTTATCGGGCAATTTTAATCCGGGGTCATTATTTATTAATGTAAACGCAATTTTTTTTGTATTAATTATTAATTCCATGTCTTCAGTTAAATTAACAAATTTTAATTCGGGGAAACCACTTTGTTTCGTTCCAAAAATATCTCCCGGGCCTCTTAATTTTAAATCAACCTCCGCAACTTTAAATCCGTCAACATTCTTGACCAGGGTTTGCAATCTTATAGCGGCTTTATATTTTTCGATTTGTGAAGTTGATAAATAATCTAATTCCAGCTCACCAAAATTTTGTTTTGAAGCAAGACTGTCATTAGTAACTAAAATACAATATGCCTGCTTGTCACTTCTTCCCACTCTTCCTCTTAGCTGATGTAGTTGTGACAGACCAAATCTGTGGGCATCATTAATTAATATAATATTAGCATCAGGAATATCAATACCAACTTCAATTACGGTTGTAGAAACAAGAACATCGAATTTTTTATTTATAAAAAGGAGCATCATTTCTTCCTTTTCCCGCCATTTCATTTTTCCATGAATTAGTCCAACCCTTACATTATTTAGATAAGTATTTTTAAGTTTATTGTAATAATCGGTAGCGGCTTTTAAATCGAGTTTATCAGATACTTCGACAAGCGGATAAACAATAAATGATTGATATCCACTTTTATGTTTATCGAGAATAAATTTATATATATCCGGCAATTTACTTTCACCTCGTAAAACCGTTATAACCGGCTTTCTATTAATCGGCATTTCATCAATTACAGAAACATCAAGGTCACCGTAAACAGTCATTGAAATTGTTCTTGGAATAGGTGTTGCTGTCATCACAAGAACATCGGGAGTTTTACCTTTACTTTGAAGTAAGCCGCGTTGCTTAACACCAAAACGATGCTGTTCATCGATTACAACCAAACCGAGATTGTTAAAAACTACAGTTTCCTCAAAAAGGGCATGAGTCCCAATTATTATATCAACTTTATTAAGTTCGATATTTGACAGTTCCTCATTTCTTTCTGATTTTTTTTGCCCTCCAATTATCAAACTAATTTTTATTTTATGTTCTTTATTTATGGAGAAAAGTTTTTTCATTAAGGATGAAATAGTTTTAGCATGTTGATCAGCTAGTATTTCTGTTGGTGCCATCAATACAGCCTGGAACCCGTTATCAATAGCTATGAGTGCTGCGATCAGGGAAACAATAGTTTTCCCGCTCCCAACATCTCCCTGAAGCAATCTGTTCATTGGATATTTGGAAAGCATATCGTTTTTAATTTCTCCAAGGACTTTTAATTGTGCATTAGTTAATTTAAATGGAAGAACTTTAAGAAAATCAGAAACCAGACTAGTTTTAATTTTCATCTCATTCCCAATTAGTTTTGTTTGGTAATTATATTTGCGTAAAGCAACCAGAATCTCCAGGTAAAAGAGTTCTTCAAATTTGAATCTCTGCTTCGCCTCTTCAAATTTTTCCTTACTTTCAGGAAAGTGATAATTTTTTACAGCATCGCTTAAAACAATTAGATTGTTTTGTTTTACAATTTCTGAGGGAAGAGTTTCTTCTAAATGATCAGCATAGTTTTCTACAGCAAAGCTGATTATTCTTCTCAAACTCAAATCGCCGATGAAACCTTTTTTTAATTCCTTTGGTATTCTATAAAACGGAATGATCTTACCGGTGTGTAAAAAGTTATTCGATTCTTCTTCTGTTATTCTATCAAAATCCGGATGAACAAATTGTAGATTACCATATTTATTTATTTCGGGTTTGGATGATATTGCAATAATCTCATCTTCTTTAAATGCAGAATAAAAATATTTTGTTCCATGAAACCAAACGCATTCAAAAAAGCCGGACGAATCACGGAAATGAATTTTCAATAATTCCTTTTTCCTGAAGTGTATTTTTTCTCTATCAACTACTTTCGCAATTATTGTAACCTCTCCGTCGTAACCGCCCTTTACATAACCATAGGCTTTTGCTGCTGTTAATACAGTCGATCTATCCAGGTGGCGGGAAGGAAAATAAAAAAGAAGTTCTCGAATTGTATTTATTCCAATTTGTTTAAACGATTCTGCACGTTTCGGTCCTACTGATTTAAGATATTGAACAGACTGCAAAAGTATTTTTTGATTTTGGGAATTCATTTAATTAAAAATAAACCAAGCTTTAGGTAAACTCAATATTAATAGCACAATAATTTTTAAAAATAAAAATGATTAACTTTTATTCGTATTTAATAAGTCTTTAAAAATGAAAATATTTTTTTTTAAGTATAGGTAAAATTAAAAATGAATTGGAATTCACTATTAAATGATAATAGACTCGGAACTGATAAAACTTCTACTAAGGATTCTTTAGATGGAAGAAGCCAATTCCAAAAAGACTTTGACCGTATTGTTTTCTCTCCTGCATTCAGAAGGTTACAGGATAAAACACAAGTGTTTCCGTTACCGGAAAGTGATTTTGTTCATACAAGATTAACTCACAGCCTTGAGGTGTCAGTTGTTGGAAGATCACTCGGAAATCTTGTTGGTGAAACAATAATTGAAAGAAATTCAAAATTAAAAAAACAATTTACAAAATTTCATTTTGGTGATATTATTGCTGCTGCCTGCCTTGCCCATGATATTGGTAATCCTCCATTTGGTCATTCAGGCGAAGATGCAATTGCTGAATTTTTTAGGAAAGGAAATGGAAAAGATTTTGAAGATCAGATTGGTGACGAAAAGAAATGGGATGATCTGATAAATTACGAAGGCAATGCCCAGGGATTCAGAATAATTACAACTTTACAAAATCCGGATATTAAAGGTGGATTAAGATTAACTTATGCTACTCTTGCTGCTTTCACAAAGTATCCTAAAGAATCTTTCACATCAAATAAATTGAAGTACCTAATAAAGAAGAATGCATATAAAAAATTTGGATTTTTTCAATCGGAAAAAGAAATATTTAAGGAAGTTGCTGAAAAGACAGAACTGGATTTTAAAATTAACAATAACGATTATTGGTGGCACAGGCATCCATTAACATTACTTGTGGAGGCAGCCGATGATATATGCTATAGAATAATGGATCTTGAAGACGGGTTCAGATTGGGTTTAATATCTTTTGTTGACACTGAAGAATTAATGATTTCTTTAGTTAACAAAAATGATTTGATGGATTACAAGGGAAGAGATGAAAATGAAAAAATAGGATATCTTCGCGCAAAAGCTATAAGTAATTTAGTTGGCGAATTAGCGGATACATTTTTAGATGAAGAAGAAAACATTATTAGCGGTAAACTGGAAGACGATTTAATTTCTGCAATTCCTAATGCAGAAAATTTGGAAAATATTAAATTAGTTTCAATTGATAAAATTTATCACACAAGAAGTGTAGTTGAAAGAGAAGTTGCAGGTTACGAAGTGCTCGCCGGTTTGCTTGATACGTTTATTCAAGCTTACAATGAATCTTATGCAGAACATCTATCACCAAAAAATCGTGCTGTAATTAGTCTTCTTCCTAAAAGAATTACCACTGATAGAAATTATGATCTTTACAAACGATTATTGAAAATAACTGACTTTGTTTCGGGAATGACCGATTCGTTTGCGGTTTCTCTTTTTAGAAAAATAAAAGGAATTTCTTTACCGGGCGGAAGGGTAACTGAATGACTAAAATTTCTAATTAGTATGATTTAGTTGTTGTCAAACAAAAATTTTAATTTGGGTAAGATTACTTTCATTAATAAATCAGTTAAACTTAGCTTATATAGTTTGGATGGAATGTTGTCTGAGAAATGATTTTCATTTTTTTGCTTTCCGTTTACTATTAAAATGTCTGATAATGCATTCTCTACTAGCTTTTCCTTCCATTTGGCCCTAACATCGTCTATAATTTTGCCGTCCTCAATAAATTTATCTCTAGCGATATGAAATTCTATATGCCAATAATTCAATTTGATCGGTTTATGTTTAATTTTTGTCTCACCTGATAATTCAAAGTTATCAATAATATCTTTATCAATATTAAATGTTTCAAAAATCTTTTTCTTTTCCTTTTTTTCAAAATTCTTTTTGTAAGGTATTTTTTTTCCATCGATATCATTTAATTTAAAGTATATTAGACAATAAGGAGTAATTATTTCAATACATTTGCTATAGTCGGATAACCTTACCCTTTCTCCCTCAGACCAAGGTTTAGAAGCAGAATTAAAGATCCTAAATTTGAAAAATTTGCTCTCGTGAATTTTTGTTAAAAAATACATTGATAACCCAATTGTGCTACTTAATTTACTCACTAAAGAATCTCTTCGAAGAAAGCCCAAATCATCAAAAGTATTATTATAATCTTTTAATGACCTTCTTATGAGAACATAATTAGATGGAGGTGTATTAATTTGAGTTAAATCAATTTGACTTTTGTAGGTTAACTTAGGGATAATTTGTATAGGGTAACTTTCAATTTTCATTACTATGAATTAAGTGTTGAAATTCCCTCAATCAACTCATTAAATTCTTTTTTAAAGGAAATTAGAAGTTCTTTTGAATGGAAAAGGCTGAAAAAAACATAATTATTTTGAAAAAAATCTGGATCACTAAGTGGAATATTTACTATCAATAAGTAATCGTTGTTCAACATTATTCGTGCACTCAGATTCAAATCTGAAGATAAATCAAAGGCAATATCAGTATAATTCGATTTTGAAATCGTATCAGCAATTTTAGATAGTATATTTTCGCTGATTTTTATTTCTTCACTTATAAATCGTTTGAATCTAAAAATCTCGTCTTGAATTTGCTCATATAAAGCATCAGACTTATTATACACTCTTAATTCAATAGAAGCTGTGCCAATGAACTTTTTATAAATCTCCAATTCTGTACTTCTAGAAATACTTCCGGATCCAGGTAGATAACTACCATATTGCAAATCTTGGATAAGTTTAAATTTCAGAGGGTCAATATATAACATAGGGCTTGACCTACCTAAGGCCTCTGTCCTTTCTTCACTTGGTTCAATTTGTAATTCTATGTTTTCCGTACCTTGGGGTGTAGTTAAATACTCGTTCATTTATTACTCAATATTCTGGATTTAATGATTTAATAAACTCCTCATCAAGTATAGAAAAAAAGAGTTCTTTTTCTTCGGAATGAAGATAATCAATGACTTTGTATAGTGACTCATTAATTTCTTGAGATAAATTTAGGGTTTGTGATGCATCTATATCAATGAGTAGCCCCGAATATGGCTTATTCTGTTTTTTTGCCGTTGTATCTTCATGAATTCTTAATAAAAGTGATATATCTTCTTTATTAAGAATTGAATGAACTACTCTTTTTTCTTGATTGTAACCTGCTGGTGATTTAAGTTCAAGTTGAACTCTACACACATCAGTGATTGATTTAGCATTAGGAAAAATACTGATATATCGAACACCAACTCTATTTATCGAGGTGATATCAACCGAGGAACTAATTTTTTTTAAATCCTCTTTAATATTTGAAAAATATGTTTTCCAAAGGGGGTATTCCCCTAAATTTTCAAACAAAATTACATCTTCACTAAATGAGAGAGAAAATTTTTCATCACTCATTTGATAATCAGATTTGTGCCTTATCATAGCCTGAGTCTTTAGCTCAGGAGGAAGTCCGATGTATTTAAGATTAGTATATTTTGTTGAAAAAAGTTTGTAGATGGAATTCAGTACTTTTTCTCGATCTAAATTAAAATTCAATCTAATTTCAACAACTGAACTTAGAAGAGGATCTGGGTTTATTTTTCTTGGTAATTTCATAAATACAATTATAATATCACTTACATATTCAATTTAATAAAAAAAAATATATGTTCTATGTTTTTATTTGTAGTTCTAAAATATGACTATTAGACATTATCTTTATTTGAAAGTTCCGTATATGAGAGATAAAAAGGTCTACCCGACTCATTTATTCCATTTTCATATCCCTTGTCATTAAATCAGTTGTAGCTTTAACCGGATCTTTATCTTCGAAAAGAATTTTATAAACTTCATTTGTTATCGGAGTTTCAACATCAAATTTTTTGGCAAGCTGAGAAGCTGAACGGCTTGTTTCAACACCTTCGGCAACCATCTCCATTGATTTTAATATTTGTTTTAATTTTTTCCCTTTACCAAGCTGCTCTCCAACGTACCTGTTTCTGCTGTGTTTACTCATACAGGTTACAATTAAATCGCCCATACCTGAAAGCCCTGCAAATGTTTCAGGATGCGCGCCCATTGCCGAACCTAATCGGGATATCTCCGAAACACCTCTTGTCATTATCGCTGCCTTGGTATTATCACCGAATCCTGCACCGTCGATAATTCCAGCACCAATTGCTATTACATTTTTAAATGCACCACCCAGTTCAACACCAAGAATATCTGTTGAAGAATATACCCGGAAATAGGAATTCATAAAAGCTGCTTGAATTGATTTTGAAGTGACAGGTTCTTCGGATGCTGCAGTTACCGCAGTTGGAATACTTCGGCTTACTTCTTCAGCATGGCTCGGTCCGGATAGAACTCCAATTTGATCATTAGCCAGTAAAGGATGAACATCCTTTAACATTTGAGTCATGGTGAGCAAAGTTCCTTTTTCAATGCCTTTGGATACGCTAACAAGGATTGAATTTTTAATATCCGAAAAGTCTATCTTCTTTACAACACTTCTTAGAAATTGCGAAGGTACAGCAAGAATTATCAAATTTTTATCACCTGTTGATTCTCCAAGATCATAAGAGATCTTCATTTCCTTTGGGATTGAAACACCAGGCAAGTAGCGGGAATTGACGTGCTTTTTTATTAATTCTTTGGCATAACTTTTTTTGTATTCCCAGAGAATTACATCGTGTCCATTATAATGAAGTAAGATTGCGAGGGTAGTTCCCCATCCTCCGGCGCCTAGTACGGAGACTTTCATTTAATCAGGAATTTTGTTTCTTTTTGAAACTAAGTTTGCTTTCAGTTCCATTAAAAATTTTAACGACGTTTTTTCTATGTGTGTATATAATAAAGATTGTTAAAAAGATTACAAATGGGAGGATAGTATTATACCCATTAATATGTCCATGAAAAACATTTTCTCTTAAAATAAGGCTAACCGGGATAGAAATTGTAGCAATTAATGAGCCGAGTGAAACATATTTTGAAATAGTAACAACAAGAATAAAGACACCAACTGCAATTAACATCTCCACCGTAATTAACATTAGAAGCATACCAAGTCCTGTTGCAATACCTTTTCCACCTCTAAATCCAGCAAAAACAGTCCACACATGACCAATTACAGCAGATATGCCTGCAATAATTTGTACGAGTGTAAAATCATCGAAAGGAGAAACATTCGCAAAAGGAAGAGGTCCGAAATATAACCTTGCAACAATAACTACTGCAAGTGCACCCTTTAATGTATCGAGCAAAATAACTAAAAAACCATGCTTCCAGCCAAGTACACGCATAACATTTGTACCGCCGGCACTACCGCTGCCATGGTTACGAATATCAATTCCTTTTGCAAATTTACTTACAATTATACCTGTGGGAACTGATCCTACCAAATAGGAGAGAATAACTATTATTGCTAATAAAAACATTTCATTCAAATTTAATTACAATAAAACCTAACAAATTAAATACTAAAAAACAACGAAAAACATTACTATTCAACACATTTATTAATACTCTGTTACCCTTAATTTGATGCGTATTATAGGATAAAGGGTTCTTTAAATATCCGCAAATTTTTCATCGGTTTTTACCAATATTTCTTCAAATTACTGTTCGAATGTATGGTCATACAGCCAAGAATATTTTTTACATATTCCACTTTTCTCATTCCAACTAATGTTGAAGATATCTCTTCCAATGCATTTATAAACATTATTGCTTTCTGAGATAAGGTTAAATTCTGCTGCTTGCTATCCAGATATTTATTTAATTTACTATACATCTGTTTATTCTTTTCATTCCATTGCCGTGCCAAATTACTTTCTATTGAATCCAATGTTATGTTAACCAAAACAGCGTAGTTATTTAGTAAATTTATAATATTGTCGTCATCTTCGAAATAATTACCGAACGTATCTATTATAAAATTTGCTCTTGGAATCAGGTAAGAACTTTTTATATCTTTAAACTGACTTGGGCTTTCAAATTCATCATTTTTACTTTCAAGTAATTTACCAAGCGAGAGACAATCCAGAAGATTTTTTTTATCGTTTAAATTTTCGTTCATCTTGTTTACATATTTATCGATCAATTCTTTTTCAAGACCGCATAACTTGGATATCAACTCATTTACTTCTTCCCTGTTTCTATTCTCTCTAATATTAAAATCTGTTAAGCGAACAATTTTATTATTCATAATTGAATTCAGAGGTCTGTTTATAAGAACACCCAAATCTTTCTCTCTCGCAAATTCAAGTAAAGATTTCGAACTACCCATTTGATTTTTATTTGTTACAGCTCCTCTTTCAATCAGGTTAAGCGGGAATTGAATAACCGCAAAGTGATTGTCGTTAGAAATTTCTGTAGCAATATTATAAATAAACTCCAGTGAAGTAAAATCCTTCTTATCCTCTGCTTCTACAAAAGTATTTGAAGAGATTCCGTAATATGAAATTCTTCCATTTTTAACCTCCCATTCCAGATACTCGAATGCCTGCCTTATTCTGCGGTAGTACTCAATCTTCATTTCTTTGTGTGAAGTTATTTCGGAATGTGTTAGAAAGTATTCCGGATTATGAAGTAAGTAAACATCAACTTTTTTTTGTTGAAGATATTTAAGGGATTTTTGGAGTTGATCTTCAAGAAAAACAGGATGAATACAATGCCAAAGCCCGGGATTACATTTTACAATTTCCGGATAAGGATTTCCCGCGGTTTCTCTCTCTTTGGCAATTGCCAGGTTATCACCCTGAAGATAACCTCCTTTAGTAATTACAATTATATCATCAAAAGTAATTCGATCTTCAGATAATAGTTTTTGTAGCACTCTCCCGATTAACCTCTCACTTCCGCCGAGTGAATAATTTGATGAAGTATCTATTAAATTAATACCATGCTGCAAAGCATATTCCAGTGCAAGGTGATGTTCAGGAATTGGATCATCAACTCTGTATGCTCCAAAACCACAAACACTTGCCGTGAATCCAGTTTTGCCAAGTTTCTTATACTGCAAATCAGGGTACTTTGATGAGTAATAAACTGTTGAAGATGTAGTTGCCAATCACCACTCCGATTATTATTGTTCGTGATTTTAATTTAGGGAATATATTTCGAATAGAATAAAAATATAAAGTTTTTATCCGATAGTTGGTTTTTGTTTTGAGGATGATATTGAATATATTTGCACCTCAAATTTAAGGAGATTAAAAGAATGGCAAAATCAAAGTCATTTGCTGATAAAGCTAAAGGCAAAAAAAAAGTAGATCATATTACGGTAAAATTTATTAAATCTGTAAAATCAGAAAAAGGTACATATAAATTCAATGAAAAATTTGTGCGATTAGATAATATTAGTAAAATAACCGAACTAAAGTAAATAGATAGATATTAAGCGGTGAGAGCTGTTTTTTTCATCCCCACTTCCAACTCATTTCTAAATTTCAGTACAATCCATATTTCACTTCTTTGATTAATTTAACTCAGGTTGACCGGTAAATTTTTTTGTTATTAAAAAACCATTTGCCAAGGCATCCCTACGGGAGAAACGATTTAATTATTAAGTCGGCTATTAAGTAACCCACGACTTAAGCCTGCCTGTCCGGTAGGCAGGTCGCGGGTTACTGAAACAAAAAAGTTTTTTTAACCGTTTTAACGGTTTATCAAAACAACCGGTCAACTTGAGTTAATTAAATTTTTGTGTATAAGATTACCATTAAAATTATATAGTTTCAACACTAAATAATTCCTAACTGATTTATACGAATTTAATAATAAGAGGGGTAATATGCAGGTGAATAACTTGTCAATCAACGATTAAAGTAACCATTTATATATAATTGTTGTCTAATAAATAAAACAAACAGGCAAATATGAAAAAGTTATCAGTACTAATCATAATACTTATTATTGCATTCCAGTTTCTTACTGCATGCAACAATTACGTCTACAGCAACGGAGATCTTGAAGTAATAAGGGAGGAAAGATTTCCGATTTCCCGGGGCAAAGAGCTAAAAGTTAAAGTTGATGGCGGCGATGTAACCGTAACCGGCTGGGATAGATCGGAGGTGTATATAAAAGTTTTAGGTAACGAGAACGCCCGGGAAAAACTTGATTTCATTTTTGATAACAACGATTCTTATGTAGAGTTCAGAACAAAAACAAAATCTTTATTCAGCAGCTGGTTTTCATATCTTTCGCTAAAGATTGAAGTAAAAATTCCTGAGAAATTCAATACTAAGATCCACACATCCGGAGGTGATCTTAGATTACGCGGTGTTGAAGGCAGTCACGATCTAAATACATCCGGTGGTGATATCGTGTGTAAAGAATTCAGGGGAAAACTTGAAGCTTCTACGTCTGGTGGAGATGTTGTTCTTGTCGGTTCGGATTGTGCCATAATTGCACAAACCTCAGGTGGAGATATTAAACTGAATTATTCCGGTGAGAATATGGGAATTGATCTTTCCACTTCGGGTGGAGATATACTGATAAAACTTCCGGAGAATTTTGATGCTGCAATGGAATTATCAACTTCCGGGGGAGATGTAAGTTGTAATCTATCATTGAATAATGTAACTAAGCTTTCAGAATCAAAAATTATTGCTGATCTGAACAATGGCGGAAAGGAGTTTATTGCTCACACCTCTGGCGGCGATATTGATGTTAGGAAAAAATAGTAACTCTGCCTTGAGATACACTGTGGAAAGAAAATAATAATTAACTTACGCCACATAATATTATTTGAATTGCCACGACTTTTAAGAGGTTGTTGCAGAGCTAATTATTGTCACACTGAATCCGGCAGTTGCCGGATGAAGTGTCTTAACTTTATTAAGGATGAGATTCTTCTCCGAAGGAGTCCTTCGGACATTCCGCTACGCTCCATTCAGAATGACATTCGTGACTTGTGCAACGCAGACTTAAGTCGTGGCAAGTTAAAAACAGATTTTGCTTAACATGAGTAATTAATTATAAAAAAGGGCAGAATTGCTTCTGCCCTTTTAACAACAAATTTAAATGAGATTAATTTGTACTTCTTAAATAGGGTTTAATCTTTTCTACCAAATGCTGTTTTGGAACAGCACCAATTACAGATTCAACTACTTTGCCGTCTTTAAAAATACCAAGTGTAGGAATACTTCTGATACCATATGTCATCGCAACATTTTGATTTTCATCTGTATTTAGTTTTACAACTTTAATTTTGCCTTCGTACTCACTTGCAATTTCTTCAACGATTGGGGCAACCATTCTACAAGGTCCGCACCAGGGAGCCCAAAAATCAACCAAGACCGGCAGATCAGATTTCAAAACTTCCATTTCAAAATTAAGATCAGTCCCTTCTACTATGTTTTTCATATTAAATAATCCTTGTGTTTCAAATTTTGAATTCGCAAGATAAGATGTTTCAAAATTAATAAAGTTTCAAGTAGTGTTGATGTGGATCACGAATAATTTCCAAAAGTGCCTAATTTGTATAGATGTGTATGTTTGAGTGAATCAGGATATTTTAAACAGAGCCATTTCTCCACTGGGTGAAGAAAATCCAAATAGAATTATTCCTATCAGAAACAATAAATAATTTTAAATATAATCTGGAAGGGTATAAACTATTACAGTTCGGCTTCCATTTGCTTTGTGTAATACAGACGGTATTCTTTTATTGCATCAAACATTGCTTCTGCAAGTTGTTGCTGGTTGGTGGAACTCCTTAGATATTTTGAATCCTTTTTATTTGAGATAAAACCCGATTCAATTAATACACTTGGCATTGATGCACCAACTAACACATAAAACCCTGCTTGCTTTACACCGCGAGCCTTTAGCTTTGTATTATGTTTAAATTGTAGGTTAAGCATGTTAGCAAAACTTTCCGAGTATTTCATATAGGAAGAATGTGCCATGCTTACGAGAATAAAATTCTCATCGGTTAATTTTTCGTATCGACCGGGATCATCTTCATATTCAATCACACTGTTTTCTCTTTCAGCAATAGCTATTGCTTCCTTGGTTCTACCTGGTCGTAATAAATATACTTCTATGCCGTTTGCCCCGGATGGTTTTTTCTTAGTTGAGTTGCAATGAATAGAAATAAAAAGTTTTCCATTATGTTCATTCGCAATTTTGCCTCTCTTATGCAAGTCAACGAATTTATCTGTGCTCCGTGTATAAACTACTTTAACATCTTTCATGTTTCTTTTTATTAACTCACCAAGTTTTAGAGCAACTTTAAGATTAACATCTTTTTCCTTAATATTATTTATACCTATAGCCCCGGGATCTTTCCCGCCATGACCTGCATCAATTACTATTACATCAAAATCCCACTTGTCCCTGGTTCTTTGCTCATCTTCAGCTTTAGTAAAAATTTTATTATGAATTGTAATAAAAATATCATTTGTTCCCGTGTCATTCATTACTTCGTTAGTAGAGTACTCCTCTCCAACGGCAAACTTAAACTCTGTATCCGGTCCGATATTTTTTACTTTAAAATTTTTAACTAATCCACCAACATTCACGCGATTAATTTTGTTAATATCTGCATTAACTTGTCTGAAAATAATTGTAAGTATACCATTTTTGTGTGAACTGAAATAAGAAGGAATTCTTTTATTGGAATGAATTTTTATTAATGTACCATTTGCTCTCTCGGATACATCAAGTCCTGTAATGTTAAACGAAGTATTCAAACCTGATTCATTTATATCATTAAACAATTTAGTTTGACCCGGTGGAATGTCACTACCGACAATTAGTTTGTGCGGTGCGCTAAAGGTTAATTGTTTACCATAAGCTTTTTCTATCGGATCTATGCTTAAAAGCAGGGGAATGAAAATCAGGCTGCCGAAATAATAACTGGAAGTCGGTAATTGATATATAACTTGTTTGCCGGATGCTTTTTCGGTGATAACATAATAAGGATTCTTCGCTGTTATTTTTAAAAGAAAATTATCAAACTTAAGTTCAATCTTTCTGTTCTTCTCATTAAAAAAATAATTAACTGAAGTTGCTTCGGCAAAATCTTTTATTGAAAAATAAACTGTTTGTTCTCTTTTGAAAGAAGGGATATCAGTAATACCTTTTTCTGTGATTACAGATATCTTCTCAAGAGGTTGCGCATTTATTATAACTGCCGGGAGAAGAAGTATTATGTAAATAAGTAATATTTTCATAAGCTGAAAATTAGAAGTAATTACTTAACCGATAAAAGGTAAAACAAATCCGCTTTTCTTTTTATATGAAACAAAACTATCGGTAAAATGTTTTGCTAATAATTTATCCTCGAGTGAAGCCCGTAAGAGAATAAATGGGATTTGTATCACAGCAAGAGGCGCAACTATAAAGCTCAATGTTGAAGCGGCACCCCCAAGATCAATTAATATTTGAGATGTATACTGCGGATGCCGAATAAATTTGAAGGGTCCGTTTGTAACCAGCTGATGATTTTTTTTAATAAGAATATCCTGCGAATAATTTTCCCCCAATGTTTTGTATGCCCAAACCTGTGTCCACGAAAAAACCAGGTAAACAGCCAAGCCGATGTATCTAATTAAATTGTATTCAGTTGTATATTCCAGAGTGCCTAATTGAAACACACCCAGTATTAATCCTATTAATGTAAACGTTGTAAGAATAACCGGAAATTTTTGCAGATATGTATTTGGTTTTTCCTTAGCCGCCCCTATTTTATCCCGAAAACCTTTTTTAGCCCCCGAAACATTAGCACCAAATGTAGCAATTATATTTAAACCGACTATTATATTTATTGGATCCATAAGAGAAAATTTTTGGTGAGAAATATAATGAAATTCGGAATATTAATTTTTTTAGAGAATCCTGTTCAACTTAAATTTTCTGCAAAGCCAAATGTTAAATGGTTTTATTACTGAATTGCTTTTTGTTTATTATTTTGCCACCGCAGATTGCTTACTGATTACCAATGCTTTTACTGTGCTTTTTCATAATAGCAGTCCACTCTTCCATACTCAACTGTTCCGATTCTTCAATGAGCATAATTGGAATGTCATCTTCAATTCTATACCTGCGCCGTGTATCTTTATCCGTTGATACGAGTGTTTTACCATCCAAAACAAGATCGGCTTTTGTTTCCGGGCAGCAGAGGATATCTAAAAGGTCTTTGCTAATCATATTAAATTAATTTAATTATATAATGTAAATGTAACATAATTTATAAAAAAAATACCAATAATCAGTTACATTCAGAATAAGAGATTTTGTTATCAAAAGGAAGTTGAAGCAAACATCTGTCATTCAGTAGGAAACTTTTTATTGCAATGAAAAATATAAATAACTGGATTAAAAAAATATTGACAGGATTCTTACCTGCATACCGGACAAGCAGGCTGAATGACAATTATAGTTATCTTTGTTATTAACTGAAGTTACGTAAAATTGTAAAACTGCATGTCATGCTCGCGAAAGCGGGCATCCACTATGTAAAAATAAACGAAAAAATGGATTCCCACTCCTGCCTTCCGTCAGGCAGGTTCGTGGGAATGACAAATCGGGATCTTTTTTCTGTTATAGGTGTTTTTGCGTAACTTCAGTTATTAATTCAGATATGAAACGAACATTTAAAATTATAAACCAATGAAACACAATAATTTAATAGTTAAACCAAACACAAAAATCAATCTCTCAAAAATTAGCACTTCGGATACAAACGGTTTTAATTCTAAAAAGGAAGCAAAAGCCATGCTGAAAGATAATATTAAAAAAATGGTTGAACTCCAGGCAAAACTTTATGCGCAGGATAAGTATGCTATGCTAATTATATTTCAGGCTATGGACGCTGCCGGAAAGGACGGAACGATTAAGCATGTTATGAGTGGATTAAATCCGCAAGGTACGCAGGTTTATAGTTTTAAGCAGCCATCAAAAACAGAATTAGATCATGGATACTTATGGCGGATAAACAAGGCTCTGCCTGAAAAAGGAAGAATAGGAATCTTTAACCGTTCACATTACGAGGATGTTTTGGTTGTGCGTGTACATGATCTTATCAGCGATCAAATAACACCGCTTAAATTTAGAAACAAAAATATCTGGAAACAGAGGTTTCAGCAGATAAATAATTTTGAAAAATATCTTTATGAAAACGGTATTATTATACTCAAATTCTTCTTGCATATTTCAAAAGATGAACAGAAAAAGAGATTTTTAAAGCGAATAGATGATCCTGCGAAAAACTGGAAATTTTCTGAAGGAGACATTAAAGAAAGAGCTTATTGGGGGAATTATCAAAAGGCATATCAGGAAGCAATTTCAGAAACAAGTAAAACTTATGCACCATGGTTCATTATTCCGGCAGATAAAAAATGGTTCACAAGATTGGTCGTATCTGAAATAATCGTTTATGAAATGGAAAAATTGGAACCTGATTATCCAAAATTAACCGGCGAGCAATTAAATAAATTAAGAAAAGCGAAAGAATTGTTGTTGGATGATAAGAAATAAACTGATATATTAAAGTCCCTCACCCTAAGTCTCCCGTTATTCCCTTTCTCTTTTTAAAGAGAGAGGGTGGGAGACATTTTACTGATAAGAAAACAGTTCATTAATTATATTAGATCGTTAATGCGTTCCGGTGGGCGTGCCAATATTACTTTAGCACCTTTCCTTACAATCGGTCTTTCAATTAAATCCGGATATTTCAACATCAGATTTAATATTTGAGCTTCAGTATAATTTTTATTCTTTATATCAAGCTCTTTGTAAATTTTATCTTTCTTTCTCATTAATTCAGATGGTTTCATTTTCATCTTTTTTAGTAAATCGTTTAGCAATGCTTTAGTAAAGGGGGTTTCGTAGTATTTCACTATTTCAAAATCCAATTCCTTTTCTGTTAAAGCTTTAACGGCTTTTCGGCTGGTACTGCAGGTTGGCTTATGATACACTATTATTTTTACCATCTTAATTCTCTTTTTTTAATAAAGCTGTAATGTTATATATATAATATTAAAAAAATAACCGATTTATTTTATTCACTTAAAGTTAGGCATTCTTTTTTCTGTGATTCAATTTTCCTATATTACTTATTAATACATTACCTGTTATGGAAACATATAATCACATTTTAAATACAATTAAAAGTAAAGGGGCAGCATATCTTGTTTTGCTTGATCCCGATAAGTTATCATTTGAGAAGTCAGAATCATTTCTAAAACATTGCGCAAGTGCCGGTGTTGATGGTTTTCTAATAGGCGGCAGTTTGATGCTGAGTGGTAATTTTGAAATGATGATTGAAAAAGTAAAAGCCAATACAAATCTTCCGGCAATTATTTTTCCGGGTAGCATCGATCAAATTTCTCCAAGTGCGGACGCTATTCTTTTCCTATCAGTTGTTAGCGGAAGAAATGCGGATCATTTAATTGGCAGGCATGTGATAGCGTCTCCATTAATTAAGCGATCAGGAATCGAGGTTATTTCTACAGCTTATACTTTAATCGAATCGGGTATAACATCAACTGCTGTATATATGAGCGGCAGTATGCCGCTGCCGCGAAATAAACCGGAGATTGCTGCAGCTACTGCTTTGGCTGCCGAATATTTAGGTATGAAACTGATCTACCTTGAAGCCGGTTCAGGTGCTGATCAACCTGTTCCTGATGAAATGATCAAGGCTGTTGCTGATGTTTGCACCGTTCCGGTAATTGTTGGTGGCGGGATCAGATCGCCGTTTGTTGCCAGGGAGAAAGTGGATTGCGGGGCAAATATTATTGTGACAGGAAATTATTTTGAGGATGAAAATAACTGGGATATGATACAGGATTTTGCAAATGCTGTACATTTTAAGGATCCGATAGAAGTTTAAAACATATATAATCTTCCTTAAATCATAGTAAGTTAATCGGTATCCGAAATTTCTCTTAAATTATTATTACCTATTAGCTATTTGAAAATATTAAAATAATATAAGTTAATGAACAAAGAAAAATTTATTACTGATTCGCTTAAAGATAGCTCTGAAACAAAGCTGAAGATTGAGCAGAAATGTAAAGATGATATTCTAAAAGCTGTAAACACTCTTAGCGAAGCCTTCCGTAATGGAAATAAACTTCTACTTTGCGGTAACGGCGGCAGTGCAGCTGATTGCCAGCATATTGCCACTGAGTTGATGATCCGGTTAAGTCATCATATTCAAAGACCTGCGCTTCCGGCAATTGCGTTAACTACAGATACTTCAAATCTGACTGCGGGCGGTAACGATTTTGGGTTTGAAAATATTTTTACAAGAAGCATTCAAGGTTTGGGAAATGAAGGAGATGTATTACTTGTAATTTCAACAAGTGGTAATTCAGGTAATGTGATTAAAGCAGCGGAAACAGCACTTTCAAAGGGGATGAAAGTGATTGGGTTTTTAGGAGGTGACGGTGGGAAATTAAAATCATTGGTTGAGTTGCCCATTGTCATTCCTTCTTCAAATGTTCAGCGAATTCAGGAAGGGCATATAACTGTTGCTCATATAATTTGCGAGCTTGTTGAAGAAGAACTTTATGGGACACCATAAATATCAAATTACAATTAAGCTCCAAGCTTCAAATATCAAAACACAAATTATTTTCTTTGGAATTTGACAATTAAAATTTGTTTGTTTTTTGTTATTTGGGTATTGAGATTTTACAAATTGATTTTAGTTCCCATCCAATAAATTTTATCTCCAACTACTATGTTGTATTTGTCGGTAAAGCCACCTGCCACCTCAACAACATAAAGTGAAGGAGCAGTTGAAGGATAACTTTGTGCGGAAAGGATTCTGGTATTTTTATGAATTGTAACTATCTCTTTATTCTTGTTTACAAATATCATATCCAATGAAATTAATGTATTCCGCATCCAAAACGCTTGTATTCGTTCGATAGGGAGAGTAAAAAGCATCCCTTCATTTTCATTCATAGAAATCCGGTTCATCAATCCAAGCTGTCTTTCATACTCATTATCTGCAATTTCGAGATTGATTGTAATTTTAGTATTTCCCAAACTATCTGTAAAAGTAAGTTCGCCTTCTTTTTTAAAAGTATAATATTTCACATCGGGCTCGTTGTTTTTAATAAAATTATTATAGATAAAAAATGCAGCAACTATAATTATCACAGCCATCGTTCCTGCCTTTGATGCAGTAAGTTTAGTCCTCTTTTTTGATTTAATTTCTTTCTTAGAAGTTGATTTTGATTTTTTCTTTTGAGCCATTTCAGAAATCCGTAATTTATAATCAACAAATATAACTAATCAGCATAAACTATATGAGTAAATCCCGATCGATAATTATTGAACGCGCACCAATAGAGCTGGGCGATTCACAGAATAAGATGATAGCAAGCGGTTGGGGAGAGGATGCACTAAATAATACTGTAGTAGAAAAAATTACTTACATTTCAGACGGATTAAAGGTTAAAGGTTATATTGCTTATCCGAAGGATATAACCAATAAATATCCTTGTGTAATTTGGAACAGAGGTGGAATAGGAGACCGTGGTGCAATAGATCCTTTTACTGCAAAAGGAGTTTTTGGACAGATTGCAAGCTGGGGTTATGTGGTTTTTACTTCGCAGTACAGAGGTAATGACGGCGGCGAAGGTAAAGATGAATTTGGTGGCAGCGATTTGAATGATGTGCTTAATTTAATTCCTTTGGCAGATGAATTTGATTGTACCGTTATAGATAAATGGGGCATAGAAGGATGGAGCCGCGGAGGGATGATGACATATTTAGCATTAACAAAAAATAACCATCCCGCTTATCCGGCAGCAAATTTTAAGTGTGCAATTGTAACAGGAGGAATTGCCAATCTTAGATGTAATTCTGATGAGAGTCCGTTTATGCGAAGATTATATGAGGTAACTATGGGCACTTATTCTGATGATGAATTTAATCAGAAGTGTGAATCGCGCTCAATTGTAAACTTTCCGGAAAAGCTATCTAAAAATACTCCGATGCTTATCCTGCACGGAACGGATGATAACAGGGTCTTACCGCACGATTCGCTTGATCTTTCGTATCAACTATTAAAGTATAAGATTCCCTTCCGTTTGGTAATGCTTGAAGGCGGAGATCATTTTATGCGTAAGCATCGGAAAGAAATTGATGAGATGAGAAGGAAGTGGTACGAGAAATATTTACAGTAGAGAAGCTTCGTGATGTGACCCTGCAATAAAAATACTCTGTCATTCCGGACTTTACCGAAGGTATCCCTTTGGGAGATCCGGAATCTCTTTTCTTAATTGCACTAAAGTCCATCCCTGTTCTTTAAATGCAAAAGGGGACTCGGGTCATATTAATAATTCCCGAGGTTTTAAAAATATTGATAAGCTTTTCTACAGTAAATTTTAGTTTTTTGCTGAAGTGATTTTCATCAATCGCTCTTCCTTGTTTATCATCTCTCAAACAATTAATTTGCTCATTCTAATTTTATTTAAATCCAACCGGAATGTATTATTTTCATCAGTTATTAGTTGGATTCCCCAGTATTTTAAATAACCGATTGCAGTATATCTTTGAAATCTTTTAAAGGAAATATTTATGAGTAACGATATTAAGCACGAACTCGAAATTGAAGAATTAGAAACAAGTGAATGGCTGCATTCTCTCGATTATGTTTTGGAGCATAGTGGACCCGAAAGAGTTGTTGAACTGCTACAACAATTGCAGATACGCGCACATAAAGCCGGAGTGCAAATTCCGTTCACAGCAAACACTCCTTACATAAATACAATACCAAGAGAAAAACAGCCGCCTTTCCCCGGCAATAGAGAAATTGAGAGAAGAACTAAAAGCATCATCCGTTGGAATGCAATGGCAATGGTTGTAAAAGCCAATAAAGTGGAAAGCGGAATCGGCGGTCACATATCAACATATGCAAGTGCGGCTACTCTTTATGAGGTTGGTTTTAATCATTTCTTCAGAGGTAAAAGAGGCGGATATGAAGGAGATCAGATTTATTTTCAGGGACATGCTTCGCCCGGAATTTATGCACGAGCTTTTCTTGAAGGAAGAATAACAAAAGAGCAGCTTGAAAACTTTCGCAGAGAATTACAGCCAACCACGGGTCTTTCATCATATCCACACCCCTGGCTTATGCCTGATTTCTGGGAATTCCCCACAGTATCAATGGGACTCGGACCCATAATGGCAATCTACCAGGCAAGGTTTAACAGATATTTGGAAGACAGGGATTTGAAGGAGCCCGGCGGAAAAGTTTGGGCTTTCCTTGGTGATGGTGAAACTGATGAACCCGAAGCACTTGGAGCAATTACACTGGCATCAAGAGAAGAATTGGATAACCTTATTTTTGTAATAAACTGTAACCTTCAAAGATTGGACGGACCTGTTAGAGGAAATGGAAAGATAATTCAGGAACTTGAAGCGATTTTCCGTGGTGCCGGATGGAATGTAATTAAAGTTGTTTGGGGCGATAGCTGGGATCCTTTGCTTGCTGAGGATAAAGACGGCAAACTTGTTAAGCGAATGGGCGAAGTAGTTGACGGGCAGTATCAAAAATATACTGTTGAAGGAGGTGCATATATCCGCGAGCATTTTTTCGGAGTTGACGAAGATCTTCTTAAGATGGTTGAAAATATGACCGATGAGCAATTGAGTAAAATGCGCCGCGGCGGGCACGATCCTGAAAAAGTTTATGCTGCTTACAATGCTGCAGTTAACCATAAGGGATCACCGACGGTTATACTTGCCAAGACAATTAAAGGTTATGGTTTGGGCGAAAGCGGTGAGGGAAAAAATATAACTCATCAGCAGAAGAAATTAAATGAAGAGGAGATGAAAGAATTCCGAAGCAGGTTTGGCATTCCAATTTCGGATGAGCAGATCGCAAAGATGCCTTTCTTCAAACCTGATGAGAATGATGCCGAGATGAAATATCTTAAAGAAAGAAGGGAAGCATTAGGTGGATTTGTTCCATCACGAAAAACAGATATTCGTCCTATCAAAACTCCCCCGGAATCTATATTTGAGGAATTTTATAAAGGAACTGATGGCAGGGAAGTTTCATCAACAATGGTGTTTGTAAGAATCCTTACCAAGCTGTTAAAAGATAAAGAAATCGGCAAGTATATTGTTCCTATTGTTCCCGATGAAGCAAGAACATTTGGAATGGAATCACTTTTCCGGCAAATAGGAATTTACGCACACACCGGGCAGCTTTACGAACCAGTCGATGCAGATAGTCTTCTCTATTATAAAGAAGCAAAGAACGGGCAGATACTTGAAGAAGGTATTACAGAAGCAGGCTCTATGTCTTCCTTTATAGCTGCTGGCACTGCTTATCTAACTCACGGAATTAATATGATACCTTTCTTTATTTATTATTCGATGTTTGGATTGCAGCGTGTAGGCGACCTTGTTTGGGCTGCGGCAGATATGGGTGCAAAGGGCTTTATGCTTGGTGGTACTGCCGGAAGAACTACACTTAACGGTGAAGGTTTACAGCACCAGGATGGTAACAGCCATATACTTGCTTATCCTGTTCCAAATCTTTGTGCTTACGATCCTGCATTTGCATTTGAACTTGCGGTAATTATACGTGATGGAATTAAGAGGATGTTCGAAGATCAGGAAAAAGTATTTTACTACATAACGCTAATGAACGAAAATTATCCAATGCCGCCAATGCCTAAAGGTGTCAAGGATGGTATTCTTAAAGGTATATATAAATTTAAAGCTTCATCAAAAAAGAATTCCAAACTAAAAGCAAATCTTTTTGGAAGCGGCACAATAATAAATGAAGTGATAAAGGCACAGGAGATACTAGAGCATGATTATCGTGTTGCCGCCGATGTTTGGAGCGTTACGAGTTATAAGGAAGTAAGACGAGATGCTTTGGATATTGAGAGATGGAATATGCTTAACCCAACAAAAAAACGAAAAATATCTTATATAGCTGAATTGTTTAACGATAACGATGGAGTGTTTGTTGCAACAACTGATTATTTAAAAGTACTACCGGACTCAATAGCAAAATGGCTTCCTAAACCGCTTGCATCTTTGGGGACTGATGGTTTCGGAAGGAGTGCTTCAAGAGGTGCATTACGCAACTTCTTTGAAGTTGATGCTAAACATATTGTCTTTGCTGCTTTAGGTGAATTAGCTAAAGAGGGAAAAATAAAAAACACCGTGTTGGACAAAGCAGAAAAAGAACTAGGAATCAAGCCCGATAAAGTTAATCCTCTTTATTCATAGATATAATGATAAGAAAGAAAATTAATTAGGAAAATAATGGCGAAAGAATTTAAACTGCCCGAATTAGGTGAAAATATAGAATCGGCTGATGTGATTGGAGTATTGGTAAAGGTGGGGGATAAATTAGAGAAGGATCAATCTATTATTGAGATAGAGACAGATAAAGCAACCGTCGAAGTTCCTTCTACATTAGAAGGTACAGTTTCAGAAGTGATGGTTAGGGTGGGTGACAATGTTCAGGTTGGACAAACATTAATTAAAGTGGATGAGGCAGGAAAAATATCCGACAAAACTCCCGATAAAAAAACAGTAGTAGACGAAAAAAAGAATAATTTAAAAATGGATCCACAGGTTGAAGAAATAGAAGAGAAAAAAAGTTCCTCGAAAAAATCTTCCGGCAAAAAAGAAATTGTTGAGTTAAAGGTTCCTGATCTTGGCGAAAATATTGACTCTGCAGATGTTATCGGGGTACTTGTAAAGCCAGGTGATATGCTTAAAATTGATCAGGGTACAATTGAGATAGAAACGGATAAAGCCACAGTTGAAGTTCCATCTACAATTGAAGGAAAAGTAATTGATGTAATGATGAAAGAGGGTGATAAGGCAAAGGTTGATGATGTTATCCTGATAGTTGAAATACGTATGGAAACACCCGTTAAAAAAGTTTGGAAAGAATCCGGTTTAGAAGTAAAAACTTTGCGTAAAACCGAAGTTGAAAAACCGGAATCCGCCGAAAGTTATAAAGGTAAAGTAAGTGTACTAAAGCCCGGTGAGATTGATAAACAACCGCCTATTAGAAAAGGTTCTGCACCGGCGGCACCATCTGTTAGAAGAATTGCGCGCGAAATTGGTATTGATATAAATGAAGTTAAAGGCACCGGCCCGGGGGGAAGAATTTCAATGGATGATGTAAAAGCACATTCAAAGAAACTGCACTTAGAAAGAAAAACCGGCGCCGGGTTTGGAATTAAGCAGGAATCCTTACCTGATTTTACAGTATACGGTGGGGTAGAAAAAGTTGAGATGACAAAAATTAGAAAGGTGACTGCTGATCATTTAAGTTATGCATGGGCAACAATTCCGCACGTCACACAATTCGATAAAGCAGATATTACTCAACTAGAAAAAGCGAGAAAAGAATATAACTCAAAATTGGAACAAGGAAAAAGTAAACTTACGGTTACTGCTATTTTGTTGAAGATAATGGCATCTGCCCTAAAGGAGTTTCCACAGTTTAACGGCAGTATTAATATGGAAACAAAGGAGATTATTTACAAAAAGTATTTTAATGTGGGAATAGCTGTTGATACTGAGCGAGGATTGATCGTCCCTGTAATTAAAGATGTGGATAAAAAAAACATTAATAATCTTTCAAAAGAAATGGGGGAACTCGCTCAGAAAGCTCGTGATAAAAAAATCTCGCTTAAAGAATTACAGGGTGGCTGTATTACAATTACTAATCTTGGTGGAATTGGCGGAACATCATTCACGCCTGTCATAAACTCACCAGAGGTTGCAATATTGGGTGTGTCGCGCGGAAGTTATGAACCGATCTATAATGGTAACGGAGTTTTTGAACCAAGATTGATGCTGCCGTTATCACTATCGTATGATCATAGAATTATTGATGGTGCCGATGCAGTTAGATTTTTAAGATGGGTTGTCGAAGCACTGGAAAAGCCGTTAAAGTTATTAATTGATGGTTGAATAATAATCTTACTCAATTAAGCAAAGGTAAATTTTTGAATAAAGTACTATTTGATCATGAAAAATTGAATGTTTATCAAAATGCATTGGATTTTGCAGGATGGGTTGATAAGAAAATTCTTCCTGGTAAAAAGAAGTTGGGTGTTTATGGTCAAATCGATAGAGCGTCTACATCAATTCCGCTTAATATTGCAGAGGGAAATGGAAAATATTCATCAAAAGACAGATGCAGGTATTTTGATATAGCCATGGGCTCTGCATTAGAATGCGCGAGTTGTCTTGATGTTTTACATCGAAAGAATTTACTTGAATCAATCATAAAGGACGAAGGAAAGGAAAAATTAAGAGTAATTGTTTCCATGTTAATTGGTCTGATTAAAAGTAATTCGAATCGAACTTATGAAGAAGTGGTAAATTATAGTAGTAAACAAAAATAATTGCAGATCATTAATTCTTAATCATATTAATAATCGTCTTATTTCTTAAAAGATTAAGATTAAGTGTAGGATTAAGAAATAAAATAAAATTCAGACAGGAGAACTATATTGAGTACAAACTTAATAGTAATTGGTGGAGGACCCGGCGGATACGCTGCTGCATTCCTTGCCGCGGATCTTGGAATGAACGTTACACTTGTTGATCTTGAAAAAAATCCCGGTGGTGTTTGTCTTTACAGAGGATGTATTCCATCCAAAGCTTTACTGCATGTTGCAAAATTAATTAGCGAAGCTGAAGAAGCTAAAAACTTAGGTGTGGAATTTTCCAAACCGAAAATTGATCTTGATAAACTAAGAAAATGGAAAAACGGTGTTGTTGATAAACTTACCGGCGGATTGGGGATTTTATCAAAGCAAAGAAAAATAAACTTCGTTCGGGGTAAAGCAGGTTTTATAAATTCATCGACTGTTAAAATCGAAAAAATTGAAGGCGGAGCAGAAGAACTAAAATTTGATAAAGCAATTATTGCGACTGGTTCGCGCATTGCAACATTACCATTTTTAGATATTAAAAGTAAAAGATTCCTCAACTCAACAACGGCACTCAATCTTCCTGTAATTCCAAAGAGTCTGCTTGTAATTGGCGCCGGTTACATTGGTCTGGAACTTGGTTCGGTTTATAATGCGCTCGGAAGTAAAGTATCTGTTGTAGAAATGCTGGATGGATTACTGCCCGGCGCTGATAGAGATTTGGTCTCCCATCTGTCAAAACGAATTAAAAGTAATTTTGAAGAAGTGATTCTTAAATCAAAAGTGGTTGAGATGAAGGAAGTTAAGAATGGTATAAAAGTAACAATAGAAAATAAAGATGGAAATATAAATGATAAGGTTTATGATTATGTGCTAATGTCCATTGGAAGAAAACCTGATACTTCTGACCTTGGATTAGAAAATACAAAAGTAAATGTTAGCGAAAGAGGCTGGATAAAAGTTAATGAACAATTAAGGACTGATGATCCGAACATTTATGCAATTGGTGATATAGTTGGTGAACCTATGCTGGCTCATAAGGCATCACACGAAGGCAGAGTTGCGGTTGAAGTAATAGCAGGTGAAAAGGTTGCATTCGAACCAAAAGCAATTCCCGCAGTGGTATTCACCGATCCTGAAATTGCCTGGGCAGGGCTAACCGAGAATCAAGCGAAAGAAAAAAACATTAAAGTGAATATTTCCAAATTTCCATGGGCAGCTTCGGGAAGAGCCACAACTTTGGATAGATTTGATGGGGTGACAAAAATTATATCGGAGCCGAACACAGATATAATATTGGGGGTTGGCATTTGCGGACCTGGTGCCGGAGAATTGATTGCCGAAGGAGTTTTAGCTATTGAGATGGCTGCTAATCTTACTGATCTTAAATTAACTATACATCCCCATCCAACTTTATCTGAAACTGTTATGGAAGCTGCGGAAGTATTTTTTGGGCAGAGCACACATATTTACAGACCCAAAAGAAATAAATCATAATTTAATATCTTCTGCTGTTACATTATTATCTCCCTGCGGGGTTTATATTTTTCGTAAACTCTTATTTTGTTTGATAAAACTTTTGCTTTTCAATAGTTTGCATGTCAATTTTGTAGATATTTTATATTGTTAATGAAATAATATGAGAAAAAGTTTATGACCAAACCGCAGATATGGATAGCATCTTTTTTAGCACTCTTTATTTTACTATTTATTCTTCAAAGAGTTACTAAAGAGGAAGAAAAGTTTATGCCCATACCAACAGAAAACCTGACAAACCAACCTTCCAAAGAAAATTTTTCAGCACAAGATTTAATTGCAAATTTTGGTTGTACCAATTGTCACGGCATTGATCTTGAAGGGACCAAACTGGGCCCTGAACTTAAAGATATTAGTAAAAATTTTGGCAGAGGAGAGTTGATAACATACCTGCGTAATCCCGGTTCATTCATGGGATCAGAACGTTTTCAAAAATACAGAGAACAATATCCTAGCGTGATAATGCCCAATTTTGGAAATAAAGATGTTAAGGATCTGGGAAAAATTGCAGATTACCTTCTTGCACGCTAAAACTAATTTATAAAAATAAGCGTCCTGTAAAAGGGGCGTTTTAATTTTAAAGAAATAATTTATTTCTATTTATTATGCAATCGTTACATCTTTTGATAGATATACATCCTGGATTAGGTTGAGAAGTTTCACCCCTTCTTCCATCGGTCTTTGGAATGCTTTTCTGCCGGAAATTAATCCTGTACCACCGGCACGTTTATTAATAACTGCGGTCTTAACAGCATCAGCAAAATCATTATCACCCGAAGCGCCTCCGCTGTTTATTAATCCTGCTCTTCCCATATAACAATTTATTACCTGGTAACGGGTCAGGTCGATTGGGTTATCGGATGAAAGTTCGGAATAAACTTTCTTGTGTGTCTTCCCGAATTTAATCGCTTCAAAACCCCCGTTATTTGTAGGCAGTTTTTGTTTAATAATATCTGCTTGAATTGTAACCCCAAGATGGTTTGCCTGACCGGTAAGATCGGCAGCATTATGATAATCTTTATCAGTTTTAAATGCTGAATTCCTTAAATAACACCATAGAACAGTAGCCATTCCCTTTTCGTGTGCATATTGAAATGCTTCACTCACTTCAATTATCTGGCGTGAACTTTCTTCCGAACCGAAATAAATAGTGGCACCTACTGCTGCTGCGCCCATATCAAAGGCTTGTTCAACGCCGGCAAACATAATCTGATCATATTTATTCGGATAGGTTAACAACTCATTGTGATTTAATTTTAGAATGAACGGGATCTTATATGCATACTTTCTTGCAGTCATACCAAGAACACCCAAAGTAGAAGCAACAGCGTTGCATCCTCCCTCAATTGCAAGCTTTATAATATTTTCCGGATCGAAGTAAATTGGATTTGGAGCAAATGAAGCACCGGCTGTATGTTCAATTCCCTGGTCGACAGGAAGGATGGATACATATCCCGTACCTGCTAATCTTCCACTGGTTAGTATCCAGTTAAGATTTTTTAATACGTTTATGTTTCTATCAGATTTAGCATGTACTCTATCAATAAAATCAGGTCCGGGTAGAATTAATTGATCTTTAGGAAATATAGCTTTGTAATTGAGAAGAGAATCGGCTTCATCCCCTAACAATTCTTTTATTTTGTCTATCATTTTAACTCCCAATATTAATTGATTTTATATTAAATATTATTTGATGCATTAAAAATAAGCTTTACTAATTTCCTATTCAATTTCCTTTTAATAACGTAAACTTTTTATTCATCTTTTCAATATGATTGAATATACTTGCAGCGTGGACCATCGAATTTTCAATAAACCATTTACCCGTTAATTTACCACCGCATACTACACCGGCAACATATAATCCATCAATATTGGTTTCATGTGTATTTTCATTATACTTAGGTACTAATCTTTCATCCCTGGAGATATCTATCCCGATTTTCTTCAGAAACTCATAGTCGGGATGATATCCGGTCATCGCAAATACAAAATCATTTTTTAGGGTAACTGTGCCATCAGGTGTCTTGATATCAACTTCGTGGTCTCTTATTTCTGTCAGCTCGGAGTTAAAATATGCTTTAATGCTTCCTTCCTTTATTCTGTTTTCAATATCAGGTCTTACCCAATACTTAACCCCATCTCTCAATTTATTTTCTCTAATAACCATAGATACTTCAGAGCCCCTTCTGTATGTTTCCAATGCCACATCAACTGCCGAATTTGCTGCACCTATCACAATCAACTTTAGATATGCATAAGGATGAGCTTCATCAAAATAATGTTTTACTTTTTGTTTTTCTTCTCCGGGGATATTAAGCAGGTTAGGCTTATCGAAGAAACCGGTAGAAACGATTATATGTCTTGCTGTGTATTCTGACTTGCTGGTGGTCAAATTAAAAATATCGCCGGATTTTTCAATATTACTTACTTCTTCATAAGTGTTAATGTTTAATGCCCACGTTTCCGCTGTACGCCGATAATATTCCAGGGATTCTCTTCGCGTAGGTTTATCACCATGGGAAACAAATGGCACTTCTCCGATTTCCAATCTTTCGGAAGTAGAAAAAAAGGTCATGTTCGTTGGGTAGTGAAATAACGAATTAACTAAACAACCCTTTTCAATTATTAAAGAAGAGATGTTCCTCTTTTTTGCTTCAATAGCGCATGTTAGTCCAATAGGACCGGCGCCGATAATAATCACATCAAAATTGTTCATTGGCAATTTTATTTAATCACAAAATTAATGAACGAAATTTAATGATTCTGTTCTTTTGTTAATAATAATGACACAGATATAATTTGCTCAAAAAAAAGAGCAGCGAAAAATTGCTGCTCTTATGATAAAAATATTTTCTCTTCACTTAAGGTATAATTTCTATCAATGCACTGGCTACTGTTCTGTCCCTGTCATCTAGTAAGAATACTCGAAAAATTCCCGGATCCTCAAATTCCATATCACTCTCATCATTTTTTGAGAAATAAACATATTTCATGTCCGTGTCAATTGTATAGTAAAATTTCTTATAATATTCAAACTCAGCCTTACGGTAATTGTATTTATCCAACTGAATGGCAAAATCATCAAGACCCATTGCATAATCAGCTTTAACCACTACAGTTAAGTATCCTGTTGTGAACCTGTCGCTTACTCCAACTTCACCGTTCCTGCCATATTTCTCGCAGAAAAACATGACTGGTTAGTTCTGAGCAAACACTATAGAATGCATAGCACAAAATGAAAATAAGAGGGCAAACACTAAAAACAAATGAATTCTTTTCCTTTATCTAACTCCTTTTATTGGTTGATTGAATTAGTAAATAGTATAAAAAATTATACCAAAAAAAAACATTAATGAAGTTCACTTTTTTACAATATACTTACTCTATAATAATCCTTTGTTATAATTACACTTTTTTAGTGGTTATGATTACCTTGCTAATTTGAACGGAACTGGTTAATACCCGTAGTCCAAGTTATTTTAACATACTATTTATTATGAATTTTGATTGTTCTGAATTGCTAAATTCAGTTTTTAATTATAAAAAATCAAGTCCGGCAATAATTTTTTTATATTTGCTTTAGTTAACAATTCCAGTATACTTTAACTTTAACACCTAATTAAAAATATTCTCATTCCTTCTTAAAATGAATAAACTATTTTTAAAAACAAAATAATAAAAGCAGCAAAAAAAAGGACTGATAAACTTTGAATATAGAACACATTTGTTTTGATCTTGACGGCACACTTGTTAAATCAGATAAAACAATTTATAAAGCTACACTTGCTACATTAAGACACCTTAATATAAAGGGTGATATTCCCGAACAAAAATTTAATAATATGATAGGGTTACACTTTGTTGATATTTTTAATGAATTCAATTTGGAAGTTCCTGATTTTGAAAAGTTTATTGGGATTTATAAAAAAATATATTTTGACTTCATAGATGATTCAAAATTATATAACAACGTTGAAGATGTACTTTTTTCTTTAAAGAATGATAAAGATATTAAATTATCATTGCTTACAACTAAAGGGCAGGATCAGGCGGAAAGAATTATAAAATATTTTAATCTGGATAATCATTTTGATTTTATAATGGGAAGAAGGGAGGGTATTGCCCACAAACCATCCGCAGAACCGTTGTTGTTTATTTGTAATGAATTGGAAATTGATGCTAAAAATACATTGATGGTTGGTGATACTGAATTAGATATTTTATGCGGGAAGAATGCCGGGGCAATCACGTGTGGAGTTACTTACGGTTACAGAACTGAGGAAAGCCTAAAGGAAAATGATCCTGATTATTTAATTAATGATTTCGATGAGATAATATTATTATTGAGGTAAACCTAGATCATTAAGTGGTATATTTAACACTGTTTGAATTTAAACAGGAAAAATTTAATCGTATATAATGTACATTTAAGTTACCAAGCTAAAGAAGAGTTTGAGGTTATTATATTTTTAAAAATTGATATTATTGGTTATCCGCATAAATGTTGCCAATCCAAACATAAATAACTAACTTCAAAATAATTTTTTTGCATCTGTTTTTTCTCCGAACACACTTTTTCACATTAAGTTATAGATTCAAAAATGACAAACAAGATCAGCGACAAAAGGGAACATAGTTTCTTTGGGGATGTAGTAAGTTATTTTGAACGGGCAGCAAGGTATACAAAACATCCGGCTGGATTATTGGATCAGATAAAATGTTGTAATAGTGTTTACAGAATGAAATTTCCCGTACGATTAAAAGAGGGTATCAAGGTGATTACAGCCTACAGAGCTGAGCACAGCCAGCACAAAATGCCTGTTAAAGGCGGGATCAGATATAGTACAGCCGTAAACCAGGATGAAGTTATGGCACTTGCAGCGTTAATGACTTACAAGTGTGCTGTGGTTGATGTTCCCTTTGGTGGAGCAAAAGGCGGCGTTTGCATCGATCCGCGCAAATACAGCGAAGTTGAACTTGAGCAGATCACCCGCCGTTATACTTCAGAATTAATAAGGAAGAATTTCATAGGTCCCGGAATTGATGTTCCCGCACCCGATTATGGAACCGGCGCAAGAGAAATGGCATGGATAGCTGATACTTATGCCGCATTTAATCCCGGGCAGATAGATGCAATTGGATGTGTTACGGGCAAGCCAATCAGCCAGGGTGGAATAAGAGGAAGAACCGCAGCAACCGGACGCGGTGTTTTTTATGGTGTTCGGGAAGCGGTTAATATTAAAGATGATATGAAAAAACTTGGTCTCGAACCGGGTATTCAAAACAAAAAAGTAATTGTACAGGGATTGGGAAATGTTGGTTATTACACCGCAAAGTTTTTCCAGCAGGGTGGTGCGGATGTAATTGCAATTGCTGAATATGAAGGAGCAATTTATGATAAAAATGGTTTGGATGTAGATGAAGTATTTAAACATAGAAAAAAATCAGGTTCGATATTGAATTTTAAAAATGCAAAAAATATTACGCCGAGTGAAAAAGCTTTAGAAATGGCCTGCGATATTTTAATTCCGGCTGCATTGGAAAATCAAATTAATTCTGGAAATGCTAAAAGAATAAAAGCAAAAATTATCGGCGAAGCGGCAAACGGACCGGTTACTCCTGAAGCAGAAAGAGTGTTATTAAAAAAAGGTGTGTTTATCATCCCCGATCTTTATCTTAATGCCGGAGGTGTTACGGTTTCTTACTTTGAATGGTTGAAAAATCTTTCACACGTTCGGTTTGGCAGAATGGGTAAGCGTTATGATGAGCTGGTTAACAGAACTTTGGTCGATTCAATCGAGAGGGCATCCGGCAAATCACTTAGCTCAAAAAATAAAGAAATTATATTGCACGGTGCTGGCGAAGAAGACCTTGTTAATTCCGGCTTGGAAGAAACAATGATTAATGCATACAACGAAATAAGAGAAACCTGGAAGAGTAATAAAAAAATTCCCGATTTAAGAACAGCTACTTTTGTTGTTGCAATTAATAAAATTGCTAACTCTTATATTGCATTGGGAATATTTCCATAAGTATTTTATAAAGACTCACGATCGAGTGCCTCTGATTTATTTTATCTCAGTACAAACTTAATAGGGATCACCAGTTTTACTCTAACAGGTTTACCTCTTTGTTTTCCGGGAACAAATTTCGTATTCAGAACTGCGTCTAATGCTTCCTCATCCAATCCGCCGCCGATACCTTTTTTTACCTTCGCATTAATCACGTTGCCTTCTTCATCTATTATAGCTTCAATATAAACAGTTCCTTTAATTCCTGCTCTTCTTCCAAATTCTGTGTAATGTATCTTTTCCTGAATAGCTTGTATGCCACCGATTGGATGAGGCATTTCCTCAACTGCAACAAATATTATTGGTTCCTCTATTGCACCTGGCGGATCACGCGGTGGAGGAGGCGGACCGATTTGGGCATCCAGATCAATTTCGACATCATCTAATTCTATTTCCTGCGGGACTTCATCTGTGTTGACTAAAACAGGCGCGGGCATTGGCAGAGGAGGCGGTTTAGGTTTTTGAACAGTATTTATAATATTCTCAATAGTAATAAGATCTTGTGTTTGATTAAAGTTTTCATAAGAGTTTCCATCTTTAGGGGACAGCTTAAACGCTGCAATAATCAGGGAAAGTGAAAGTATAAGACTAATCTCAAAATATCGTCTGTATTTTCTCCTCAAATCAACTCTATAGTTTTTGATGGCGGGTACAATTACCTCCTGGCTTTTATATTTGATTCCGGTTTAACTACATGCCATCAATATTGTTCCTGATGAGATTAATTTATTACTTTGGAAACAGACGGGTTTATTTATAATCCTCCCCCGAAGACTTCCGACAGTTCAATCTCATAACCGTTTGGATCTTTGATGTAGATCGATGTTGAACTTTCCCACTTTAATGGACCCCCATAAAAAATTTCTATTTCCATCTCTGTACACTTCTGCATTATATCATCAAAATTCTCAATGTGAAATCCAAAGTGGTGAAATCCTTTTTTTGTATAACCCTTAAATTCAGGTATTTCATATAGACAAAGTTTTACTCTTTCATTGCCGATAATTTTTGAATTTTGATCAGGCTGTTCTTTTAATACTTCAAACCCAAAAAGTTTTTTATAGAAATCAACCGATTCTTTCAGACTGACCACTTCTATATTAACGTGATCCATGCCACTAACTTTAAGATTCATTTTATACTCCTGTAATAAATGATTAAAATATAAATTGCACTCTTTTCAATCGGAATAATAAAACTTTTTAGTGAATGTAAAATAGCATACAATTTCTGCATTAATAATTTATAATTATTATACTATTATAAAAATATTTTGTTAATTATGTGTGAGTCAACTTACGATTTAAGTGAATTATTATTTACAATTATCTTATGTACAAGTATTCTATAATCATTCCAACATTAAATGAAGAGAAATTTCTACCGCTTGTTCTGGAACATCTTAATAAATTTGATGAAGACTTCGAAATTATAGTTGCGGACGGCGGAAGCAGAGATGATACATTAATCACTGCTGAAGATTTTAATGTTAAAATATGTAAGTGTGAAAAAGGAAAAGGTTTACAGCTCAATAACGGTGCTAAATGTTCATCAGGGAAAGTGTTAATCTTTCTGCATGCCGACACTTTTTTACCGGATGATGTTTTTAATTTGATTAATGAATATATGTTTATCAAGAAAATTAATATTGCAACATTTAAAATGAAATTTGATATTGAAAACTATTTAATGAAAGTTTATTCATGGTTCACAAAGTTCGATTCCATATTTACAACATTCGGCGATCAGGTTATTGTTATACGAAGAGATTTTTTTAATGAATTGAATGGATTTCCCAACTTAACTATTTTTGAAGATGTTGAGTTGTGCAGGAAAGCAAGAAGAAAAACAAAAATTTATAAACTGCCTGCATTTGTAACAACCTCAGCAAGACGATTTATAAGAAAAGGAATTCTTAAGACACAACTATTAAACGGATTATATATAATGGGATATTTAATTGGTGTGAGTCCCGCAAGAATTTATAAGAAATACTTTAAAGAAAAATTATGATAAAAATTGGCTGTATATTTTTAGGAATACTTTTTTTTGTTTCAGTTAGTTCGGCACAAGATGAAAATGATCAGCATTTATTATTCACTCAAATATTGAATGATTATGTTTTTAACGGATTGGTAAATTATATAAAATTAAAAGATGATAAACGGCTCGATAAATATTTAGAGCAGCTTGAAAATACTAATCCTGATAATCTTTTAACCGATGATGATAAACTTGCGTTTTGGATAAATGCCTATAATGCTTACACTTTAAAATTTATAGTTGAAGAATATCCAGTAGAAAGTATTAATGATCTTCATTGGGGCGGATTGTATCTTGGGTCTTTACTCGGTACAACTGTTTGGGATGATGAGAAAATAATAATAAATGGAAAAAGGTTATCACTTAACAATATCGAACACGATATTGCACGCAAAATATTTAATGAGGAAAGAGTGCACTTTGTGATGGTTTGTGCTTCTTATAGTTGTCCTCCGCTTCGGGATGAAGCTTATGAAGGTATTAAACTTAACGAACAGCTTAACGAGCAGGCAAGAATATTTTTTAATGATGAAACAAAAAATAAATTTGATTTGAAAAAGCGAATAGCATACTTATCTAAAATATTTGATTGGTATGATGATGACTTTGGCAAAGATAAGAATGAAATTTTAATTTATGTTTCTCAATATTTGGATGAAAATCTGGCAAAACAAATAAAGGATAATATTAACGAATGGCAGATCGATTATTTAAGCTATGATTGGGATTTGAATGAGCTAAAGTAACCACTACAGTAATTCTCACAATTATAATCAGCTTGTGCCCCAATTGGATTTCCGGAATTAAATTGATAATTATTATTATTCGTGAAATATCATTAAACCGTAATGTCCAACACTATAATCCCTGTTAAACTTATAAACAGATATTACAATTTTATATTCTTCATCTGATCTTGGCTTTATTGAAACTGTAGCCACGTCATCATTTTCAGCATCATCTTCAATTTTTTTCCATTTCCCCTTTCTTTCTATATATACTGTAATATCAATATCTTTAATTCTGTAATCACCAAAAGCAGCTATGCCGTGAGTCAAGCCCTCATATAAAGTTCGGAATGTTCTTCTCTTATTAAATCATATTCTATTCTTACTATTTCAAAATCTTCACTCTCAATTTCTTCTGCCAATGGTTTAGCTGCAGCTAATATTGGCTCCATTGAAGTTCCTTTATCATTATCCAGGTAGGAATAATTCTTTTGACCAAAAGATATAGCGGCTGTAAATACAAATACAATTGCTATAAGTATACTCAGTTTCATTATGCAACCTCTTGTATTTAAGGGGAATTGAAAATACTTGTAAGACAATTTAAGAAAATATTTATTTACGATTCAGGCTTTAAGATCATTCCTTTGTTTGCATGTCCGCTCATCTGAATAATTAGCGGTTTATCAAATCGTAAGTGTTTTGTGTATTTTTTTTGTGCGTAGGGTTGAACAGAAAGGAGCCACTCCCAATTTATAAAACCATCATTATGCACAGTATCAATTGAAAAGTAACCAATCATAAAAGATGTTATATTCTGAAAAAAATGTGAACCCTGTGAAGGTTCAACTACCATGTCCTTAAAGCTTGTTTCAATTATTGCTTTCGCTCCGGCAATTTGTTCCCATTTTACTGGTATGCCAAGCCACGGATCAAGTGATCCCCATCTACCAACCCCTATAAGTAAATATGGTTTATTTGATTTAATTAGATCACCATTGAATGATGCAACTTCTGCAGCAACCTCACTGCTTTTTGAACGTTCAAATAAGTGGTAATCTACAATTACTATATCCTTAATGTCACTAATAATTCCGTTACCCAATACCTGTTTACTTCTGCAGATAAGTTCATCATCATTATGTTCCTCAATATTTAATTGCTCTTCCCCAAGACTTATAACAAGCGGTCTAATTTGCAATATTCCGAATTCGTTATTTGTATTTCTATCAGTATTTACGTTTACTGCAAATTCCATTTCAATCGGAGTACCCATTCCCCAGATTCCTAAATCCAACAATAAATTTAAAATCTCTGACAGTGGAAACAACTTTTGTTTTAAAATTGGTCCGAATGTTACAACCCTGGGTCCGGTTCTTGAAAGACCATCATATATTGCATAATTATCAGCAACATATGTAGAACCAACTAAATTTAACGAACCGTCCTTTTCTGCAATATCTATACTATGGCATTTAACATTTAAATCGTGTGCATCAATGTGATGATCTAATTTCTCATCTAACTGAAGTGCGTAAAATCCTTTTTGAGAGTTGTTCAAAGATTCTTCAACCGAATAAAATTGAATAAGATCATCAGGATATTTTGGATTAAATCTTACGGTATTGCCTCCCTCAACAACCGTTTTGCCCAATCCAAGTGCAACGGCTACAACACCATCAGATGATTCCTGGTGAGGGAGCGGATAAAAGTTATATGATTTTGCTACTCCGCTAATATCGGGGTAAAACCTGTTCTCGTGTGTTACACCAATCATCTTCTGAATAATTACTGCCATCTTTTCTTCTTCTGTTCGGTATGAAGTAATTTTTATATAATTTTTCGCACCTTGATAGAATGTTGAGGCAAAGACTTTTTTAATTGTTGAAATTAAATCATTCAATCTTTTATCCAGATCGGCATGATTATTTGGAATCATATATGTTTGATAAACTCCTGCAAAGGGATGATACTGTGAATCTTCCAGAAGGCTTGATGATCTGACTGCTAAAGGAGAATTCATTAGTATTAAAAATTCGGTAAGTTTATCCAAAATGTCCTTTGGAAAATTTTGAGCACTAAGAAATGTTTTCAATATATTTTCATCATTTTCACAATTAAGTGCAAACTCTCGCAACTCATTTGAATCTAAAAAATAATCAAAAACTTCGGTACCTAAAATTACAGCCGGAGGCACATATATTTGTGTATTTTTAAACTTATTGCTAATGTGATAATTATTTATAAGTGTGTTAATAAACCCCAAGCCTCTGGCTTTTCCACCAAGGGAACCGCCACCTATTCTTGCAAGACTGTTTTCCGGATCGAATGTTCCTTTATCGAAATCAGCAATTATACCTCTTTGTCTTATTGTTCTGTATTCATGCAACGATTTAATCAGGTCCTGTCTGAGTGCTTCATCGTTTGAATAATCAGAAATTTTTCTCGGTCTTAGTTGATGCGCCAGCCAGAATTCCGTTCTGGCTTTCAGCCAGTTTGAAAAATGATTTCTTGAACCATGGAAATTAATACTTTCTAGTGGAACTACTTTCAAACATTCTTCAAGACTCTTTAAATCTGTTGCACGTCCTACTTCTTTTCCGCTGGCAGTCTTAAAAACAAAATCACCGAAACCAAATTGATCATTAAGAAATTGCCTGAAATCGGTTAACAATGTTGGAGAATTTTTTAAAAGAAATGAGGTGTTGATATTTTTTGCTAATTTTTCATTTTCCGGGTTATCTGAAGTAAGAAGAACAGGTATATCGGGGTGGTCCTTTTTAACAGCTTTTGCAAATCGTATCCCGGCTTTGATGTCTAATTTATTTTTACGAGGAAAAGATATATCCGATATTATACCCAATACTAATTGTTTATACTTTTTATAGTATTCCCATGCCTCTTCATAATTAGAACATAAAAGGATTTTTGGTCTCGCCCTCATTCGTAAAAATTTATGCGTAAGGTTTATCCCTTCCGAAATTAATTGACGGGATTGTTTAAGTACTTCGGTATATATTAGAGGGAGGAAATAAGAATAATAGCGAACGTTGTCTTCTATAAATATTATGTTCTGAACCCCTATCATTTCACTATCGTTCTCAATGTTTTTAATATCTTCTAAATATTTTATTATTCCCAATATAATTCTGAAATCACCTGCCCAGGTAAATATTTTATTAAATACATCTTTTTCAGGATTGTTTAAGAGTAATTTTAACTCACTATTATCATGTGCAAGCAGCACTATTGGAATTATCAATCCGGATTGACGAATCATTTTTGCAAAATTCAAAACGTGCATGTCCTCTATGTGCATGGTTGTTATAATTAGGTCAAATCTGTTTTCATCATTTATCATGCGCATTGCTTCTTGGCCGCTGGAAACCCTTGTTAAATCAGGTGAGTGTGTAAGGTTTAATCCTTGATATTCATTTCTAATAAGCTCGTAAAGTCTGCCGTCCTCTTCAAACAAATATAGATCATAAAGGCTGGATACAAGAAGAATATCTCTTATTCGGTACTTCATCAGGTTTTGAAACCCCTGCATTCTGTTTCCGAAAGCATTCTCCACCCACTGTGCCTCACGATCAGAATTTATTTTTTTTGTGTACTTCATTACCATTAAGTTAAATAATTATTTCTGAAAATATATGAAGATTTCTTTCTTTAATAAATTCATTAAAAAGACCACATTGAAATAAAAATGGCGAAGCAACCATTTGAGGAAAATAGTAATACTTCGCCAGCTATAAAGTGCGTTTAGGGAAAATAACTATGATTTTAATGTTTATACAACACCCTGATCCAGCATTGCATCTGCAACTTTAAGGAATCCGCCGATATTTGCACCGTTCACATAGTTACCCGGAGTACCAAATCTATCGGCAGTATCAAGACAAGTTTTATGAATATTCTTCATAATATTTCTTAACCTGTCATCAACTTCCTGTCTTGACCATGGTAGTCTCATACTGTTTTGACTCATCTCAAGCCCGGATACTGCAACACCACCGGCATTAGCAGCCTTTGCAGGACCATACAGAATTTTGTTATCCAGGAATAGTTTAACACCATCTAAAGTGGTTGGCATATTTGCACCCTCACTAATAACATAAACACCATTGTTTAATAGATTTTGAGCATCTTTAGCATTTATTTCATTTTGTGTAGCGCTTGGGAATGCGCAATCGGCTTTATGGTTCCAAAGGGGATTAAAATCCTGATTAGAATCAATCTTTGTGTAAACCGTATTCTTATACTTTTCGGAGTATTCTATTATTCTGCCTCTTTTAATATTCTTCAAATCCATAATAAATTTTAACTTTTCACTATCAAATCCTTCTTCATCATAAATATAACCGTTCGAATCAGAAAGTGTAACCACCTTTCCACCGAGTTCAAGTATCTTCTCAACTGCGTATTGTGCAACATTACCACTTCCCGAAACAAGACATGTTTTCCCTTCGAATGTTTCATTTCTTGTCTCAAACATTTCGGCAGCAAAATAAACTGATCCATAACCCGTTGCTTCCGGCCTGATGAGTGATCCTCCCCAGTTTAAACCTTTACCTGTTAAAATACCTGTAAATTCATTTCTTAACTTTTTATACTGTCCGAATAAGTATCCAATCTCTCTGCCGCCAACACCAATATCTCCAGCCGGTACGTCTGTGTTTGGTCCGATATGCCGAAACAATTCGCTCATAAATGCCTGGCAAAATCTCATAATTTTAAGATCGCTTTTTCCTTTCGGATCAAAATCAGATCCGCCTTTACCGCCCCCCATCGGCAATGTTGTTAAACTGTTTTTAAATACTTGTTCGAAGGCTAAGAATTTTAAGATGCCAAGGTTTACAGAGGGATGAAATCTGAGACCACCCTTGTATGGTCCAATTGCAGAATTCGTTTCAATCCTGTAACCAATATTAATGTTTATTTCACCCTGGTCATCAACCCAGGGAACCCGGAAGATAATAATTCGTTCGGGTTCAATAAGTCTTTCTAAAATTTTTGAAGTGCGATATTCCGGATGTCTATCTAAAACTATACTTAAAGAATCCGCAACTTCTTCAACTGCCTGATGAAATTCAGGTTGTGCCGGATGTTTGGCTTTTAATTGTGCCATTAAGCTATTTACATAATCAGACATGTAGTAACTCCCATTTTTTATTATTGTATAATGCGAAATTCATCTTTTATAAAGATAACCTGCATGTTAAAAAAAATTATATCTTAAAATTAAGTAATGTATTACTGATTTCAATAATTTTAAATGTAATTATAAATTATTACTATGAGCATGAAAAGACATTGAGTACCGGATAGATCTATCAGACACCCGGTTTTGAAATTACCTCTTTATTCTTATGCCCATTAATACTAATGCAGAGTTGTTGTTGAAAATATAAGTGTCTTGTGAATTCCATCTTTTCAACCAGAGACTGGTTCAATAACCAATCCCAATTGATGAATCCGACTTTACTAAAAGTGTTAACAGTAAACTACCATACGGGCCGCACGAAATGTTATCACTCTCTCCGGCTCTATCATTCTTTCCAGTATTTTCATTGAACAGTACTCAGGATGCCGTTCTAATACAACAGATAAAGAGCTTAACACTTCTTCAACTGCCTGATGAAATTCAGATTCGATAAGGTTTTTGCTTTTAACATCAGGCATCATTATTTCAAAATAATCGCTCATTTATTCCTCATCTCGAATAAATTTTTAAGAAGCATTGGGAAAATCAGCAATTTTTACTAAAGCAAAATAATTGATTATTAATAATTTGAGAAAGATTTTGAACATCTAATGATATAGTAACTTATTTAGTTATTTAATAAATTATTTGTTGAAAGAATAACTTTTTTATTAGAGAGAATTCAGATGAATAACTTAATATTTAAAGAAAAAATAGATCAGGCAATTTCAATATTAGAAGAAAAAGATATTGATATGTGGGTTACTTTTGTTCGTGAAAGTTCTATTAATCACGATGCTGTCCTGGATATGATTGTTGGCGTAAATTCAACATGGCAGGCAGCATTTATAATTAATAAAGATGGTGATACAACTGCAATTATTGGTGATATGGAAGAAGAGAATTTCAAAAAAACAGGTTTATACAAAAATATAATAGGATACTTGAAATCAATCAGAGAACCCTTTGTTGAATATCTCAAGAAAAAAGATCCTAAGAAGATTGCCATTAACTATTCAAAAAATTCTGTACTGGCTGATGGTTTAACTTATGGTATGTATCAGATTTTATTGGATCATCTTGAGGGAACGGGTTTCTCCGAGAGATTAATTTCTTCTGAAGAGATTATATCCGCGCTGAGGGGAAGAAAATCTTCAACTGAAATGAATATTATGAAGGAAGCTGTTGATGAAACATTAAAAATATTTGATCAGGTAACAGGATTTTTAAAGCCAGGAATGACAGAAATTGAAGTGGCAGATTTTGTACGGAAATTAACCGTCGAAAAAGGATTTGAGTACGGTTGGGAAGAAACTCATTGTCCTGCTGTTTTTGCAGGTCCAAATCCGAATGGACCACATATGGGACCAAGTGATAAGAAAATTGAAAAGGGAACATTGGTTAATATGGACTTTGGAATTTTGTTTAAGGGCTACTGCTCCGATTTGCAGCGAACCTGGTACATATTAAATGATGACGAAGAAAAAGCACCGGAACCGGTACAGAAAGGATTTGAAGTCATTCGTGACGCAATTCAGAAAGTAGCAAATAAACTTAAACCCGGTGTTAAAGGCGTTGATATGGATTCGATTGCGAGAAGTTATATCATTGAAAATGGTTATCCGGAGTACCCACACGGGTTAGGGCATCAGGTAGGAAAAACAGTGCATGATGGTGTTGCGGGTTTATTTCCTTCCTGGGAAAGATATGGCAATTCACCTTTTATGGATCTGGAAGAAGGTCAGGTTTTCACGATAGAACCGAGACTGCCTGTTGAAGGTTTTGGTGTTTCCACATTGGAAGAGGAAATATATTTAACTAAAGATGGATGTGAATTTATTTCAAAGCCGCAAAAGGAATTAATATTAATAAAATCATAGAGTTGCAATGAAGCGATTAATCATAAGCTCGGTTATTTTAGTTTTTATTTTTGTTGCATATGCAATTTTGCCACCCGAAAGGACGGGTAATTTTCTTGTAACAAGTTTCGGTAACGACAGCATTGCTGTTTATGATTCACTTGGCAATTACCTTCGTACATTCACTGCCCCGGGAGTAAGCGGACCTCGCGGAATAGTTTTTGCCCCTAACAATAAAATTTATATCGCGAGCCAGTTTACGGGTGAAATCTTTGTCTTTAATTCTGATGAGCAGTTCATTACGAAATTTACAAGTGCTGAGCTGGATGGTCCCACAGGAATGGCAGTGTCAAACCAGGGTGAATTATATGTTGCAAGTTTTAATAATGATCAGGTAGTTGTGTTTGATTTAGACGGGAATTTCCTTCGAACATTTACAGGCGGATCATTAAATGGTACAAACTGTGTTGCTATAGATTCGCATGGAGCAATTTATGTTTCCAGTGCTCTTAATTCGCTGATATTAAAATTTGATGCTAACGAAAATTTCATGTTCGAATTTACCGGCGGGGGTATTTCCAGTCCGATGAGCATTGCAAGAAATACTAGCGATGTGCTTTATATATCCGGAGGTGGTTCGAATAACATAGTAAAGTTTGATACTTTAGGAAATATGGTGGGCGTAATTACTCATCCCGATTTACCCGCACCACAGGGAATTGCTTTTGATAACAGGGGACATTTTTTCTCGTCTTCATTTTCAGCGCATAAAATTGTTGAGTTTGATGAAAACGATAACTATGTACAAACAATAACTTCTGGAAATTTGCAAGTACCACGTAGCATTGCTTTTAAACATCTTAAGCCGGTTACTTCTGTTGAAGATGAAATAACTGTTGCTGAATTTGAATTAGATCAGAACTATCCCAACCCGTTTAATCCAACAACAAAGATAAAATTTACAATTCAGTCAGATGTCAGACGTGAAATGTTAAACGTGAGTTTAAAAGTTTATGATGTTTTAGGTAATGAAATTGTAATATTAGTTAACGAAGAAAAACCCTCAGGAAGTTACGAGGTTGAATTTAGCGGGGCAGAATTACCAAGCGGAATATATTTTTACAAACTGGATGCAGGAAATTTTTCTGATACAAAGAAAATGATGCTGCTCAAATAAAGATCTATCGAGGTGCATCTCAACCATATAAAATAATACTTAAAACTCACATCCTCTTGTGTAAGAGTTGTGCAGCAGTTTTTTGTATTCATCAAACGAAATTTCAATTGCACCAAACATTTGTAAATGTTCGGTCATATATTGAACATCCAGAAGAAGAAAATCCTTTTCGATTAAGTGATTGATCAGTGCTACTAATGCAGCTTTTGATGCTTCAGAAACACTTGAAAACATCGATTCGCCAAAAAAAGCACCCCTGAAAGTAACTCCATAAAGACCACCAACAAGTTCACCATCAAGCCATGTTTCAACAGTATGAACATGTCCGCGCTTTCTTAATCTTTTATATGCCTTAATTAATTCTTCTGAAATCCACGTTTCTTTCCTGTCAGAACAACGCATAATAACCTGGGTAAAATCCTCATCCAATTTTATTTCAAAATTCTTCTTTTTAATTGCCTTTCGTGCAGAGCGGGGGATCTTATAATTGTCCAGGGGTATTATGGATCTTACATCCGGCATATACCAATTAATTGCACCGGTTTTATCATCTGCCATTGGGAATGCGCCGCTTGCGTAAAGCCTTAGCATATTATCAGGTTTAAGTAATTCCTTCGGGTCAAATTTATTCCGAGAATCCATATTTAATTATATCTTGTTCTAAATAAGGTTAAATTTAACAATAATTTTTTACTCTCTCAATTTACTATAGAAGAGTGTATTATGTTTTACCCGTGCTATAAATAGTGTTTTTATTTGAAGATAGAGCTTTATAAGTTAATGCTTTGTTTTCAATTGATTGTTTATTAAAAATCTTCAGGGAATAAATATTGATAAAGAAAATTGCTGTTGTTGCTTTTGGAGGTAATGCCTTGCTCAGGGATAATGAGATAGGTACAATTAAGCAGCAGGAAAAACATGCTTATGATACATTAACTCATTTATTAAAGTTATTAGAGGATGACTTTAGCATCGTAATTACACATGGAAACGGTCCGCAGGTAGGAAACATTATGCTTAGAAACGATGCCGGATATAATGAGTTTAAAATTCCTAAAATGCCTCTGGATATTTGCGTTGCAGATTCTCAGGGTGGCATTGGATATATGATTGAACGCCAGATGAAAAACATACTGAACGAAAATAAAATAAAAAAAAATGTTGTTACATTTGTTACACAGGTAGTTGTTGATATTGATGATCCTGCTTTTAAGGAACCGACAAAACCAATTGGTGCTTTCTATCTTAAAGAGGAATCTGAGTTGCTTTCAAAATCAAATCCAAATCTTGTTTTTAAGGAAGACCCGGGCAAAAGAGGATGGCGAAGAGTAGTACCATCACCCAAACCAATTGATATAATTAACAAAGAAGCCATTAAAGATCTAACAAAGAAAGACAATATTGTAATTGCTGTAGGCGGCGGCGGGGTTCCTGTTTATAGAGACAATAATAAGAATCTACAAGGTGTAGAAGCAGTAATTGATAAAGACCTTGCTTCGGCTTTACTGGCAAGGGAGATTGGTGCGGATGCTTTTTATATTATTACCGATGTTCCAAAGGTTTATGTTAATTTTAAAAAACCGGACCAAAAAGGACTTGACAAAATAACAGTAGCAGAAGCTGAAAAATACTATGAAGAAGGGGAGTTTGCAGCAGGAAGCATGGGACCCAAGATACTTGCAGCTATTGATTTTGTAAAAAACGGTGGGAAAGAAACAATTATTACTGAATCAACTCAGTTGGCAATTCCAAATTGCGGCACGCGCATAGTACTAAAATAAAAATATAGCCGCTAAGCATAATAATTCACCCCATATAATTAAATATGCGAAGAATTTAACCTCCCTTTTTTAATTGTAGAAGTAATTATATCTCGGTTCTTTTGATAAATTGCAAAATAATCGGATCATCAGAATTTATTAACTGCTCCTGGCTTCCAATAAAATAGATTTTTCCATCGTGCATCATAGCCACTTTATTTGCCACATTTTTTACACTGTACATATCATGAGTTACCACAATTGAAGTTACATTTAGTTTGTCTGTTAAATCTTTTATCAATTTATCTATTGAGTCTGCCATAATCGGATCGAGTCCGGTTGTTGGCTCATCGTAAAGAATATAATCAGGATTTGTAATTAATGCCCGGGCTAAAGCAACCCGTTTTTTCATTCCCCCGGAAAGTTCAGCCGGTTTTAATTTTTGAGTCCCCGGCAATTCAACCATTTCAAGCATCTTTTCTACAAGAGAGTTAATCTCGGTATTGGTATAACCATTTGCTGAATCAACCAGGGGCAGGGATATGTTTTCTTCCACAGTCATCGAATCGAATAGAGCTGCTCCCTGAAACAAAAATCCGAATTTTCTTCGGAGCTTGTAGAGATCTTTCATTTCCAATTCGTTAATAATTTGATCTTCGACCTTAACAGTACCGGAATCAGGTATGAGCAAACCAACAATGTGTTTGATCAAAACACTTTTACCACAACCACTTTTCCCAATTACTACAATCGTCTCACCAGAATCAATTTTTAGATTTATTCCTTTTAGAACCTTATTTTCCCCGAAGCTTTTATGTAAATCTACAATCTCAATCATTTTAAATTTATAAACTAAAAGTTTTCGCGCAGAGTATATGTTCTTCCTTCGTTAACTTTTTTAAGATAATCCATCAAAGGGGCAAAATAGTCAACCATTGGTTTTGCGCTCATTTCAGAACCAAGGCTCTTTTTCATTAACTCTCTCCAATCTACAGTTGCTCCCGGCGACATAACATCGGATAGAAACTTTCCCACTTCCTTATTTCCATAATAATTTGTTGCATGCGGGTCCTGCTGAAGAATCTGCTTTGCTATGTAATTGTGAAACTGGAATAGAAGTACGTAAGAAATTGCATAATCATAATATTGAGCAGCATCGTTATTTATATGAGTTTTGGATGCTGCATCACAGTATTGTTCACCCCTGTCATAAGGCGGCACAATTCCCTGGTATTTTCTTTTTAAATTCCACCATTCTAAATTATACTGATCTTTTGGCAGATTAAGTGTGTATAATTCATACTCAAAATCAGTCATAACACCAGCGCTCCACGGTATAAATATAATGTATTCCAGCGCTTCTTTAAATAGCACTTGTATGTCATCCAATTTTACATTCTTTGGTATCAAACCCATCTCTTCTAAAAATGGTTGTTGAAGAGAAGCCAACCCGATCATACTTCCAAATGCTTCGTGGAAACCCCTGTTACCACCTTCCCGTAAAATATAGGGTACATCCGGATTTGAATAAGATAAGAAATAATAAATATGTCCAAGCTCATGCAGAGATGTGCTCCACCAATCAGAATTTTTAACATCTACACTCATCAAAGATCTAATATCACGCTCGAAATCCATATGCCAGGCAGATGCATGATTATTCTTTTTATAATCTGCGTCCGGCGGGGCAGGATACAAACTGGATTTTTCCCAGAAAGTTTGTGGTAGATTTTCAAATCCCAAACTCACATAAAAATCTTCACCCTTTTTTACAATCCACTCAGCAGATTTTTTTTCCAATTCCTCACTAAAATTTATTCCCTCTACTTCCACCAGTTCTTTCCAATCCTGCCCCCATCTGTTTGGCAGCCAGTGTGCCGGAAGCATTTCGGGAACATCCTCTCCATATTTTTCAGCAAGAATATATCGTGCCCATGTATGAAGCTCTCTGTATAATGGCCAGATATCTCTTATCATATTCTGACAAACATCACGCATTTCATCAACCGTCATACCGTAATCAGAAACCTGATAGGTAAAGTAATCATCATAACCAAGTGCCTGTACTGATTTATTTCTTAATCGTTGGAGATTTGCCAATCCATCTTTTAGTCCAATTCCCACCTCTTTACTTGCTTCCCATGTTTTAAGTCTTTTTTTAATATTATTTTCAGTTTTTAAACTCACATCAATTTCATTAGTAGATACCGACTTATTATCGATTTTAAAATCAAATCCATAAAGCAATTGCGTTTGTTTTATGTCCGCCTCTATTTTTTCCTTAACTATTTCACTTGCAGTTTCAGGATTACTGGCAGCCAGGTAAAGAACTCTTTTTAATTGTCTGATCTGCAGGTCGGTTAGTTCATTTTTTAATTTAAGATACTTAGCAGCCTTTTCTATATTTTCTCTACTGCCGGTAAACTGTGCATAATTAGCTTGAGCATCCTGAGCATTTTTGCTTGTGATGGTATCGCCTTCAACAATTTTAGTGTTCAGCGCCCATTCTCCTTTATTCCACTCATAGCCAAGCTGCCGATATTGTTTATTATAATCTTCTAAGTATACCTGTACTTCGTTTTGAAGATCTGAATTTTTTGAACAGGATATGATCGTTAATAAAATGATCAGAAGAAGATAATTTATAGTTTTCATTTTGTCCTTGAAGATTAATTAGAAAAAGTTCCATTTTTATATTTAATATTATGCATAGCATTAAGTTTAATTTTCTGATATCAAAATTAAATGATTAATAACATTTTATTGCTAAAATCAGTTCAATATTTTTTATCAACGACTATTTTATAATTAATTTGTAACAGCTGCTGCGATCTTTATTCAATTAACTTTCAAGTTTTCTAACAGTTCATTAAATGCGATATTATATTCATTGGGTTTATTCCAATTTGTAAAGTCGCTGATATGTTTTTCGGATAATATTTTATTTAACACGGATTTATCTCCACTTGTTATATCGCTATTAATTTTCAAGGGCATCAGTATGGATCGTTTTCTTTGCCCGTCTTCAGCCAACACATCTTCAACTTCTGTTATAATCCACTTACTATTAGTAGAGTTATTAGATAGGATAACTAATAATTTATCTTCGGCAGTATTAACTTCATTTATTAAGTCTTTTACTCTATCTCCTGTTTTCTTATTATCCGGAGTTAGCCAGCATCTTATACCCTCATTCTGTAAATCCCTATGCAGTTTTATGGCAAATAGTTTATCTTCGTTTGAATACAAAATAAAGCAGGAATAATATTGTGCAGTTATCTCCGAAAGAGAGGGGAGATATTTAATAAAATCTTCTGTTAACCCGATACCTCTTAAAAATTCCTGCGGTAAGATATCTCCATACCTTAAAAGTATATTAGCATCTACGTATGATCTTGAACGGTGTAAACAATTAGCCAACCCTTCTAATTGCAATAAATCAACATCAGAGAAAACAGTTTGTCCTAAAATTGCAGAATCAAAGTTAGTATTATTGAAAAATGTTTTAATGAAACTTGTACTATATAAGTTAGCCCTGGCAAGATTGGCATTATCAAGAGTTGCCCAAAAGAAATTAACCTGACGGAGATTAGCCGCACTGAGATTTGCATTACTAAGATCTGCCCCAATAAAATCCGATGCACATAAATTAGCCCCGGTTAGATCTGTTTCTACAAGTACAGATTCTGTAAGATCAACTCCGTACAGATTAGTTTCATAAAGATTAGCCCCTGTGAGATCAGTCCTGCTGAGGAAAGCCCCGGAAAGATCAATCATACTGAGATCAATATCGGTTAAGGTAGCCCCCCTGAGATTAAGTCGTTCGCCCGTATTGCGATCTGCTAACCACATTTTATGGCGATGGAGTAATTTTTGTATTTCTTGTTTTTTCATATCTATAATCTAACGAATGGTAATCTTAGTGTCTATCTTCACAACTCTCTTGCAACAACAACATCAGTTCTTAAATTCTCAACAACTCCAGCGCTTTCATTAATTGCCTCGAGGAAGAAAATATAAAATCCAATACGGAATGCTTCGCTGGGGGTCATCTCTTCTATCAAAAATCACCGAGCCTGATGAGCCGCTTGCCTGACTGTTAGCCTACGGTTTGTATAACAAGCGTAGCATCCCATAGAGTGCTATGATTTCATATACATTATTGTGTGTAGGTATTTTTATTTGTACGCTTCATTCGCTTTTTTATGTAGTCTTAAAAGTCCTGGAATTCCTTTAATCAAATCCCAAATGGCTATAAATCCACCTTGAGAAAGAGCCTTCAACATAATAAAAGGATTTGGTTTTGCCGGTTCAAAATGCTCTTCCGTGATAATTCGATTCTTATTTAAAGTGGATAACACTTCTGAAACTTTTGCTGGATTATTCCAATCCCCTCTAAAGACTACTGTCCCTTCGGTATTGATTATATATAACATATCGGGCAAACCGCCATATTGTAAATGGAAATCACCATTTAAGTTGTCAATTAGGATAACTCTATTTTCACCATATAATTTCTTTGTCTTGGTGGCTAAATTTATTTTTTGTTTTAAAGTTCGATGCTCTGTTGTTCTTTCACCGGGATGTGCTTCACGGACATAAATCAATAAGAAACCGACATTTGGAAACTTGTCCTTTAAGTTCTCCATTTGGGGGATACACTTTGCATACATTGGGCAAGTAATACTTCCTGTTTCGAGTACGATCGGTTTATCCAAAAAACCTGAAAGCATAACCTGTTTCCCATTTATGTCATATAAGTGCAAGTCGATAAGCTTTTCCCCTGCTTTTGGACCTGGGAAATTTGCCAAATCATAGAATTTGGTCTTAAAATTTTTATAATTATAATCTGTCATTTCTATTATTTTTTGCTTACACACAACTTCTTAATAAACCTGTATGTTAACAGGCAGGCGATGCGTTGTAACTGCAAATTAACCACTAAATTATGTTAGTACAAATATAGTAAAACACATTTACCATTTTTTTAAAGTTGTACTTCTTACAATTCCTATAACTATTATGATGATTAAAAATAAAGTTAGAATCATTACTGAATTTTTAACCAATCTGTAATCTGACCCACCCTCTTTAAGAGACATAATTCCAATAATAATATGCGGGTATATTTCATATTATACTGCACGAAAATGAATTTCTTTACTTACTATGTAATATGTTGTATTTTTATAATAATGCGGATATTGGCGGTAGAATATATATTATATTACACAATTACGAAACTTGTGAACTTAGAGCGAGGTTTGTTTCTAGGTGAACGTTATGTGGAAGCCAAATGTATTACCAAGTCTTGTCAGATGAAGCACGAGTAGTGCACCCAAGCCAGGCCCGTAAAAACGCCTTCGCCGCTCATCATCTTGAAATACGGATGTTTCACGGCGGGCACGGCGAGTGCATCCTTGTCGTCTTTCCTGATAATAATTGCTGGTTGGTAGATTGCGGACAGGGTACTGGAGATCGGTCTAATGAAACTCTGGCTGCAAACGTCGTCACCTATCTTGAACGTAACGGTCTGCATCTTGATGCCATTATCCCCACCCATCCGCACTCAGACCACGCAAAAGCCTTCACGACTATTCTCGCAGACCCTTCGCCTAACATAACCAGCCCGCTAACGATCTATCGAAGCAACGATCCCGGCTGGTCTGCTTCCGACAAGAAATGGTTGGTTCCTTACCGAAGTGCAGCGGCATCCCGGGGCGTCGATAATGTATTGGAGGACAAGAGAATTAAAGTATCTATTGCGCCTGACATATTGGCCCAGTTATTTGCTGGCAGTTCGGGCAAACGTTTTTACATCAGCATATTCCTGCAGATCCAATTCCATGGAGCAAGGATTCTTTTTACCGGCGACGCTTACAAATCCTATGAAAGAGGTCTTAGAGATAGATTCGGGACTGAATTCTTTAGAGCCGATGTTCTCAAAATTACTCATCACGGTAGCGAACACGGAACCGACGAAGGAGTTCTCAGGGACATTCTTCCAGGAATCGCAATTGCCTCAACTGGACAGGGTGGTGGCCATCGGCTCGAGGCCGAAACAAGAGATCACATTAAAGCAGGCGGGCCTCGAGTGCGGGTGTTCGAGACTTTCCGGGACCAAAACCAACAGGAGAATAAGCGGGATATCATTCTTACTACAGACGGACTTCCAATTAATGGCGCCGGCATTCTCTATAGAGTCCGGCAAGTTGCCCCTGAATTTGGCGATTAGCTTTCGTGTACAAGAGCGACGGTTCATAATTTATCCTATAGAAATGGACATCGAGAGTGTGCTATATAACAACTCATTGTGAACGTTACCTAATTCAAAATTTCTTTCGCTTTTTTAATTACAGCAATTTGGCACAACGTCTCAATAAACCTGTATGCAGACAGACAGGCGCAATGGGTTTCAACTGTAAATTAACCAGTAAAGTATGCTATTATAAATATAGTCAAACTCATTTAACATTTTTTTAAGTTGTACTTATTACAATTCAGATAGCAATTATGATTATAAGAAATAAAGTTAGAATTACTACTGAGTTTTTAGCCAATCTGTAATCTGACCCACTCTCTTTAAGAGACCTAATTCCAATAATAATATGCGGGTATATTTCATATTATACTGCACGAAAATGAATTTCTTTGCTTACTATATAATATGTTGTATATTTATAATAATGTCGATATTGGTAGTAGAATATAAGTTAGCCGTCGAAGGATGCGATACGTGATGATTACACCTTCAGAAATGGAGCAGCGACGTTCACCCCGTGGTTTGCGTGAATTCGTAGGTCGGTTCAAGGATGCTGTCCAAGCTGACGAGCCCGAGCGGCATCGCGGGATTCAGAAGAAGGGGTTGTACAAGGAGTTCCTTGACGAGCTCGTCCCGCTGAGCTGTTTCGCAGTGTGTGCATACCACGAAACTTATGAGGTCGAGCTAGTTCTGGGAAACCAGCAATACGACGCGGTGGTGTTCAGTGAGACTGGAGAAGAGGTCGATCGCATTCAGATCACCACTCCTCATGATGGCACCGCAGCGGCGATCGACGCAAAACGGGTCGTTGGTCAAGGTTACGGCCAGATTCACGTGGGCAACCCCGGTGAGGACTTCGACGCGCTGTTTCCTCATGTGCTCGCCACTTGTCGGAGGAAAGCCCAGAACGACTACAGTGATTGCACATTGGGTGGTTGCCATCGCGCCAATGCTGCCCTTCCAGTCGTTCGGGGCGCGGTACGAGGAGCAGATAGAAGCGCTTGTCAGCGAAATGAAGAAGATCGAATTCAAGGCAAAGAGGGTCTTTCTCCTCGTCCTTCCCGATAGAGTGGTTGACGTTCACGGCTAACAAGCGTTTCGAGAAGGACGCGCGTATATTATTACAAATATAGTCAATCACATTTAACATTAGTTGAATTCGCTACATATATATTGAATAT
>JADFPP010000134.1 GCA_022562275.1 Bacteroidota bacterium
AAAAGCAAGCGAAGTGAAGGAAAATGTTAAACACTTAAACATAAATTCAAAAATCGAGTTTGTATTTAACCCCGAATATGAAAAAGGAATGTTCACCTCACTTCAGGCAGGTTTAGCCAAAGCAAAAGAGTGCAATTGGATTTTATATCACTTCGTAGATCAGCCGGGATTGCCGGAAGTGTTTTATAAAGAGTTTGTTGAACAGATTGATGATAAACATAACTGGATTCAGCCTAAAATAAAAGAGCAGAAAGGTCATCCGATATTAATTAGAAACGATTTGTTTCAAATAATTTCAGATGCACCTTTAAATTCAAATCTTCGCACAATCAGTAATGATCCAAAAGTTAAAAAGAAATTTTGGGAATGTGGTTATGAAGAAATATTTCAGGATATTGATACCGAAGAAGACTATTCAAAATTAAATTAAAATTCTTACCCGGTCTTAACTAAAAGCAATTGCGGTGTAAACTCTTCAGCAGGTTCCAGTTCAATACTGTTTAATTCTCTCTCAAGAATCGCCAGGTTGTTAAGCAGATCAATTTTAATATCTTCAATTTTTACCATAATTTCTGAGAACAGATGTTTATAGTAATCAATTCCATCCTGCATATTTTTTTGAAACTTAAGGAAATACTTCAATTCCTTTTCAGAAATTGGTTTTGGTGAGTCATCAATTTTTTCTTTTGAGTGAACAAAGGAAGGAGTACTCAAATATACAAATGACTTTTAGCTATAATAACTTCAAATGTGAATCAATATTTTTTTGTACTTCCTTACCTTTTGGTACCGGAATAGTTTCAGGAAAGTTTTTGTTTAATACTTCCATCATTGCTCTTCTGTTTTTGTATTGTTCCCTGAAATATTGAATCAGTGCTTTTACTTTTTCTTTGCCGCCTTTTATTTTTTTCATCTTTTCCAAATAATTTGCTGCTTCATTGTAAATGTCTCTTCCTGTGCTTTTTGCATACCTTTTCACTCCTTCTTCATAGAAGGTCAATAGATCCTTTGGATATGATTTTTTAAGGTAATCTGCATATTCATCAATAAAAGAGATTTTTTTTGAGTTGATTTGAAGCAGTTTCAAAAGTCTGTCTGTATATTTCTCTTCAATAAAAATTTCAGCTAGTGCTCTTACTTCGCTATATCCTCCTTTTTGATTCTTTCCTTTCAGCTTATTAATTATTTCCTCACTCTTGTCTGACCATTTATCTTTCGAGTAGGTGGACTTTAATTTTTGATAATATTCCATATCGAAATAATTATCGAAGTACAGCTTTTCAGACCATTTTCTGATTTCCTTTTTACTTTTCTTTTTTTCGGAAATTTCAAGTAACTTTATATACCACTTGTTTTCAATCCCCGGATGTTGATCCATTTTAGCAATTGCAATTCCTTCATTGCACAATTTTTCAGCGAGATTAAATTCCTTTTTAGAAATAGCTTGATTCAACAGTATTTCTCTGAAATCAGCATAGTTTATATTAGTTTCTATTAAAACCTGTGCTTCATCTTCTCTTTTGGCTCGTTGCAGATAATCAATCTTGGTTTTGATTAATTTAACAATTCTGTAATCAGAAAAATCATTCTTTTTTTCTAATTCAATTTGTTGATTAATGAGTTCCAAGAATTGCTTTTCCTGTTCTTCAAGCGTTATCAAGAGTGGGAGAATGCGTAAAAATTCATCTTCAAAGCCAAAATCATGATACTTCTCTTTGGGATATTCTGAAAGGCAATAGTCAAACAGCTCGTCTTTTAATATTGGCGGGGCTTGTTCAGCAATATGGAAAAAAGTATTAAAAGCATAATCAATTACACTGCTAGCCCCACCGTCAGAATCATCCATGTTATAGACAACAATCGGCACTTCCTCAATAAGGGTTTTACATAACGCAAGTGCTTCAGTGATATTTTTTTTAACCAGTAATTCTTCTGATTTTTCAGCAAGGTCAGATAATTGAACGGTTAACGTCCTTGCTGAGTAATAGTCAACAAATCCATGCCGTCCTTGAGCAGCTTTATAGATATTACGAACTATTGTATGGTACTTTTCATTCTGATCTTCATTTAATAGTTCAGCAAAATGTGCGATAAAAGCATTTTTTAATCCATAGTCTCTTCTGAACTGAGATACAATGAACTGTTGAAGGGCTTCTTTGGAAGCATTTTTGAATATATCTTCTATTCTATCTTTCCTATTTCTTTTTTTCTTTCCTGCTCCTTGTTTTGGTATCGTCTTCTCTAACTCTATACATTCTACAATGGCATAGAAAGTTGCTACTACATGTTTACATATCGGCCCATGATCATAGGGACAATCACAATCCCATCCCTTAATTTGCTTACTGTCTGTTCTTATTTCCACTGTATAGATATCAGTACCATGTACATCTGCCATCCATAATCCGGAATCAATTTTATCAAGATTACTAACAGATTGGTTTTTAAAATAATCATAACCTCTTTCAAGTAAAATTGAACTAATGTTGTTCTCGAAGTTATTTAACGTCATCATTATTTTTTCTGGGCTATTGTGGATAACAATTCAACAAACACATCGCGTTTACAGGGGTTATAGATTTAATTGTTGTTAGTTTATTAATAAAAATTATCCTTGAAATATGAAAAAGCAAGAATTTCCAGTTGAATTCATTAAGTAACTTAGAATTGAAAATTATTCGGAGCTAACTATAAAAAGCAATACTTTGATAAATCCAGTATATCTTTCAGTTGTGCTGTCAATAAAAGAAATACAAATGATGAGAAAATCTATTGATAATTTGAACTGCCCTGGCTATAAAATGTAGAGCAATTGAAACTTCGTCATTGTCGTCCATGAAAAAAGTTTATTGAGTACACAAAACTTTCAGCAACCCTTGTCTGCCCTATATTTTATAGCCAATGTTATGGGCTGTGCTTTTTTCTTGTTGTTCCAGCAGCCGTGTCCACTTTTCCCTTATACGTTCAAACTCTTTCGGGTCAAAGTTCGGGTCATTCGCTTGTCGGTATATTGCGTCCCGAATGTCACGCACCATTTGAACAGCGTCAAATAATTTTTTCCTTTTATTTTTCATCTGTCAGGTCTCTTGGGTTTCTTATTTCCAAAAATTTATATCCGTATTTTAAGTTTGCTGCATTATAAAGTCGTATTTTGTCGTAGTTTACAATATGTTTAAAATTCCAGCTTACGAGTAGGTCAACTTGTTGAACGGTTGCAATGGCAATGTGTTGTGTGTCTGCCAGAGATTTTCTTGCTACAATTTTTTCCCGAATGTAATGTTTGGATAATTGTTTTGCTTCGTCTGTGAGTTTTGTTACCTCAAGATTCTTTTTTGGAATGTCTAACAGAATTTGTTGTATGCGTTTCGGTGCAATTTTTAATTCAAATTCCGAAACTTCTGAGATCACTGCTTTGTATTTTCCGATTTTGAAAAAATCAACAATCCTGTTTGACCAAATTTCAAATTCTGGGTCAAAACAACCTCCAAATACGGAAGTGTCCACATAAATTCTCATAGTGGAAAGTTACGGCTTTTTTGTCTTTCAGCATAGCTCATAACGTCTCAACAAACAAATTGCACCTGCTGCCTGTGCCAGTCTGCAAACAGGTCAGGAAGGTTTATTGGGACTATATGTAAATAAATTTTAACCTGTAATAAAAATAATTTTTAATTGTTATAATTACAAGAATTTGTTTTTACTTCTTTGTTGTGTAGTAAAATTATACTAAAATTTTGAGATTTAATATGATTTACGGCTTAATCCTCTCAGCCGGTCTTTCCGGAAGGCTGGAAAAGTTTAAACCTCTGGCAGAATACAAAGGCAAAACTTTCATACACAATATCCTCCTTAAATTAAATCTTGTTTGTGAAAACATAATTATTGTTACCGGTAACAAAGCAAATGAAGTGAAGGAAAATGTTAAACACTTAAACATAAATTCAAAAATCGAGTTTGTATTTAACCCCGAATATGAAAAAGGAATGTTCACATCACTTCAGGCAGGATTGAGAAAAGCTGATAACAGCGATTGGATTTTATATCACTTCGTAGATCAGCCGGGATTGCCGGAGGTGTTTTATAAAAAATTTGTTGAACAGATTGATAAAAAACATAACTGGATTCAACCTAAAATAAAAGAGCAGAAAGGTCATCCGATATTAATAAAGAGAAATATATTTCAAATAATTTTAAACGCACCTTTAAATTCAAATCTTCGTACAATCAGTAATGATCCAAAAGTTAATAAGAAATTTTGGGAATGCAGTTATGCAGAAATATTCCAGGATATTGATACAGAAGAAGACTATTCAAAATTAAATTAAAAGAATCACTTTTTGCAAAACCCCATAAAATCTCTATCCT
>JADFPP010000135.1 GCA_022562275.1 Bacteroidota bacterium
GTTCTTTTTTCTTATGTAAATTATCAGTCTTATAAAAGATTTTTTGATGAGCTTGCAGAAACTAACGATGATTTTAACAAGGGTTTCGCGCAAGAATTTTTGACACTTTTTAATAGTTTTTACAATATGCACAGGGATGTTCACCCCGACCACAATCAAGAAGTTAGGGGATTTCTTTTTGCTATGCGCGAAGGATTAATTGCGCAACATCAGAGTATACTAAGTGAACTTGCGCAGAGAGGGGATAGGAGGGAGGCAGAAAAAATAATAGATGCTGTCATTACTATATTGGAAGAACAGAAAGTTTTGCGTGCAGGGCAACACGAAGAAGTGCGTACAATTATAGACGCTGACCTAAGCTCTTATAAGAACTTAAAGTATTAGTTTGCATTTGTTTCAATATATCAGTTGATATATAATGAAGGAAATGGCAGTCTGCATAAAAAATAAAAGAATATATTTATTTACGGCGCTAACCGTAGCGTTATTTTTAGTTTTCGCACATCAAGCATCTGCGGCCGAAAGTTTTTTTGTTGACTCCATTTTTGACAAATTTGAACGCAAAAAAGTTGGAGCAGTGTTAGTTTATGAAGGAAATAAAGCTAAATATTATGTTGAAAAACCTTACTGGGATACCCAAAATAATTTTTTGCGTAATCAACATTTAGTATGGGCATACCATAAATAGGACTGCTCTGATCGTTCCTTGCGGCAGGATTAACAACATCATTCGCTCCAATAACTATTACAACATCCGTGTTCGGGAAGTCGTTGTTTATATCTTCCATTGCAAAAAGCTTATCATAAGGCACTTGTGCTTCAGCTAAAAGAACGTTCATATGTCCCGGCATTCTGCCGGCAACAGGATGAATTGCAAACCTTACGTTTATATTTTTATTCTCAAGCGTGTTCATCAAATCTCTAACAGAATGCTGCGCCTGTGCAACAGCCATACCATAACCGGGAACTATTATAACATTACTTACAGAATCAAGTATCATCGCCAACTCTTCGGCATCAACGGATTTTACATCACCTTTTGGTGCTTTACCATCTGCCGGAGCTGGTCCGCCGGAACCTGCAGAAGCCCATCCGCCCATCACAACATTCATAAGTGATCGATTCATTCCGCGGCACATTATTAATGTAAGGACAAGACCTGATGCACCAACCAGAGCACCCGCAATAATTAACATATTGTTTTTTAACACAAATCCGGTCATCGATGCTGCCAAACCGGAATATGAGTTCAGCAAAGAGATTGCAACGGGCATATCTGCACCCCCAATTGGCAGGACAAGAAGTACACCTAGTACCAGCGAAACTGCAACTATAATTAAAAGTAAAGTTAATTGATTAGCTGGATTTAATATCACTATCACACCCGCAGCCAGTATAAAAAGAAGAAATAAAAGATTCAATGGATGCTGCAACGGGTACTTCACTACTTTGCCGGTAACGAGACCCTGCAATTTACCAAATGCGATCATGGAACCTGTAAATGTAACTGCACCAATTATTATTGAAAGAATAATTGTAACCGAAGTATCGAGTTCAAAATTAAGAGCGGGATCATTTATCACTTTATAAAACTCAGCTAATGCAACCAGGGCAGATGCACAACCGCCAAAACCGTTAAGAAGTCCAACCATCTGGGGCATGCCTGTCATTTTAACTCTTGTTGCAAACACGGCACCAATACCTGAACCAACTACAAGCCCTATAATTATCCACTCATAAGAAATTATATTTTTATCAAATAAAGTAAATACTATCGCCATCAACATACCGACGGAGGAAAACAAATTTCCCTTCCGTGCTGTTTTGGGCGAGCCCAACATTTTTAACCCGTAGATGAAAAATACTGAGGCAACCAAGTATGCTAATTGAATTATAAGCTCCATTTTTCATCTCACCTTTTTTTAAACATTTTGAGCATTCTGTCTGTAACAAGATAACCCCCAACAACATTTATCATTGCGAAGATGACAGCTGCAAGACCAAGAATAGTACTAATTGAAAACTGCCCCAGCCCTGCGCTCAATAATGCACCAACTATTGCAATACCGGATATTGCATTTGAACCGGACATCAATGGTGTGTGGAGTGTAGGCGGAACTTTTGTTATAAGTTCAAAGCCCACGAATATCGCAAGCACGAAAATATAAACTAACATTAAAAAGCTTTGTCCATCCATTATTTCAACCTTATTTTTGTTTTAAATGATTTTTGGAAAGTATCACAAATTACTTTAGTAAATCTTTTATTCTTTGATTTACAACTTCACCATTATAAGTAATCAGAGCTCCCTTAATTATTTCGTCTTCCAGGTTAAGTTCGAACGTACCTTCTTTTGTAAAGTGATTTATGAAGTTCAAAATATTTTTTGAGTACATTTCACTTGCATGAGTCGGCACCAAACTTGGAAGATTCGGTTCACCAATAATTGTAACGTTGTGTTTTTTAACAGTTTTGTTAGTTTCACTTAGTTCACAATTACCACCGAACTCTACTGCCATATCTAAAATTACGCTGCCCGGTCTCATATTTTTAACCATCTCTTCGGTAACGAGCACAGGCGCTTTTTTACCCGGAACAAGCGCTGTTGTAATTACAATATCAGCTTCTGTTATATGTTTGAAGATAATTTCTTTCTGTTTCTCCAAGAATTCTTCCGAAGCTTCTTTTGCATAACCGCCTTCGTCCTGCATATCTTCGTCGGTTTGAACTTCAATAAATCTACCGCCGAGACTCTGCACTTCTTCTTTAACTGCCGCACGAATATCAGAAACCTCAACTACTGCACCCAATCTTTTTGCAGTACCTAATGCCTGCAACCCTGCAACACCTGCACCCATAATAACAACTTTAGCGGGTGAAATAGTTCCTGCTGCTGTCATCATTAATGGAAAGATTTTGCCAAGTTCATTTGCCGTCATAATAACACTTTTGTAACCGGCAATATTTGCCTGCGAACTTAGTGCATCCATTCTCTGAGCTATGGTTGTTCTCGGGATCATATCCATTGCAACCACATTTATTCCTTTTGCAGCGCATTGTTTGGCAAGATCAGAATAATGAAGTGGGTAAAGAAATGTAATTAATATTGTTCCGCTTTTAATTAGATCAATTTCATGCTTACCTGCTTCAGGATGATCTGACGGGCGCTGAACTTTAAGGACTATATTTGCCGATAAGTATAGGTTGTTCAAATTATCAACAACTTTTGCACCTGCCTTTTCATAATCTTCGTTTGTGAATCCGGCGTTCAATCCCGCATTACTTTCTATTTGAACTTCGAACCCGGCTTTGATATATTTTGAAGCGACATCGGGAACACAAGCGACTCTGTTTTCTCCTGAAATGATCTCTTTTGGGATAGCTATTATCACACTGTAACTCCTCTGATTTATACATAATTAGGAATTATTAACACTTAAAAACTAAAGCGATTAACAACTAATTCCAAAGGAAACAATCTTAACTTAGTTATCAAGATTATTTTTGACCATAAATAATTCATTGCCTTTGGTTGAAAATTATTTTACATTAAACCAGCATATTTAACTTTGCGTTAGAAGGAATTAAGAATGAAACTTATAATTACATCCGTTTTTCTGTTCGCAGTAACACTTCAAGCCCAATCTGAATTCAGGTTTTTCATAAATAACATCAATATGCCTATGGATAACAAAGGGGTTCTTGCTGATGTATACAGGATTCCGGGTGGATCTCTTGGAAGATATAATGACATTGTATTTCTATTCTCGGGTGGATTCTGGTTATCAGGGTATAATGATGATACTCTATGGGCTAATGCACAGGCAACAGCATCGAGAATTGCAAATTATATTCCGGGAAATGTAGATTCGAATCAAAACGACCCACGATACAAAGTTTATGTAGTTAACCAATTTAATACTCCCTTTGGAGATGAATGGCAACAATGGAAATTTGCTGTAAACCTGGGTTCAGATTTTTATGACGGAGATAGCGATGGAATTTATAATCCAATAGATTTAAATAATAATGGTAAGTGGGATTCTGATGAAGACAAACCCGATATTATTGGTTATCAGGTTGCGTGGTGTGTTTTTAACGATGGGGATACAATCGGATATCACCAACGGTGGAACCCACCGTTAGGTATTGAAATTCATCAAACCGTTTTTGGTTACGCTACATCCTTAGCCCCGCAGTTAAAAAATGTTTTGTTTATCCGCTACAAAATAATCAACAAAGGAA
>JADFPP010000067.1 GCA_022562275.1 Bacteroidota bacterium
GCTTACTACAAAGCAGACATTGAGGCTAATTTTAATAGCCGCCGCTATACCTCAAGCGACGAAGGTTTGACGTATCAGGTCGACCTGCTGTTACCCACGGCAAGGTTTGTCGATATGGGGCCGGTGGGTATTGATTTGAAGTTGTTTGGTTGGCAGTTGATTAAGGCAGTTACGATTAAATCATAATGGAATTATCATGTCTTTGTATCTGAATCAAAATGATGAGTCGTATTCCCTTACTATAGAAGATAATGGAGAAGGAATTGAAGATCAGTTTAAAAGTGAAATATTTAAATTAAACTTTACTACTAAAGAAAAAGGAATGGGTTTGGGATTAAAACTCGCGAAGAGATTTATTGAAAGCATTAATGGAAAAATTCTATTAATAAAATCTGATACTTCAGGTACTACATTCGAAATTATTATTCCAATATATTCCCCGGATAAAAATGCATAGTGAGGAGGTATTAACCCATCTAACGCCTCATCAGTCCAGGGCGCTCGACATTGAACACTCAATCTCTTTAAGAGCAAATGCCGGTTCAGGTAAAACATTTGTGCTCGCCAAAAGATATTTGCAAATAGCTATTAAGGGTAATGTTTCGTTACAAAAAATAGCGGCAATAACATTTACCGATAAAGCTGCAGGTGAATTATATAAACGCATTGCTGAAGAAATAGAGGATAAAATAAATTCCTCTGAAAATAAAACCGATAAAATTAAACTTGAAAAAATCAGACGCCAGCTTGTCTCAGCAAACATTTCTACTATACATTCATTTTGCATTAATATTTTAAGAGAGTTTCCAGTAGAAGCTGAATTAGATGCAAATTTCACACCTATAGATCAGACAACTGCAGCAGAGCTGTTAGAGTTATCGGTGGAAGAAACCTTAAGGAAAAAATTAGAGGATTCGGCTAATGAAGAAGTCAAAGAACTTATCAGGCTTTTTGCCTCAAAAAAAAATCTTGTTGCACAACTGCATAAATTAATTGATCATCGTAAAATAGTCCTTTTGTTAGAGCAAGAAATCTATAAAAAGAACATCGATCAAATAGCGGATTTCTTCCGGGAAGTATTTGCCGAATATTTTAAAATTATTTTTTCACCTAAAACACAAAACCTAAATGATGATCTGATAAAAATTAATAATGAAGTTATTAATGATGATCCGGATAATGAACCAGGTAAGCGCACATCAATATTGATTAATAAATTGAAAAATTCTTTTGATCCTGAAGAATTAATTCAATTAGTTCATAGTATTGATGATACAATTTGTACGAAAGGGCACACAGTTAAAAAATCCGGTTACCTCAGAAGTTATTTGCGTGTGGATTTTGAAAAAGAAATAAGCCGTGTTGAAAATATTCTAAATACTTTTAGTAAGATTAAATTCAACAGCAATACTAGAAATATTGAGCATCAATTGGCTAAGGTAGGTAAATATCTTATAAATTTATTTAGCGATACTATATACCTCTACGATAAGAAAAAAAAAGAACTTGGTTATATAGATTATGAAGACATATTACTTAAAACGCAAGAAATTCTTAAATCTGATGTTGTCGTCAATTCTTTGTCCGATAAATTCAGCTATTTAATGGTTGATGAATATCAGGACACAAACGAACTGCAGTACAAAATATTTATGCCTATACTCAATGATCTTAAAAGGGGAAATTTGTTCGTTGTTGGAGATGAAAAACAAAGTATATACCGTTTCAGAGATGCAGAACTAGAAGTTTTCAACAAAACAAATTTAGATATAATCGAAAAATATGGCGATGATTATATTATTTCTCTCCCGGAAAGTTTCCGAATGGAACCGGCTATTTGTCTTTTTACAAATGTATTATTTAAAAAACTATTCAAGGACCCGAATAAATTCTATAACGAGGTAGAACATTCTGAGCTAATTTGTGCTAAACCCGTTGGTATGCGTGGAAGGGTGTCCTTAATTATTGCAGATGGGAAATCTGATATAAACGAAGCTGAGTTAATCGCTAAGCAGATATTATGTTTAATGAATGACGACGATGATAAAACTGATTGGAAGGATATAGCAGTACTTGTAAAAAAGAGAAGATCTTTTGTCGAGCTTGAAAAACAGTTTACACACTTCAATATTCCCAATAAAATTATCGGGGGAAGGGGATTCTTTCAAAGACAATGTATATATGATATTTATAATTACTTTTCTTTTCTGTTAGACAATAGTAACGATGCGGCTTTGGTTGGTATATTGCGCTCACCATTCTTTTTAATTAGCGATTCTAAGATTTTTGAGATCTCGCTGAACCACGGCTATTCTTTTTGGGATAGATTACTTTTATTACATTCTGATGAAGAACTGATCTCTGTTGTGGAGCAACTAAAGAGCAATCTTAAAATTGCAGCGCAACGAGATTTTGGTTTTCTTTTAAGAAAAATTCTTGAAGAAACTAATTTTATCGCCGTTACTGCATCCCGTAAAGATAGTGATCAGGAATTAGCGAATATTGAAAAACTGTTGAAAATCACAAATGCTTTTATTAATCAGGGATTCAAAACTCTTTACGATTATGTTAATTATCTAAAAGATTCAATCAACAATTTGGAAGTAGAAGCTCAGGCGGGTATGGCAGTGCAATTGAATGCAGTAAGCATTTTAACTTTGCATCAATCAAAGGGATTAGAATTCCCCGTTGTATTTTTAGCCAATTGTAATGAAGTATCCCCAAACGATTTCGTAAAATCAAAATCAATTACCATTGATAAAACATTCGGTCTGTTAACTAAAGTTCCGGTAAATAGTAATTATTTTGAAGAATATGAATCCGCTCCGGTACTAGCTGTAAGGGATTATATTGATGATAAAAAAAATCTAGCCGAGATAAAACGACTGCTATATGTTGGGGTTACAAGAGCAAAGAAATTTCTTTTCATATCAGCAACTTCTAAAGGGAAAGATATGTTTGCCTTGTCATCTTTTATGAATCTTGTATTTGATGGATTGAATTTAGAACCCGGTTCTGAAAAAATATTATTAGAAAATAAGTTGAAATTTTTAACCAAGACTGAGAATAAGTATGAGAATGTTACAAAAAAGCTAAAACTTACAGTGCCAATTATTCGGGAAATTGAACTGAAGGATGAATTTATAGATATTCCACATTCTCAGTTACAACAAAAAAAATATTTACTGAAAAATATTTCAGATCATAGTAAAGGTGAAATAATTTCAGCAACTAAAGTTGCAGCATACAATCAATGCGCGTTTAAATATAATCTGATTTATAAGTATGGTTACTCTGAACTATATTCTGATTTTCGAAGTTTCAGTAGAAAAGAATATTACAGCAGAGATCTGAATGAGCATCTGGATAAGGGTGATATCCAAAATTATGAAGATCCTTCATCGTTGGTTCTAAATAAAAATGCAGATATTAAGGGAAAAATAATTCATAAAGTACTGCAAAAAAATATTAAAGTAGAACAACTTGAGCAGTTTCTATTTAGAGAAATAGATTCTTTATATTTAAGTGTATTTGAATCAGAGGAAGCTAAAAAATTATTTTGCGAGGAACTGATACAGATTATTAATGATTATTACAAATCAGCAGAGTATAATCTTATTAATAATTTTAAAGAATATAAAAATGAATTTGAAATTTACCTTAATGTGGGTAATTATTTTTTATATGGTATAATTGATAAACTAATTGTTACTGGATCAAAAATTATTATTGTAGATTATAAGACCGACGACATTGATAAGGCTAACATTGAGGAAAGAGCAAAATATTATTCAAATCAATTAAAATTTTATATTTATATTGTTAGTAGATTATATACTAAAATTAATGAATTCGAAATAAGGATAGTATTTTTAATACATCCGGATAATCCATATTCAGTTTCATTTAATAGAACAGAAATAATTGGAATTGAACAAGATATCACTTTAATTATTGAAGGAATATTAAAAGAAGAATATCCTAAAAATCTATCACACTGTAATGATTGTGGATTTTCAATTAATGGTAGTTGTGTAGTAAAAAATTGATTGTTATATGCAAATAAAAACTAAGACAATAAGAAATCTCAAAATAATTGAGAAAGAATTAAATACTCTTCCATCAGGTGTTGTGATGCTGCCGTTGGAAGTTGAATCTGAGCAATTTGCCACTACATTTGTTTATCATAATAAAAATATATATTTCTTTATTAATGATAATGAGTTGTATAAGAAAATACTATTTGGATCCATTTCAAAGTTTACGGCAATAAAAGATTCTTCAATCTCAAAAAAAAGCAAACAAAGTACAGGTAACAATTACACTTTGTTTTATATTTCACTTAGTGGAATTGTTAAAAATATAAAAGCAAAAAACCTAATTGATAGTGTTTATCAAGGCTTCATTCAGAAATATTCCGGCAAACTTATAGATTCGGAAAGTAAATCCAAATCATTCTCAAAACTCGTATATATTGATACAGAGGAAATGACAGCGACGGAAGAAATAGGATAGCAAATATAAATAGTTTAATTCATTGTTAACTTTTATTCCACATTCTTTCCTATGCATTTGAAACTAATAAAAGGAACAGCTTTTTGCTAAACTACATATGGCTTTCTTTAATAGTTTTAGGGATTGGTTCTGCCCTGGTTATTGATCTTACCGATATTTCATCAAATAAGTACCACAATAATGAACCTATAGAAATAACATTAGAACTTTCTTCACCTTTTAAACCGGATAAAATTGTTGTTTACGATTGCACAGCACAGATAAAAGCTGGTAATTATAATGCTCTGTACGGAGATTCGCTAATTGCAGATTTTTATCTTCCCGCTCAATTTTCAATTAATGAAAAAGAGAATAAATATGGTATTCTCTTAAAGACAAATGATGAGACACCCCCACTTTGGAAAGAAATTGCAAAAGAGTCGGGTGAAGAGACTGAACTGTTTGCAAAAGTTAGTTCTTTTGAAATGGAAAATACTCACAAACTCAATGCTGTAATAATCCTGGATGCTGTAAGTTTTTCAATGATGAAGAATGTTACGAATGAAGTTATTAGTATAGCAGGAACAGCCGTAACAATTGCATTGGGTTTAATTGGAATAATGGCTTTGTGGCTTGGCGTTATGAAAGTAGCTGAAGATGCGGGATTGATTGCAAAGCTGGCAAACATGATTAAACCGATAACAAAAAAATTGTTTCCTGAAATTCCATCAGATCACCCGGCAATTGGCGCAATGCTAATGAATATCTCGGCAAATATGTTGGGATTAGGAAATGCAGCAACTCCGTTTGGATTAAAAGCTATGGATGAGCTGGATAAATTAAATCCGGAAAAAGGAACAGCAACAAATGCAATGGTAACATTTCTTGCAATCAATACTGCGGGACTGACTTTAATTCCCGCCACAGCAATAGCCGTTAGGGCTGCACAGGGCAGTGCAGATCCTGCTATCATAATCGGCACTTCAATCTTCGGGGCATCCTGTGCAACGATAACAGGAATTGTTGCAGCAAAACTATTTGAAAAATTTCCAATCACTAAAGGAGAGTTTGGTAATTGGTTTAGAGAAAACTGGAAACTGCCCGCTGCAATTCTTCTTATTATACTTTTCTTCCTTATTGGTTCGGTTGCAGGATTGCTAAGTGCTATCGCATCTGCTTTCTCATTCATAGATATTGAAATATTAAAAAATGTAATTCAGATATTATCTACAATAGCCATACCTTTTTTAATTCTGTTTTTTATTGGCTATGGTGCACTTAAAAAGGTTAAAGTATATGAGCAATTTGTTGAAGGTGCGAAGGATGGATTTAATATAGCTATTAAAATTATTCCTTATCTGGTGGCTATGTTAGTTGCAATCGGAATATTCAGGGCAGGTGGAGCATTGGATAATTTACTCATCCCGGTTATGAGGGTTTTTACGGATTTTATTGGTATGCCGGTAGAAGCTTTACCAATGGCACTCATCCGACCACTTTCCGGCAGCGGTTCGTTAGGTGTTATGGCTGAAACAATGTCTGTTTATGGTCCTGATTCATTTATTGGTGTTCTTGTCTCCACTTTTTTCGGAAGTACGGAAACAACATTTTATGTGCTGGCAGTTTACTTTGGTGCGGTTAGTATTCGAAAAACACGTCATGCTGTTGTTGTTGGTCTTTTAGCAGACGTTGCAGGAATTCTTGGTGCTTTGTTTATTGTTAAACTTATGTTTAGCTGAAAGTATAAATTTTTAATTCTCATTCCTATCCGAACAAAAAAATTCATCACATTTATTTGTATCTAACTTGTTGAATATCTAAAGTGCATTAGGTAGTTTTAATAACAAAAAAGAATAAGTACATGAAAATTAGTAAATCAAAAGAAACTAACATCATTTAATCTTAATTATTATGGTTGCTGTAATTGGGGATATCCACGGTTGTTATAATACTCTAAAATTACTTTTTGAAGAAATCAAAACCAGGTTTCCTGGGGTTCGAATTTACTCTGTGGGCGATCTGGTGGATAGAGGGAAATTTAGTTTTGAAGTTGTTTCATTTATAAAAGAGAATGAGATTGCATTTACCGCCGGCAATCACGATCTAATGTTTTACTACTTTTTTACAAAACCATCACATCCAATTGCCAAAGCCTGGATATACAACGGTTCTGAAACAACTATGGATTCTTACGGTGATCATATGGATATTGTAAGAGATCATTTAGCCTTTATTATTAAGGCACCTCTTTTTTTGGATCTTAAGGATTGTTTTATATCACACGCAGGTATATCAAGGTATTATAAAAAAATATTTAAAACAGATATACTTAATTCTCCTGCTGAGTTAACTGATTTGTTAAATGATGAACTGAATAGCCAGCGTGGTGTATTATGGAATCGGGATATACTGCTCAATTTAGGTAAACTTCAAATTGTTGGCCACACAATACAGCAAGATGTAAATTATGATGAAAAAAGTAATGCGCTTTATATTGATACATCTGCTTTTACGGGCAACAAACTTTCGGCTGTTGTAGTTGAGCAGAATAAATTAATTGATACGATTAGTGTTGAAACAAGAAAAGAAGATTTGACCAAACAGTATATATAATGCTCTCTTATTATAAATTATGATTGAGTTCGTAACAAATAATTTCCCGGGAAGAGGTTATCTCAAATTTTCTGGATATTGTGTTATTCCCATGTAAACCTGCCTACAGGGCAAACGGGCGGGGATATAAATTTAAAATTAAAAAGGCGGAAAATAATTCCCGCCTTCTTTAATATAGATATGCCAGATCTCAAAGATCTGGCATATCTAAATAACTATGGGTTTTATTAATACATTCCGCCCATATCACCCATTCCGCCGCCGCCTGGCATAGCCGGCATTGCGGGCTGATCTTCTTTCTTCTCATATACAACTGCTTCGGTTGTAATTAATAGTGAAGAAACGGATGCAGCATTTTCTAATGCTATTCTTGTAACCTTAGTAGGATCAATAACACCTGCTTGGATCAGATTCTCATACTTTTCAGTAGCAGCGTTAAATCCAAAGTCATCCTTGCCTTCCAAAACTTTCTGTAAGACTACCGATCCTTCAAGACCCGCATTATTTACTATTTGTCTCAATGGCTCTTCAAGAGCTTTCTGAATTATCTTAATACCGGTTGTTTGGTCAGGATTTGCACCTTCCACACCATTTAATTCAGCTATTGCCCTAACCAACGCAACACCACCGCCTGCTACTAAGCCTTCTTCAACAGCAGCTCTGGTTGCATGCAATGCATCTTCAACTCTGGCTTTCTTTTCTTTCATCTCAATTTCGGTGGAAGCACCAATTTTTAGTACTGCAACACCGCCGGAAAGTTTTGCTAATCTTTCCTGAAGTTTTTCTTTATCGTAATCGGATGTAGTCTTATCTATCTGGGCTTTTATTTCATTAATCTTTTTCTTTATATCATCGGTTTTGCCTGCACCTTCAATTATTGTGGTATCATCTTTATCAATCACAATTTTTTTAGCAGAACCTAAATAAGAAATTGTTGCATTTTCAAGTTTAAAGCCGCGTTCTTCTGAAATAACCGTACCTCCTGTAAGAACTGCAATATCTTCAAGCATTGCTTTTCTTCTGTCGCCGAAACCCGGAGCTTTAACAGCAGCAACCTTTAGTGTTCCGCGTATTTTGTTAACAACAAGTGTAGCTAAAGCTTCGCCCTCAAGATCTTCCGTAATTATTAATAGAGATTTTCCCTGCTGTGCTACTTTTTCAAGAATACCAAGTAGATCTTTCATTGCTGAGATTTTCTTATCGTGAATCAGTATCATCGGATCTTCAAGAATAGCTTCCATTGCTTCAGTATCAGTTACAAAATAAGGTGAAAGATATCCTCTATCGAACTGCATTCCTTCAACAATATCCAAAGTAGTCTCAGTGCCTTTTGCATCTTCAACAGTGATCACACCATCTTTTCCAACTTTATCCATTGCATCTGCAATCAGTTCACCTATAGTTGGATCATTATTTGCTGATATAGCACCAACCTGAGCAATATCCTTTCTGCCATCAACATCTTTGCTTACTGATTTTAAGTAGTCAATTACTTTAACTGTTGCAATATCAATACCTCTTTTAAGATCCATTGGGTTTGCACCAGCAGTAACATTTCTCAATCCCTCTCTGTAAATAGCCTGGGCAAGTACTGTTGCAGTTGTTGTTCCATCACCGGCAACATCACTGGTTTTTGAAGCTACTTCGCGAACCATCTGTGCACCTATATTTTCAACTGCCCCTTCTAATTCAATTTCTTTGGCAACTGTTACACCGTCTTTGGTTACAGTAGGTGAACCAAATTTTTTCTCAAGTATTACGTTTCTACCCTTTGGTCCAAGGGTAACTCTAACAGCATTTGCAAGTTTGTCAACACCGGCTTTTAAAGAACTGCGTGCGTTGCTGTTATATTCAATTAATTTAGCCATTATTTTACCTCAGTTTTATTCTTTATAATTAAATTATTTAACGATTGCAAAAATGTCGCTCTCACGCATTATCAAGTATTCTTTCCCGTTAACAGTAACCTCGGTGCCGCTGTATTTTCCGTACAAGACTTTATCACCAACATTTACTTCCGGTTTTATAATTGTACCATCATCTGTTTTTTTACCAGGTCCGGCGGCTACTATTGTGCCTTCAACCGGTTTTTCCTGTGCCGTATCCGGCAGGATTATGCCACCTTTTGTAGTCTCTTCAGCATCCATAGCTTTAACAACAATCCTGTCGGCTAACGGCTTAAGATTTAAGTCACTCATAATGTTTACTCCTATTATTTTTAATAAATTGTTAGCACTCTTAAAAAGTGAGTGCTAATATAATAATTAGAACAATTTTTGTCAACATTAAATATCATCGCTTTTCTGAAGAAAATAAATTTTCTATAAGTGAGTTCTGAAATACGGAATGTGTTTTATTTGTTATTTTGAATATATTTCAAAATCTAACAGGAGATTTTGAAATGAACTTGGTATCTAATAATCGGCAGGCAAGTTTAATAGAACACTTAAAAATTAATTTTTCAAAAGTTTATATTAGTTTATATTTAAATTTCAGATAAAAAATTTGATTTAACGGGAGAATGACAGGTAATAAACTAAGTCTTAAGAAAGAACTAAAAAACCTGGGAGAAATTATTCAAACACTTGATAAAAAAGTTGTTTGGGTTTTTCTTTCTGTTGCAGTTCTGCAAACTGTCTCCTGGTATTTTTCTTCACGCAGGTTCTTCCGTGTTAACATTTTGCCTTCCTACCAGTTTGAACCGGATATTTATCTGATTGAGTATTTATTCTGGTTTATAACCGACTTCATTACATTTTTTATTCTACCCATTATAGTTATAAAGTATATCTTAAAAGAAAAATTAACTGCCTTTGGACTAAAACTTGGTGATTGGCAGATTGGATTAAAAATATCTGTACTGTTCTTTTTAATAATGCTTCCGCTTATTTGGATTGTATCGGCATCCCCCTCTTTTACTGCAAAGTACCCTCATCTTCTTTCGTTAAGGGAGGTGTGGAGTAAATTTTTTATTTACGAAGTTGGGATTATAATTTATTTGTTTGCCTGGGAATTCATCTGGAGGGGATTTATGTTATTCGGTTTGGAAGAGAAGTTTGGATATTATGCAGTGCTCATTCAGATGATTCCATTTGTTATTTTGCATAACGGCAAACCGATGGCGGAAACTTTTAGTGCAATCTTGGGCGGGATAGCTTTGGGAATATTGGCATTCAGAACAAGATCAATTCTCTACGGTTTTGTTGTCCATGTAGGAATTATGTTTTCAATTGATTTAATTTGTACATTAAGATTTCGGACAACTGACTATGGTCTTGGTTTTAGTTCGATTATAAAAATAATTAAAGAAATGTTTTAAGGATTAGGGAAATGAGATTTTCATTAAATGTTGATCATATTGCTACTATCAGGAATGCACGTGGCGAAGATCAACCCGATCCGGTTAGTGTGGCATTAATCGCCGAAGAAGCCGGTGTGGATGGTATTGTTGTGCATCTTAGGGAAGACAGAAGGCATATTAAAGAACGCGATGTTAGGCTGTTGAGAGAATTAGTGAAAACGAAACTTGATTTAGAGATGGCAGCAGATGAAGAGATAATCAAAATTGCGTGCGATGTTGGTCCTGAATTGGCAACTCTTGTGCCTGAAAAAAGACAGGAGCTTACTACCGAAGGCGGTTTGAATGTGATTGATAATATATCTTTATTAAAGGATACCATATTTGAATTACACAATGCCGAAGTTGAAGTCTCTTTATTTATCGAACCTGACATTAATGTTATTGACAGCGCTGCAGAAATCGATGCAGATTTTATTGAGATTCATACCGGTGTATTTGCAAATGCCCGCAGCGAAGAGGAACAATTTGATGAGCTTGAAAGGATTAGGGCAGCAGTAATTCATGCTAAGAAATTAGGGCTGGGTGTAAATGCGGGGCATGGAATTAATTATCAGAATATAAAAATATTTAAGGCAGTTCCCGATATCGATGAGATTAGCATTGGTCATGCAATAATAGCAAGAGCTGTATTTGTCGGTATTAAAGAGGCAGTGCAGGAGATGATAAGGCTTATGACTTAATTAGCTAATAATATTAGTTAATTGTTTCCTAATTCTAAAATCGCAAATACATTTAACATTCATCTACACATCTTTAAAATGTATGAGATGTGGTTTGCCCAAAGGATAAACATTGAATCCAATCTCAAATAGTTTTTGGTGATCCAATATATTTCTGCCGTCGAAAATAAAAGCAGGTCTCTCCATTTTATTATAAATTTTCTCATAATCTAATTCTTTATATAAATTCCACTCTGTTAATACGGCAATTGCATGAGCTTTATCAGCAGCTTTATATGGATCTTCTTCATATTCAATTAAATTATCATAGTTTTTCAAATCGATCTTAGCATTGTTTAAAGCTTTAGGATCAGAGATTACGATGTGCGCTTTTTCTTCCATTAATTTTTTTGTTACATAAAATGCAGGAGATTCTCTTGTATCACTTGTATCAGCTTTAAATGCAAATCCGAATAAAGCAATTCGTTTATTTGCAACAGTGTTAAACAATGCCTGGTTAATTGTTTGTACAAATCTGTTCTGCTGGTAATCATTCATCTTAACAACGCTTTCCCAATAAGCGGCAACTTCATATAAACCGAAAGTCTCGCACAAGTAAACAAGATTAAGTATATCTTTTTTAAAACATGAACCTCCGTATCCAACACTGGCATTTAAAAATTTATTTCCAATTCTCGAATCCATGCCAATAACTTTTGCCACTTCCGTAACATTAGCATCAACTTTTTCACAAAGGGCTGAGATACTATTGATTGATGATATTCTTTGTGCAAGAAATGAATTTGCAACAAGTTTGGATAATTCAGCGCTCATCAAATTGCTTGTGATCAATCTATTACGAGGAATCCAGTTGGCGAAAATTTCAACTATACTTTCTCTTGCTTTTAAACCGCTCTCAGTTTCTTTAGAGCCAATTAAAACACGATCAGGATTTTCAAGATCTCTGATTGCAGTTCCCTCGGCAAGGAATTCGGGATTAGAAACAACCTCAAAATGTAATCCTTTTTCATTTACACTTAATATTCTTTCCATCGCAATTGCAGTTTTTACCGGGAGCGTACTCTTCTCCACAATAATCTTATCAGATTCAGATGCTCCCCGAATATCTCTTGCACATTTTTCCCAATACTGAAGATCTGCACTTTTCCCTGCGCCTTCTCCAAAAGTTTTAGTAGGAGTATTTACAGATACAAAAATTATTTCCGATTCTTTAATATTTTTTTCTAGTTCGGTAGAGAAGAATAAATTTCTACCACGCGCTTGTTTAACAACATCTAATAATCCGGGTTCAAATATTGGAAGTTCATCAGATTGCCACGCAGATATTTTCTCTTTGTTAATGTCTACAACCGTAACTTTATACTGAGGACATTTTGCAGCTATCATCGCCATCGTTGGTCCCCCAACGTAACCTGCACCGATGCAAAGTATCTTTTTAGTAAATTTTTCGCTGCCCATTATTATTTTCTCCGATAATATAATTATTCACAAATGGTTTATAATTTCATCTAAAATTATGCCTATTCCAGTTCAAATTTTACGGAGATTTTTAATTAATTAAAAATTCTCTTTCAAAAGATACTAATTAAAGATTTCCTATTTGGAAAAGAATAATTCATTCTTAACTGGAATAGTTCTTGTCTTTTACCTTCACATACATTTTAAATAACTGGGGATATTATGAAAATCAGTACTAATGACACTATTTGTAATTTTATTATGAAAAATCTGTCGTTGTATCTTCCACTTTTGGCGGTTGTAGTATTTTTTTTAGGAGATTCAGCACTCTCTCAAACAATGCCGGAGTGTCAACTACCACAATTCGGAACAATTTCAGTTGATCCTGACATTGAAGTAAATGGTGCCGGGCAAAACATCGATACGATTGAGTTCTGGATAGCTCCAGACAGTTCTGAATCGTTAATGTTTGTATCTGCAAAAGGGAATCAATTAGTTGAAGTTTGGAAGTACCCTTTTCTGGGAAATGAGCAAACTCCGATTAGACATTCAACTTTTAATAGCAGCCAGGTGAATGGATTGTTCATAGATCAGGAATCAGATCTGCTTTATGTAGCTATAGGAAAACCCTCGAGTACTGTCTCAGTTTTTTCTTTACCGGATTTGAATTTCATTATGAACTTCAACAAATCCGGGGTAAATTATCAATCAGAACCAAATCTTGCGATACTTAATCTTACTAACGGAAATAAGAATATCTATGTTTCTGCAGATTATCCTGTTTATATCCACAATGCTGTAACGGGAGATTATATTAATCAATTTTCTCCCACAAAAGGTTTGGAGACAATGGCTCCCGATAATTACTATCAAAGATTATATATACCGGATGAAAATAACAAAACCGGCATTTATGTTTACAATCCGGATGGAACACCCTATACCGATAATGGTTCAAATATATTCGGCAGTAACGATTTTCAAGCAGATGCAGAAGGTATTATTGTATACAATTGCCCGTTAAACAACCCGGTTGATAATGGAGAAGGATTTATTGTTGTGTCCGATCAAAGGTTAGACAAAACAGATTTTGAATTTTACGATAGGGTTACATGGAACCATTTAGGGAAATTAAATATTTCGGGAGTCTCAAATACTGATGGGATTGCTTCATTTCCTTATCCATTACCGGATTACCCGTTAGGAATTTTTGCTGTCTTAAATGATGATCGTTCAGTAGCGATTGTTGGGTGGGATAAAATATTCGCACAGATCGTTCCAGCAATAGATGTAACTCCTCCGGAATTGCAGAATGCTGTAACAATCAATCCAACTCAAGTCACGCTTTATTTCTCGGAGGTTTTAAATTCTCAATCAGCACAGAATGGAAGTAATTACAATATCAATAACGGCATTAGTGTTATAAGTGCGGTGCTAAATAATAATAATAGAGACGTAACTTTAACGACAACTGAGCATAATTTCAATCAGCAATATACTGTAACAGTTAATAATGTTTCCGATCTTGCCGGAAATGTAATTTCTCCAAACAACAATTCTGCTAATTACGAATTGATTGATAATCCCGGGTCAGGATTTCCTGTAGATCTCTTCGGTACACCGGAATCAGAAAAAACAGTAATGATTAATTTAACAATACCTGGAAACGTTCCGGAATTCGTTAATTATCATATTACCGCATATGATCCGGATCATGGCGGAAATGATCCTCCTGAAGGACATACTTTTATAAACGGGAACGGACCTTTTGAGCTTTTTCCGGGTGCAACCCAGGCTAATGGTGATAATCAAACGAGAAGTTTTACATTTATTTCTCCTTCTCAATGGTGGGTAAATGGAAATAATGAATTACGTTTTGTACGATTATATTCTACAGGATTTCGTATTGATACTGCTTACGTTACCTTTGACGGTGTATCTGATTTGCAGGAGGAAGGGAATCTACCCACAGAATTTTCACTGGATCAAAATTATCCAAACCCATTTAATCCAGGTACAAAGATAAAGTTTACAATTCCAACTCAAAATATTGGGGAGTACGTTACATTAAAAGTTTACAATATTATCGGAAATGAGATCGCTACACTTATAGACGAAAATCTGCCTGCCGGTAGTTACGTTGTAGATTTCAGCACAGCTAATTTATCAAGTGGAATTTATTTTTATACGCTTATTTCCGGGGCATTTTCTCTTTCAAGAAAGATGATATTGTTGAAATAAATTTCAAAAACTTAGGAGAGAACGGTTACTTTACTGAAGTTACGCAAAATCGTAAAACTGCATGTTATGCTCGCGAAAGCGGGCATCCACTATGCAAAAATAAACGAAAAAATGGATTCCCACTTTCGTGGGAATGACAAATTGGGATCTTTTTTCTGTTATAGGTGTTTTTGCGTAACTTCAGTTACTTTAAATAAAATCTCATAATGGGTCTTGTTTCAGAACGGCGTGCAACTTCTTTGAATCCGGCTTTTAGAAAAGCAGCAGATAGACCTGTCCAGGCAAATGCATCCGGCATTTTATCCTTTTTCGGTTCAATCGGATAACCTTCAAGTATTTTCCCGCCATTCGATTTTACAAATTTCTTAACTGCCTCTAACAGTGCAACACTCAATCCCATTTTGCGATAATTCCTGTTAATAAAAAAACATACAACCGACCATACAGGTTTTTCATCAACCGGTTTTAGAACCCTCGAATTAGCTAATCTGGGAAAATCTTCTCTTTGTGCAGCTGAACACCATCCAATTGGCTCACCTTCAGCATAAGCAATTATACCTGGAATATTATCGGAAAAAATTATCTTCTTCATTGCTCGTTTATTACCGTTTCCTTTTTGAGCATCTAAAACAGATTGCTTCAATCTCCAATACATACACCAGCATCCGGCACATGCACCCTTTTCACCAAAGAGTTTTTCGAAATCTTTCCACCGCCGCTTTGAGAGAGGAAAGAAAGAGTACCCGGATTTTATTTTAATTTCTTCTTTCACCTGACAATAATAGATTTCTTTCGAACGTAAAGTTTTATCCCTAACCCAAAATAGTTATTCTGAATCTCGAATTATATTCACCACCCCGAAGAACTGATATGAAGAATCTTTTATTATATTAAGTTTAAAAGATCTTTCGTTATTATTCGATTGCGGACTGCCCGGAATGACAATTTAAAAGAAACAAGTTCAACAATTATCTTCTATAGTCAACTTCCAGCATTTTAAATTCCTCTCCGTTCTGAAGCATAAACATTTCAAACATATGGTGATTATTATTTATTATTTGATGTGTTTGTCGGAACTTAATCTCTTTTCTACTCATCGGGTCAATCATTCTGCCAATAAAGTATATGGTTTTTGTCTCATCATCATATGTCCCTTTTGAAACCGACATTCCAGTACCCAAATTATCTATCCAAACGGCTGTGAATTCTCTGCTTGCATTATCATAACATTGTAAATTTATTCCCTCCATTGGCATTCCCATTGCTGTCCCTTTATGTACTGCTTTTAAATATCTTCCGCCCAATATCATCTCGACTGAAGCGGTTCCTTCAGATACAGTTGGCATACCGTTCGGATCCATCCAATACGTATTTTTTGTTTTCCACTCTCCAACGCTTTTTGCCATCATTTCGTGCATAGGACCAGGTGTCATGTAGTCTATTCTTGCTTTTTGATCAGCGGACATTTCATCCTGCGCATTTAGTGAGGCAGCAAAAATTAACAATGAAAACATTAATAGTGCAAAAATTGATTTAAACATTGTATCTCCTAAAATAATTAAAAAAATAAATTGGAACTGTTAAAAAAAATAAAAGTTTAGTCAAGAAAAATTGAGCAGAAATATAACAAAATGTTGCTTTCTAACAAATAGAATTATTACGATTTGTAGTTGATATTAGCTTTTCGTGCCGTTATCGAGCAACGATCTTTTAAGCTCATACAGATTTTAATTCACTGTGAAGTGGCGTAGGAAAATTTCAAACATTACTCTTTTCAAACGTAGATTGTATTTGATTATTAGATATAGAAGTTGAATCGAAAGGATTGTTTTTATAGATAACAAATTCGTAACCATCATATTTATTCAAACCCGATTCGGTTCCGAACCACATAAATCCTTTGCTGTCTTTCATTATTTTTTTGATGATGCTTTGTGAAAGTCCTTGTTCTAAAGAAATTCGCTCGAATTTTAATTCTGAACTCTGAGCTTTAGTATTTCCATAAAATATTAGAAGGAATGTGAACAGCAGATAAAAGTAAAAAAGCTATACATTTACTTTATTCAACGGGCATATATGTAAAAATCTCTCACCTATCTTAAAACTAATTTCAATTATTTAGTCTTTTGGATATTTACTAATGGCACGTAAATTGTGAAACGGTGTAAAAACTTATAAAACAGTCGCTTAGAAAAAAAGATTAAAAAAAATTTTACAAATTCGCAAGGGAAATCATGAAATTAAGTAATAAGTTGATATCAGTAATAGCAGTTTCATTATTAATAAGTGCTGCTTCAACTATTAATGCACAATTCAATGATTATTCATCAAAATTCGGAATTCAAATTAATGGTTTATTACCGGATACTGAATTTGATAAAGACTTAAGACCTGATGATGCGGATCTTAAGCTTTCCTATTTGGGAAGAGTCTTTCTCCGGTTTGAATTTTTTACGGAAGTAATAGAAACTGAGATAGGCGCTGGTTTTGGGCAGTTACAGGGTGTTGATTTTGACAATAATCTATGGCGTACGAATCTTATCCCAATTGATTTGAGGTTAATATTTAGTCCGTTTGATATGGATATATGGAATCCGTATGCATACGGCGGCGTAGGTGCGTTATATTTTAATATCGATAAACCACCCTCCGACCCATACAATAATGCAATTGAAAGTGATGGTTGGACGACAATGTTTCCTGTCGGTGGTGGTTTTGAAATAGGCTTATCTGATGCTCTTATATTAGATATTTCAGGCGGATATACATTTACCCTAACGGATGATTTAAATGGATATAATAATAAAAAAAACAATGATGGTTATTTTAATTTGGCAATGGGATTGACTTTTGTAAATGGAAGCGGACAATCTGATAAAGATATGGACGGGCTTACTAAACGGGAAGAAATTGATTTAGGTACTGATCCCAATAACCCCGATACTGATGGTGATGGCTTAAAAGATGGTGAAGAGGTTAGAACTTATAAAACTGATCCGCTTAATGCCGATACTGATGCCGATCAATTACAGGATGGTGCTGAAGTGATTGTTCATAAAACTAATCCGTTGAATGCGGACTCGGATAATGATCTTCTTCAAGACGGTGAAGAAGTGTTAACATATAAAACTGATCCGCTGGATGCTGATACTGATGACGATACTTTGTCGGACGGTAAAGAAGTAAATAAATATAAAACAGATCCGTTAAATGCTGATTCTGATAAAGATCTTTTATCGGATGGTGATGAGGTAAGCAAATACAACACAAATCCTTTACTCGCTGATACAGATGGTGACGGATTATTGGATGGTGAAGAAGTAAATCAGTATAAAACCGATCCGCTGAATGTTGATACTGATGGTGGTACTGTTGATGATTTTACAGAAGTTAACCGGGGCACCGATCCTTTGGATCCTGAAGATGATGTAATCAAAATAGATGTTCCAATTGTTCTTGAAGGAATTACTTTCGCAACAGGTAAATCAGATATTACACCTGAATCAGCAAGAGTTCTTGAAGGCGCATTGAAGACCATGACAACATATCCTGAGATAATTGTAGAAATAAGCGGGCATACAGATGATGTGGGAAGCAGTGCTTCGAATCAAAAACTTTCTCAGAGAAGAGCCGACTCAGTAAGGGAATGGTTAATACTTAGAGGTGTTGATCCGAACAGATTATATGCTAAAGGTTATGGTGAAGAAAATCCAATTGTCCCGAATACCTCGAAGGAAAACAGAAGAGGGAACCGAAGAATAGAATTTAAACGAATAAGGTAGTTGAGCTGGTTGGCCGAATAAAGTCCCTGCATTATTAGCAGGGACTTTTTTTTACCGGGGGATATATAATTTATTTCGAATTGATGGTTAAGCTATTTCCTTTTCAAGCTGTACTTTTTCTATAGTTCCAACATCCACGTTGTTATTAAGAAAATCTTCAACAGATAATTCACCTTTATCAATCTTAGTCAATAATTCTTTCTGGGCAAGATAATCCTTATTCTCAATTCCTGCCCTGCTCTGTAAAATTCTCCA
>JADFPP010000136.1 GCA_022562275.1 Bacteroidota bacterium
TCATACAATAAAGCTAAATTAAACATCGCACCAGGAATATCTTTCTCAACAGCCATCAGGTAATACTTCGTTGCTTTATCAAAGTCTTTGAATTCTGTTTTATACAACAAAGCTAAATTAAACATCGCTTGAGGATGATCTTTCTTAACTGCCATCAGGTAATACTTTGCTGCTTTATCAAAGTCTTTGAACTCTGATTCATATAACAAAGCCAAATTATTCATCGATTTTGGATCATCTTTCTTAACCGCCATCAGGTAATATTTCTCAGCTTTATCAAAGTCTTTAAATTCTGTTTCATACAACAAAGCTAAATTAAACATCGCACGGGGATGATCTTTCTCAACAGCCATCAGGTAATACTTCTCAGCTTTATCAAAGTCTTTAAATTCTGTTTCATATAACAAAGCCAAATTATACATAGCATGGAGATCATCTTTCTCAACAGCCATCAGGTAATACTTTTCAGCTTTATCAAAGTCTTTGAATTCGGTTTCGGATATTAAACCAATTACATAATCAATTGTGTTTGGATTGGCGCCGTCATCAACCAGTTTCTGTTTTGCTGCTTGGATATTATCGCTTTTAATATCCGTTAAAACCTCATCAAAAACTTCAAAGTGTGATTTTTCCAGGTCGTCACAGAAGTCACTTTGCCTGGCAGTAAGATAATTTCGTGTTTCTGTTATCAATTCATGTTGAAGCGTGGAGGGAATGCCTGTGCCGGAAAGTGCCTGGGCAAGGTAAAATGCATGCTTTTCATAAATGCGGTTTTCCTTAATTGCTTTAATCTGCTTTTGCGTTCTTTCTATTAATTCCTTTTCACCGCACCAGAGTTCAAAAAATTTTATAAGCCAGAGGACTCTTTTCCTGCTTTTACGCTTGCCGAGCCGCATCAGGTAATAAATGTTAAAGAACCGCTCACTAACCTGGTACAATTGGTTTTTAGTGGAGGTGGGGATTTTTTTTATAAGCTGGTTTTTAACAAGCTGGTTTAACTGTGAGGAGACAGCTTTGCCCGGCATTCTTACTTTTTCTGCAATTTCTTTTGTACTTATCGCATCCCAGTTTTGAGCAATTGAATCAATAATTGCCTGCTGCTGGGGAGACAAATTATCAAGGCGGTGTTTATAGAGTGACGTAACCGTATCAAGAATGGTTTCGAGATCGCGTATAGAGTTACCGTCAGCATCGTCCAAAAATATTCCAAATAGCAAGACTATTGTTCTCGGGACACCACCGGTAAGGCGGCGGATCGCTTCAATTCTTTCCGGCTGTTCTTTAATTATCTTCTCAATCTCTTTTGCTTCGTAAGTTTCAGCCAGTTTTCTTAAAAGAGTAATGGTTTCATCTTGTGAAAGGAAATCAAGAGTAATTACTTTAAAAAAGTCAAAGAAAGGTTCTTTATAGTCGTAATGGAATTCGAGAAAAACAGAGGAAGCCCCAATGAGCCGGATGTGATTGCAGGTCAGTAAAACTTCTCTTAAACGCTGTGTCTCTTTTTTTGTGAACTTCTTTGTCATGTCTCCAAAGTTATCGAGAAGCAGCACTATTTTTTTATTCCTTTTTTTAAGGGCGTCTATTAACAAATTAAATATTTCTTCTTCAGGGGTGTCAGTATCATAAAGAGAATCAACTTCGTCTGATAACCCGGAAAATGATTCTTCCCTTTCCTCAAGAATATCTATAATTTCTTCCCAAAGTTTTGCAAGTGTGTGAACGCTGTACTGTTCCTCATCAAACATTACCGGGATTAACCACTTACTCAATTTCGAATCACTTTTTATTTCTAAGTTCAATCTTAGTAAAAGTGTTGTTTTGCCATAACCTCTTTGTCCTTGTATTATAAAATGCTGGGGCGGCTTATCCATTTTATCTTTTCGCACAGCATTAAATATTTCATTAAAAACACCCAGCCTAACTACAAAGTTTGCAACAATTTCCTTTGAAGTTTGGTTATGCGGGTTAAAGACCGAAGGGCTTTTGGATTTAGTTTGCGACATTTCTATTCCACCACTCTCTTAATAAAGGTGAGTTAAAACGATATGTTTTCGGATCGTCTTCATTATTTATATAGCCATCATACTTTAAAGTATTAATCAGGTTGTTATATGAATCTTCAAGCTTATGTTTAATTGCTAAATCAACTATCCCGGAGGAAGAAAACCTCTTTTTTTCTGAAATAATATTCAGCACTTCTTTTACAAAAGAAAAATTATTTCCTTTAAAAGCATTCCTTAATCTCGTAAACCAATGCTCAAAATAAATCCGCAGTTTCAATGCATTATTAACTGCAGTATCAATATCATCTTTCGTAATAACAGTAGAATTATTTGCGACAAGTATTTTGGGCACTTCGTCTAAAATGATTTGAAAGTAGAAAGGAATCCACCACTCAATCAGGTTCAATAAATGTTCAAAAGCACCATCAGCAAAAGTAACTTCCGACCCCCGTATAATTTTGTCCGTTAATCCTTCCGCTTCTTTCCTGCTTAATGGTGGGATTGATATAGGATGTAAATCATTGATGAAATTGATGCCGTTTATTCTTTCTACAATATTTTCTAGTCCTATCGAACCCGTATAAATAAATTGCAGCTTTTTATGTATTTCAGGTCTTTGTCTTATTTCCCTGTTTGTTTCAAGGAAGTGAATTGCATTATCATCATTTTCGTCTCGCATTATATTTTCAATTGTCTGGGCAAACTCATCTATAAGAACGATCATCCTATCTTCACCCAAATCCAGGTTTCTTACGAGAGCCATTACCTCGTTGTAATAGGAAATAGAATTATTATGCTGAAATTTTATTCCATCTTTGCCAATTGATTCGATAGACTTTAGAAATGTTTTTCCCAATGTTGTTAATTTTTTCTGATACTTTTTGAACGTGTTAAGCCTTTCGACAATGTGATTAAAAAGCTTCCTGTAAAATTCATTTTCGTTATTAACAGACTCGCTTGTATAATAAATGATGATATGTTTTTCTTTTGGTTCATCAAGCAGATTAAAGAGGATCGATGACTTTCCAACCCTTCTTGGTCCAACAAACAGAAGACTACTCCCCGGCTTTAACTTTTTCCAAATTTCAGATTGAATTTGTGGACGTGGAAAAAAATCTTCTTTTCTTGCAGCCTGTCCAATTATTGTATTAAATTCCATTATAACTCCTTTTTTAGCTGTTCAAATATAGTTGACAAAAAATATTTTGTCAAGTGTTTTGACAAAATTATTTTTGTCAAGCGTGGGGTTGTTGAATTTCCCCTTGTTTTCGGAAAAAATTCGAATAAATGATAACTTAATAAAGTATTATCAGATAAATTCGAGGTTATTATAACGTCAATAAAACATTATCTTCTCATTAAAGCTTCACCCGAAAAAGTATACACGGCGCTTACCACAACTGAGGGGCTAAAGGGATGGTGGACATCAGAGGCAGAAGCCGAAGAATTCGTTGGAGGAATCGCTGAATTTATTTTTGGCGAACAATATCACAATAAAATGAAAATAACGAATCTTCCGAATAACACAAAAGTTGAGTGGAAATGCCTTGAGGGTGAAAAGGAATGGTTAGGGACAACGATTATTTTTAATATTGAAAAAAAAGAAGAGAACATAATACTTAGATTCACACAAGGCAATTGGAAAGAAGAAACAGATTTTTTTGCTTCCTGTAATTATCACTGGGGATATTATATGAGTAGTCTTGCAAAATATTGTGAAACGGGGAAAGGAACACCATTTACCAGGTAATATGCAGCCTGCCATTGGGGTCAGTTTGATTCAAAGCAAATCTTACTTCCCTTTATTTATATTTGTCTTAAATTATACTATAAATCATCATGATATGTATAGTTTGTTACCCTCGTATAAATTTAAATATTTAAACGAATTCTTTTCCGGAATAAATATGTAAAGACGTTTACTTTATAATTTCTATTGCGTACGTACACTCTTGGTGAAAACAATTTAATTAAAAAAATATCCGGCTGCAAAAAATATATGCTCATTGTCTCTCATCAGTTATGTATCTCATATCCGATATAGAAGCACAAAAAATCACAGAAAGGGCTGTTTAAAAACAAAAATAGAGGTTATCTTTACAAGGAAAAAATCACCTTATAGGTGAATAAAAATAAAACTGGAGAACGATAG
>JADFPP010000137.1 GCA_022562275.1 Bacteroidota bacterium
AAAGATTAATTAATTATGATTTTTAAGAAAGATGATATTTCTAATGTTGCCTTAAGTGGATTCAAGCAACTCTTTTTCAAAATTATTCAAATCTGAAATTGTTTCGGCATCCATACTTCGTTTCTAAGGCACTTTCTTTTGAAAGGCATACATTGTATAGGGCAAGGCATAGAAAATTAATTCTATACCTATTAAAATTAATTTATGAGGAAATTAATGCTACTGCTTATCTAAGCAATGGAATAATGTAAATCAAAAATCTATTTTCTTTTTAACAACAACTAATTCACATTCTTTTGGAAACAATTTCTTTTTTAATATTTCCATACGTTTTTCTCTTTCTTCATCAGTCATATCTCTGATTCTTTGCTCAATACTACCAGCTTGTTTTATTTCCTGCCTTTCCGCTAACATCCGTCTTTCTTTATTACTTCCAACTAATTTATAAAGTGCAATATTCAAAGTTGCATTATCTGATAACTGCCACTTTTTTCGAAGTGCAACCTTAACACCAATCTTATTATCCTGCAGAACTTCTTTTAACTTGTCAGAATCGTCAAATTCCCAATCATAGAATGTTTGTCTTGATATTGGCAGATAAGCAATAACATCACTAATGAAGTATAAATTATGCTTCTTAGCTTGTGCGATAGCCTTGGTTAATAATTGCCGTCTTTGTGCTTTAGAGTATGCCACTAAAAAGCCTTCTCTTTCTCATAGTAGTTAGGATATTCATTGACTCCGTTTCGTACATCGATCTCAACAAACTTGTTTTCAACAAAGGCACAAATAAAGCTTAACTTGTTTCTACCATGACGTGAATAATCTAAAGTGATTACGAAGTGTTCATCTTTTGGAATGAATGATGTTCCATTTACTCTGATCTCTTTTATTCCACATTCAACCGGTCTCTTAACCGAGATGACAAAATCAGCATCCCGAGCAAGTGCTTTTGATTCTGCTGTTTTACCATCGTTGTTTGCCTGGCTTAACATTAGGATCGGAGTCTGTAATTCTTTAGCTGCCAGCTTAAAGAATCTGCTTAAATCTGATACTTCTAAATCCCTTCTTTCTCTTTTTTCATTAACCGGGATTAAAGAAATGTAGTCAATTACAAAAAACCTTATTCCAAATTTCCGCTTCCATAGTTTCATCTTTGCTTTGATCTGATATTTATCAAGTGGCTTATCGCACACATAAAAATTCGCATCTTTGAATTTCTCTTTTGTCTCTATCTTAAAATCCTGAAACTCCTCCGGTGTTAATCCGTTCTCTTTAGGTGATCTTAATTTCTGATAGTCAATCCCTGTTCTTAACGAAAATGCTTTTAAGTAAAAGCTTTCCTTATCCATTTCTAAACTGAAAAAACCAACTGGAATCTTATCGTTTATTGCAAAGTCCAAAGCCATCTGTTGAGCAAAAGTTGTTTTGCCCTGTTTGTAATCCCCAAGTATGCACACAAAATCGCTGTTACGAATACCACCTGTCATCTTATTAAGAGATGGGAATGTAATACTCTTTAAGGCTTGGTCATCGTTCCCGGAATATCTTTTTTCAATATTATCAATAGTAACATCCAAATCATCTGCTATGGATGTATCGCTGTCAGAATTACTAACATCGCTAAGCAATGATTCAAACATTTCAATTGCCATAGATTGTAATTCAAACGGATCGTTATTCTCAGATTCAATTCTCTGAACAATTGATTTGCTTCGATTGTAAAGCTCTCTCAACATCCATTTTTCAAATACTATTCTACAGTGAAATATTACATTTGCTGAAGAAATAGCATTCACGGTTAATTCTGATATATATTGCACACCTCCGCATACTTGATCTTTGCCTTCCTTTTTTAGCACATCAAAAAGTGTAATTGCATCAATCGGCATCCCGCACTCATACATTTTAAGTATTGTTGCGTAAACGGTTTTATTCCTGGTATCGTAAAAGTGTTTTGGCTGGATCTGCTGGACAATAACATCCAATGATTCATTATCAATTAGAGCAGAGCCTAAAATTTGTTGTTCAATATCAATTGCTGATATATTTTTCATACTAATTCCAATTCCATTATTCGTTTTTGATTTGTATTCTTTAAGCAGCCTCCTAAATATTCCCCAAGAGATTCTATTGAAACGAAAGTTTTTTCCTTACTAACTACTTTACTTAATAAATAAAATAAGACTTGATGAAGTTTATCATCCCCTAGCAATCTCTTAAATTTGTTTATAAGCCTAGCTAACATTGTAATCTCTTCTTCATCTTCGTGGTTAAAATCAGAGATCAAACACTGAGCTATGCTAATATTATTACTTAAGTATTGTATAACACTAGTGTTCTTGTTTACGTTGTTGGTACATGTGCCTATGGTTAAATTTGCAGTTTTACCAGCGTTAAAATTTACCTGTGGTGAATTTGGCTTATATTCAATTATTTGATAAACATTGTGTTTATATTCACCACTCTGATTTCGCACTCTAGTTTTAGCTATCAATTTTGCTCCTTCCAATTCCTTAAGGTATTTGCTTAGTGATTGATTACTAGATTTAAGTATTGCACATAAATATTTTCTAGTTGGAAAAGCTTCTTTCTTTTTACCATTACAAAATGATTTTAATACAATGTATAAGAATCTTGCATCTCTCGATAGGTTGGCATTAAAAACAAGTTCCTTACTAATTGCATAATGCCAGTTACCTCTATATAAAATCTTATCCTTCAACATTAATAATCCGTTACTTCCCATCTCAATGCACCGACTCCTCAATACTCTTGTACACCTTTATTTTGGCAACATTTGCGAGTATTTCTTCACGCTTAAATAGTATTCGATTGCCTATCTTGTGAAATTTCAATTTGCCGGTCGATCTCCAGTTAACAATTGTGCCCTCCATTGCTACACCTTCAATTGTTTTGCTTCTACTACGGAATCAAAATTTTTTGCTGGAAAGACTACTCCAAGTCTGCATTGAGAATCTGTCATATCAATGCTCTCTGTGAATTGCTCTGGTTTGAATTTTGAGCCGACTCAACGCCCGATTTTTGATGAAACTCTTTCGGGAAACCTAAACCACCGATCCCTTTTCGATTCGGATTTTTTCCGAACCTGAATTGATGTAATGGACAATCTTCAATTGGGCAAAGTTTAACCTCTTTCGCTGAACCGTTGCAACAGTCGAGGCAGTTTTTCCGGATTGCTTTTAGGGGTGATAATTTTTTCATTTTACTACCTTTGAATTGAGTGTCACATAATCAACGGCTTTCTGTTCAATTTCGTCCGCTGTCGACTGTCGGTTCCTTAGCAACCACTTTCGCAAATCTGATTTCAAGAAATAAATCATTTTTCCATTTGGTTTAAAGAAAGGGATTTGATTTTTGTGTGTGAGTTTATATAAATGACTTTTAGAAACATTAAGATATTCGGCAGCCTCTGAAAATGACAAAGGCTTTTCATCTTGCTGAAATTGTTCAAACAATTTTTGAATTGAATCTCGTTCCATTTTTTTCCTTTTAGTAGATTTACTTTGTTTGTCTTCTACTAATAGTATGGATTCTCAAAAATGATTGTGGAGAGTTAAGAAATGTCTGATGTTTATAATGAAAACAGGTTTTTTTATTATAAATAATTCTCAATTATTGCCTGATAATTTTCTCACTTTAGCCCATTTGTCTGATAGTCAATTTCATCTTTATATTCAATATTTTTCTTTTTCAATAAATTTCTTAACACTGCTTGGGATTTTTTCCATGTTGCGTCGTTTCCTAAATATTTCTGCTTTTCTTTTTCGTCACGCAGAGAAAGACGAACCCAATACTTCATCCCATACGTTTTCATAGCCTTTTCTACTACATGCAGTACACGGTTAAATTCTTCTTCAATTTGATCCTCTCTGCAAAAAGAATGGCCGTCGTCTTGCGAAAAAGCGCGAAGGCGCGATAACCCGTTCAGCTCACCAGGTTTTTCGTCTCGATATAAAATTGCGAAGTCTGAAAAACGCAAAGGCAAATCTTTATAACTTCGTAACTCTGCTGCATACAATTGCGTATGCTGCGGGCAGTTCATGGGTTTCATAAAGTACACTTCTTTGCTGTAATTTGACTGCACATGGAACATATCTCCTTTAAATTTATC